>JAUSJK010000079.1 GCA_030647255.1 bacterium
CGCCTGAGCGGAGATGGTATACCCGTCCACGTCGGCATACAAATGATTGAGTATTGTCTTCGCGTGTTCAAGGTCCATGTATACATTATACAAAAGGCGGAGGAGTATTTTACATGCTCGGATATGGAGTAAGGTTGACCGCAGGCGTACGAGGCAATTGGTCTGCTCGGATCATTTTTATGATGACTTCCATAATCTGGGCGAAATTTTGAGAGAAGACCGTTATCAAAAGGGTACACATAACGATGAATAACACAAACCCTATGGCGGAAAACGCTATCCATACGGTTGGTTTTTTTACCTCCGTGGGGATTTTGAGAAGCCTGTAAATCTCATAGCTGAAACTGATACTAAAAGGAACAAACAAAATATTGACAATACCGGAAAGCAATCGAAGAAACGCATTATCACTCCATCCTAATGCAATCATCATAAAAAATATAGAGCCGTGTATAAGGAGCATCCGGCCGGCTATGCCGATAAATCTCTCGTCTATCATCTGACGACTGATCCACAGATTTTCAAGTCCCCGTCTTCGTTGTTCAAGATAGACAAATGTACTAAAAATTGACCAATACGCCCACAGAATTAAAACAATAAAAAGCGTCATAAGACCCCAGGGTATAAGCCCAAACATAAAAAGAGTGGTGACGATGGAAAGCCAAATATATCCTCCTGTAGCCGGTTTCACTTCTTTAAAAAGTGCTCCTAGATCTTTTTTCTCGTTGAGCATGAGAGAATGGATCACGGCCAACTGTGACCAGGCGCTGACATAAATAAGAGCTACAAAAAAACCTATGGCTGTAGGTGTTCCTAGAATCCCCACGAGGAGAACCGACTTTGTCCTTACGTAGAGAATATTAATCATCGTACTTAAGATAACACCAGCAGCAAATACTACAATAAACAGAATGGAGCTAGCGACATAGGTAAGAAAATAGGAAAGAAATCGTTCTTTCGTTCTTTTTAATGCAGCACGGACCAAATTTTCTACCGACCAAGGATCATGTTCCACAACTTCAATATAGGGATTTATATAATCATTGTCAATTACGATAGCCGAGTTTGACTCGGTGGAACATCAAACGTTAAACTATGAGAGTTCTCACTCGTCGTTTGAACCATAAAATATCCGTCATTCTGGGGATCCCGAGGTTTGAAGTCGGGAGACTCCAGAATCGTTGTGGACGAAAGATGTAGAATGTTACAAGTTACATGTTACGAGTTACAAGAAGAACATTAACTACGATTCTGGATACGCTTCAACACTCATCGCTTACCAGAATGACGAATGGTATTCTCTATTTTCTTCACCTTTTCTTCCACATTCGCAGCCCGACTAAAATAACTCCCCGGACAGATAAAATCGGGCTTATATTTTTTCTCTAGGATAATGGGAAGTGTGTGTTCATTGACCGCCCCATCGAGGAATATAGAAGACCTATAATTTGCAGCACGCAGCTGTTCAATTTTTTGTAGCGTTTCTGGCATAAAGGATGAACCCTGCATTCCTGGATGAATCGCCATAATTTGAATATTGTCTATTTTTGAGAAATCATATTTATGTTTTATAATTGCAACGTCATCTTCTGGATTAAGAACAAGTCCGATTAAAAAAGGACTATATTGTGCGCTTAGTTTTTCATAGTTAAAATTGAGAGAAACATGGACAAAAATGACTTTGATGGTGATATATTTTGCGAACAAAACCAACTTTTTCATGTCTGCTTCATAGTCTTCTACCATAAGATGAAAATCAAATGATACTTCCCGAGGGAATTTTATGGCATTATCTAAAAAATATTTTTGCAGTTCGTCTATCTGACAGGTAGTATTCGGAACATAATTCCCGTCAGCGATATCCACCTGGAAGCGCGAATAGTACGGCAGAAGATTCTGAACCTGTGTCCATGAATCCTTCGCCGAAGACGTGAGAATGGAAGGAATGACTTTCATGAGAATAGTGTAACAAGAAAGATTGTTCAATTGTTACATTGTTTCATTGCTAGCAATCGAGCAATAGAACAATGAAGCAATAAATTCTTATATTTCAAGGTAATAACAACCCCCATCTCTCCGGTGTAGTAATAAATGTTCCGACATCTGTAATATCAAGCTTCCCGTCTCCGTTGGCGTCAACTGGCAACATTCGTTCAAATGCGATTTGGTTGACGCCTTTGGTGATTTTCACAAATGTCTGACGGGGCAGATAGTAAGGCCTCAAGATAACAACGCGATACCTCTCACCCAACGCCACATTTTGGATAGAATCAGCCATACCTTCTTCATCCTCTATTTTTATACCTTTCTTTTTGTATACGAGCTGTTCACGTTTATCAAATATCTGCAGTTGATATGTGTCTCCTTTGGCCGTTCGTTTTGGATAAAGAGAGACATGAAACTGGATAGAAGGCAGAGGTACGATCTCAAAATTCCATTTTTTTCCTTCTAAAAGTTTTTTGTCGTTTTTATATAAAGCAATGGTGGCTGATTGTTTTCCTTTACTACCGGTAGTTTTGAGATACACATCGACCTCTATCTGCTGGTTTGGTTTTATATTCTTTAAATCAGTAAATAAATATTTATCTTTATCGTAATTATCTATTTTTAATCCGTATCCATAGTCTTTATCCCAGATCGCCTGACCTTTGTTTTCTAGCGTTACTTTCATGTTATAGACAGAGTTTATGACTAGCTCGTGAGGTCGCTCTTGATCTATACTTCCTTTTTCTTCGATAACCGGGTCACCTGCATCTTTTTTCATATCTTGAACCATATAATACTGGGGATAATATTCTGAGTTTCCCAGTTCTGCCCAGGAAAATCCCGTGAAAGGCGGCCCTTGATAGTTGAGAACAAACGGAGTCACTGCTCTCACCCTATCGTCATTGAGCCATATTTGTTGAAATGCGGTTCTGAAATTTTCTGCAACTCTGTCTCGAGACAACGCATTCCCTTCCCATCCAGTTTCTGTAATAAATACGGGCAGATCCTTTATCCCGAGCTCTTTCAAAAGCCCGAGCTCCCACTCATATGTGCGAACTGTTCCCCGTCCCGAGCCATAAGGAGATCCCGCAAACCCGGGATTCGGATACGAGTGCGAAGACCATCCGTCAAGTACTTTATTCCACTCTTCGGGAGTTTTAACACTCAAGGCTTCGCGTACAAATCTCTCTTCGTCCTCATACACAGGGCGGGATGATGGGGCAGACGCGTCAAACCCTCCGAGCATCACATAAAAATCTGGGTTTTTTTCTTTGAGAGTTTTGGCAAATTGATAAGCTGTTTCTCCATAATCTTTCGCCCCCACTTCTCCACCCCACTCCGAACCGTGATTGGGTTCATTAAAGATAGTGATGTATCTTTCTTTCACTACCCAATGGAGAGAGTTTAAAAAATCCGCCCAGTCTTTGGCTTCGTCTTTGGCAGGCCGTTTCCAAAACTCTCCTTCAGGTTCTGTCGCCAGACGAATAATCGGAATGAGCCGATACTCCCTCATCCTCTCAAAAATATCCTGCCATTTATCTTTTTTGCGGTCATTCTCCTGCATGACGACAGTCACATATCCCCAATCCCCTCCATTGGAGTTTACAAGGTCTCTCGTCTTTTCCAGATCTTCGTAATGCGGCTGCGCCAGATGAATACCAAACTTATTATTCGCTCCCTCTGCGGCAACAACCTGTTGAAAAGGAAGGAAGGATAGTAAAAGCAGAATAATAAATATAGTTTTCTTCATAGTAAATATCAAAAATAAAATATTAAAACTACATATTAAAAATTAAATATAAAAGAGAAAGAGAGGAACAGGTGTCAAAGTGGAAGGGATCCCGACACGCGCACAGATCTGGCGATATTCGCCGCCAGTCGAGCACTGGCGGGAAGGAAACTCTGACAGAATCTGTGAACATAATACTATAGAGATAATTTAATAGTAATGGGATCCCGAAATAAATTCGGGATGACAGAATCTGGTCAACCTTTTAGCTTTCCCTTTTTCACCTTCACTCCCCCCTCTTTTAACAGTTCCTTTCCCAAATCATCCTGATGATCTTCTATATATACTACTTCCGAAATACCCGCATTGATAATAGCTTTCGCACATAGAATACAAGGAGCAACTGTTGTATACATCACCGCACCTTTGGTTGCGATCCCGTGATATGCTGACTGAATGAGCGCATTTTCTTCCGCATGGACACAGATACATAAGTCTTTTCTTTCGTCTTTGAGCATTTTATTCGTATGTCTGTCATAGCAGCGTTTACATCCTCCGTCAAAACAGTTTTGTATGCCTCGAGGGGTACCGTTGTATCCTGTGGAGATAATCTGTTTATCTCTCACGATGACAACTCCAACAGACAAACGGAAACAATTGGTACGCGTTTTTACCACCTGTGCCAGTTGTAAAAAATAACTCTCCCATGGGGGGCGGTTTTTGGCTTGCGATGGAGATTGCATAGCTTCAATTATATCAAGAAGCGACTTACTTTTTTACTGCGGTGTCGACCCAGTCTTTGAGCTCCTGATAGAGACCTTTGGCAATTTCATTCCCGTCTTTCATCACCTGGCTGCTGAGCTCTTTTTCCCGGCCTAAAATAAGGTTATTTTTAATCCAGAGAAGAGACTCAAACTGTTCCTGTCCGTTTTGGGTAAGAAACCCTTTTTTTCTCAAGATAGAAATGATTTCCTTTAAATCAGGAAGCGTTCCGATACTTTTTTTATTTGTCAAAATGGACGCGGCAAACCGTAAAAACCTTTCTATCTCATAGACATATCGAAGGAGTCCTTCCTTTCCCGTACCATCATCTGTCACCGTCTCCTGCTTCAAAATCTGAGGTAATCTTGCGGGCGTAACTTCTGGAAGTTTTCCCGGCGCGATGGCGTCGGCATCTTTTTCCTTCAGTTCTTTGAGTTTTTTTTCTTCTTTGGCCGTCCCCTGGAGTCCCCAGAAATTGAATTCCTTAAGATCTGAAAAAAGAGTCACGAGTGTCAAAAGGAGTGCGATTGCCAACACATTGTTATTCAGTTCCGCCCCTCCAATTTTGAAAAGGGATAAGAAAAGAACTATCAGCAATGCGATAAACCCTATCATTCTCATACCGCTATTATAGCATCTTGAAAGACAGATCGTTTCACTTTTACTTCACTAATTCAAACACATATGGAAGAGGTGTAATGATAATATGCCTTAGGTATGCCGATTAACCCCTACCTAAATTTATTTCGCACAATATGGAATAATATTAACCGTTATAGTATACTATAGGTTATGGTCGAAAAGGAAAAACTCAGGATTCCACAACCTACAAGCGCCGTATTAAACCTATTAAGAAAAATCAGACGAGCAGGTACAGATAATGACGTCATACGAGCTGAAATATTTAAAGACACCGAGCATTTAATTTTTGACTGGATACGATATATATTTCGCACACCTGATGAAGAGCAAAGTAGAGAATATAATTTAAGTAGTGATATAGATTGGTTACTTTTAAAGTATAAAAATTATCTTCCAGTTATCACTTATACTGGCATCAGCTCAGAAAAATTAATTCATACACATTTGAAAGATCTCCTTCAATCAGGAAAATATCATGTTGCGTTTTCCTTTAATGTAGATCCCCTTCGTTTAAGATTAGATGAAAAAGACCTATTTTCTTCAAAAACCTTAGTATATGCACCTTTGGCAACGGATTATATGATAGCAGCACTAATGAGAGAGTCTATAATAAATCAAGGAGATGAGCCTTTTATGGTCAAACCAGCGCTTGTCAATCAATTTCACACTCAATGTTGGCTTCCGCCAGAACCGTTAGATCATTATAAAAGAATCATTCCTTTTGTAGATACTATAGGTGGAGGAACTACCTTAAACTGCCTAGCGAAAGAGGTAAAAAATCGCCATTATCTATCTCGCATAATCACAATGTAATAAATCCACTGATCGATGGGCAATTGTTACAAATCGTCTTTATCTGCTAAAATAAGGCTACTCGGGGCGTAGTTCAGATGGCTAGAACGTTGGGCTGGGGGTCCAAAGGTCGCGAGTTCAAGTCTCGCCGCCCCGACATTAGAGTCGCTTTCTGAAGAATGAAGATTAGCGACTCTTATGTCCTCCAAATAAACGCTCTTTGAGACGTCGAGTGAATAACGAAGAGTTAAGTCGAAAAGTAAGTTATGGAGGACACCGAAATAAAAGTTTTGAAGTAAGGTGTGGAGGGCTTAACCACTAAGTCTTAAGGAAAGTTGCGGAGGACAACCCCAAACATGAACAAAGGAGGACTCCATATTGACATTATGTACAATATGTACTAATATAAACATATGACACTTTCTGTATCTATAAGCCAATTTCGTCAACATATCGCGGACTATATTGCAAAAGCCAATGAAGGATATACCGTAATTATAAAAGATGAAAAAAAAGGCCAAGAAATAGTGCAACTGGTAGGAAAGAAGAAGTTTAACCCTGAAATCTTTGGAAAAGCCCTTGAGAACGCTGTGGGAGTTTTCACACCTGAAAATCATCCTGAATGGAAAACAAAACAAGATGTTATAAAATGGGTGGATCAAGGAAGAAAAGCTGCTGATCGTACTTTCTAAATATGTATCTTATTGACACCGATATTTTAATATGGGTTCTTCGAGGAAATAAAAAGTATAAAGATCATCTGCAAAGTATTAAAAATAAAGGTTCACTCTCAATTTCAACGATCACTGTAGCTGAGATATATAAAAATATGTTTGCGTCTGAAACAGTGAAAACAGAAAACCTATTAAATGAATTACAAATATGCGACGTGACTATCTCTATCGCAAAACAGGCCGGATCATACTGGCAACAATATGCCAAGAAACTAAAAAATCTTAGTTTAACGGATTGCTTAATTGCAGGAACAGCGAATGTAAATAATCTTGTATTGGTCACTCTCAATACGAAGCATTTCCCCATGAAAGATATTCAATTATTAAATCCTATTGTATAGAAATGGAAAAAGCAGTGCCCAAAAAATTTTACGGCATGGTTTTGGCCGGAGTCATTCAAACACCGTACCGATCTCATTGTGAAAAATTAGAGCTTTACTTCTATCTTCTCAGCCGCATATTGATGAAGAATTGAGGCAACAAGCGTCTGGTAAGGCATCCCATTTTCGGCCGCCTTTACTTTAAGCTTCTGAATATCTTTATGAGAAAGTCTTATGTTGATATTCTTCAGCTTCTCTAGAGTATTTTTTGCATACTCTCTCACTCTTTTAATCTCCTCTTTTACATGAGGTATAGATTTATACTTACCGTTCTCTATATCTGTAAGAATTTGTTCCTCTTCTTTGTCAATTTTGTAGTCTGTCATATATTGAAAATAAATTAATAATTACTTACGAGTATATTTTTTCCTAATTTTTCTGCTCGGAATTATTGTCTTTAGAAATATTTTTTCTTCGTCTTCGACAAAAGGCACATAATATACATAATTATTTAATTCTACTACGTATACTTTCTGAGTTGGAAAATTACTACTTGGGTTATTAATAATATCAATTACCTTCTCTTTATATATTGAAATAACTATTTGTTCGAATCCAATTCCCCGTTCTTTTTTTAGTTTTTTATTTTTATCTTTACTCCAATCTATATATTTCACTTTAATACATTATAAGACATAAAGTATTATATGTCAATAAAACTTATGGCAACATCTCACAGATACAACCTATTGGCCGTGAAAACTGCTTTAAAACGAGCTATAATATGGCCTTATGAGAAAGACTGTTGTCTGTGTCTTTGCCAAGCTCCCGAAAAAAGAACATTTTTTGGCAGTGAAGAAATAGGATTTATGTATGTAATTCGTCATTCTGGGGAGGAATGAAATGACGACTCCAGAATCGTAGTGAATGAAATTAACAACGATCCTGGACAAGCCAGGATGACGTCAAAATATTTTTTCTATGACTATTAAACTTTTAAATCTCAACATCTTGAAAGGGGAATTTTTACCTCAGATCATCGACTTCGTGAAAAAAGAAGACTTCGACATTCTCCATTTTCAGGAAGTGGCGGGAGGAAAAGTGGCTAAAGATGGAGTCGATTGCTTTTCGGTGATTCAAAAAGAGACTGGTATGACGGGCTTTATGCCTAAGGCCTGGCACATTCCTGACGACTCCTCCTCTTATTTTAGTAATGCCACATTCTACAAACCTCAGTTTGATCTGCAAAAGAAAGAGACCATCTGGCTTTATGATGCTCAGGAAATCGAATACCCCCGTATTCCTCCAGAAAATACTCCACGCAATGCCGTCTCACTTCTTTTGGAGATTGAAGGGAAAAAAATATACTTTATAAATACTCACCAGGCCTGGGGGCCAACACCTGTTGACAACCCTTTAAAGCTAAAACAAGGAAATATATTATATGAATATCTGAAAACTCTCGAACATCCTTTTATACTTTCGGGCGATTTTAATGTTTCACCGACATCTCAGGTGATACGCCAGATTGACACGTTAGGTATCAATCTTACGACTCAACATCACCTGACTAACACTCTCAACCCTCGTCTTCACAAAGCTCAAGTTCTTTTTCCCAAAGGACTCGCGGTCGATTTTGTCTTCGCGAGCCGTTCTCTCAAGGTTAACAATTTTAAACTCATCGACAACATTGATCTCTCCGACCACTTTGGTCTATCATTAGAAATAACCATATGAAGAATGCTTCATTGAACATGAAACATGTAACACGTAACATTTTAAAAACAGGAATTATTGTATTTACTTTGTGGAAAACAGTAGATATATTTGTCAGTATAGTTGTGGGATCTTTTATTCCTTATTTGGGGTTTTTTCCTTATAAAGAGATTCTTTTGGATTATAAACTGCCTCAATTTCTCTACTCATTTGCCAACTTCGACGGCGCCCACTACCTGATCATCGCCTCCAAAGGATACTTTACCTACACGCAGGCATTTTTCCCTCTCTACCCCATTCTTATAAAATTACTCACTTTTGTGACTCACAACGGTCTTCTTTCAGGACTACTTATCTCCAACATTTGTTTTCTGCTGGGAATTCTTATTTTTTATAAGTATATAAGTTTACTTGTAACGAAGCAGGTGTCAGAGTGGAAGCCTGCCTGCCGGCAGGCAGGGGATCCCGACAGCGCGCCGAGTCAAACTCGGCTTCACAGATCTGGCGATATTCGCCGCCAGTCGAGCACAGGTGGGAGGGAAACTCTGACAGAATCTGCGTCGATTGGAAATAAACCGATGTGTGTAATAATATTTCTTTTGTTATTTCCAACTTCTTTTTTCTTCGGAGCGGTATACACAGAGGGACTTTTTTTCTTTCTTTTTATCGGAACCTTATATTTTATAAAAAAAGAGAATTATCTTCTCGCATCTATTTTCGGATTCCTCACCGCCCTCACCAAACTCACGGGACTATTTTTAATTATTCCCATCTTATTTTCACTCATCAAAAAAAATAACAATCAGATAATGAAACCGATTCAACTGACTACTATCCTATCTCCCCTTCTCGGCTTTCTTCTCTACGCTTTTTATCTCTGGAAAACGACGGGCGACCCTCTCTTCTTTTTCCACTCCCAGCCTGCATTTGGAGCCAACCGATCGACCAGCTTTATCTTTCTTCCCCAGGTATATTACCGTTATTTCAATATTCTTTTTACTGCCAATCACGACTACCAGTATTTCATCGCCTTATTGGAAATGAGTATATTTACGTTAGTATTGGGCGTCTTAGTTCTGGACTTAAAGAAAAACTGGAAGAATTATGAAAGACTCGGACTCAATTTATTTTCTCTTGCAAGTCTTGTCTTGCCAACGCTCACAGGTACATTTTCCTCTGTTCCTCGTTATGCGCTCCTTTCAATTTCATTTTTCCTGTTTTTGGGAGAGATGAAAAATAAATACGTTCAAATCTTTATCGGATTGGTTTTTTTTCTATTACACATCTTTCTTCTCTGCTTCTTTATCCAGGGATATTTTGTAGGCTGAAATAATTCTTTACTTCCTCGTCGGTTACTTGGGGGAATGATTCGTAGAATTGAGAGACGGAATTAAATTGTGCTGATTTTACCAAAATTACCTCTTCATCAAACTCTTTCGTATCAAAATGTGCCAGTGCCCCGGGGACAGCGAGAATGACTCTTTTTGGTTTTGTTGATCTGATAAAAAGATATGCGGCTTTGACTGTTGCACCTGTGGCGATACCGTCATCGACGAGTATGATTACATTTTCTTTTAATCTTCTGTACATATTTTTTTCTATACCAAAACGTGTGAGATAACTTTCAAATTTTATCTGTGCTTTTTGTATCTGTTCTCGTATTTTGACAGGAGTTAACCCTTCCATTCTCACGATCTGTGGATCCGTAAACACATACTCAAAACATAAAGCCCCTATGGCCAGTTCTGGGTTAAAAGAGGATGATATTTTAGAAACGGGAAGGGGCAGATGAATGACATTATATTTTCTAGCGATAATTTCTCCCACGGGCGCTCCGCCTTGAAGAAGAGAAAGAACGACCAGTTTTTTACTTTCAGTAGATGAGAGAGTCTTTTTGAGTGACGCAGCCAATTTTTCACCGGCATCAGCTCGGTCTTTAAACATCATTTGTTATGTATTATAATACTTCTACTTTGGGCCTGTAGTTCAGTTGGCTAGAACGTCTGGCTGGCAGTCAGAAGATCAGGGGTTCGAGTCCCCTCAGGTCCACCACTTCGTCAGCTACCAGACGGTACCTGACTACGTTAGGTGCACGGCACACTTCTTTTTCTCTCAACCTTAGATTAAGTATAGAAGTGGTGCCCCAATCGAAGCTCGAACTTGTGAGAGCGAAGTGGGGCTTCAGCCTTGGGTAATACTTGACAACTAAGTATTACTCTCATATAATGGTATTACTATGCAATACTATACTTCTATCACAAAAAAGGGCCAGATGACACTTCCCCAGGAAGTGAGAGAGGCTTTGGGAATATATAACCCTCAGCGGTTATTGTTGGATTTTGATGAAAAAAAGAAGGTTG
>JAUSJK010000024.1 GCA_030647255.1 bacterium
GTGAGAAAAATTTCTTCATTATCTAATTGATAGCAGATTTTGCAAACTATATCCATCCTACTTTCAGAAAGTTACTTGCAGAAGCTCAGTCTGTAAAAAACATTTGCGTTCGCTGGGTCAAAACTGGGATCAATTGCAAAAACAACATTAAGATAACAGGCCGAATCTTTATCTATATCAAGCGTCTTAAGTAACGTCATTTCAGCATCATTTCTAAAATCGGATAGCTTTTTTCCTTTGGACTCAATATAAAAACCATTTGATTTAGGAATATAGTCAATAAAATAGTCATTATTTTCAATAACACTAATTTTCCCGTTCCTATCAAAATTGTCAGTTTGAATAAAGTTTTTTACTAACACTCCATCTAGATTTAATCTTTTTTTTGATTTTTTTAATTCGATAGTCGGACTAGGAATTATACTTACCTTTGATTTAGATATCTCTTTTTGCCCTACTATATTGGGAGATGGGTTTACTTTATAAGGAAAAGGAATTTGTGTGGTAAAAGACCTTCTGTTCAAAATAATAACTATAACCAGTACTGTTAGAAGTACAAAAAAGACTGATATATATATGTATTTGTTCATATGAAATCAACTTCTACTGACAATTTTTAATAAAACTTGGTAATTGGTCAACGGATGACAAAGCCGTACCGTTAAAGTACCAATCTTTGATTACAGGAAGAAAGTTTGCATTATTTATAAAAGGAATAAGACATGATCTTGTATCTGGAGGAGCAGGACGAGGTTCCCCTGACCATCTGCACATAAATTCATCGAATCCTTTTTCGTCAGGACTTTTATACGAGGCAGGAGTGCTATTAATACACGCAATTTGATCAGCCACAGTTCCAGGTTCAGATATACATCCTAGACTCGTAGTCCCACCAGATTCTTCTATCCACAACGCAGTAACAAATGCAGAGTTCCAGCCTCCTGAAATAGCACCTTGTACCATAGCGTCCCAATCAGAACGCACAGCCTCAATTGTATGTGAAGGCCTGAAGCGTTTTTTAATATAACATGTTATTGCATCTTTCACTCCCTGATTGATTGAAAAGCTTGCATTACGATGAGGAATATAGAAATCTAGTGCTCGAGGGACGGAAGGAACTGTAAAATTGGCCCTTAAGTTTGTGCCTTGTTGATTATCTAATAACATACTGCAACGTTTATGATTGAACCTTAATACTACTTCTCCTGAACATAATGTTATTTCCATCTCTACACCAGCTGGCGACTCAGGCTCCCTGGCAAAGACTGCTACTCTCATTGATAAGACACCCAAAAGTTTTTCTATATGATTGAGTCTTCCATCCGTTGGGATTTGAGTAAAATAAAGAGGAAGAACTTCATAAGTCGAGTCTGAGGGTAAATTGGTAAACTCATAATTTTTTGATTGTCCAAGCTTCACATCTTTATACTGGATCGTACGATCTCTCATAAGCTCCACATTCATCTCGCCCATATGCCTAAAAATAAATATATCCAGTTCTGCCGCATCTTGATTAATATCGATACGTCCTCTAATCGCTAGTTGTGTCGGACCATTTGAAGGGCTAGGAGTTAGCGCTGTTCTTGTTGGTGTTGGAGGCTCTATAGCTTTACAACAAGCACCCCAATCAGTATTTCCCTGTCTCCCGCAGTAGCCAGAAAATATTTCAGTGGGTTGACAGTTGGCCGCACTACTACAAACTCCTCCCTGATCAGTGCAGATACTCCTATTATCAAAATCTCCACACTGTTGCTTGCATGTGCCAAGAATAACGGGCGTCGGATCATTGCTATACCAGACTCTTTGAATAGAGCTTGCGTAGAAATTATTCGAAACTGTTTCTTGCCCCTTTTCGTTTCCTTTCACCGCGCGAAGACTCACATGCGCTCCCGAATCCGTATCCGAGTATGAAGGCGGTGCCATAAAAATACACTTTTCTCCGGCGTTCAGATTTACGTCGGGTACTTCCGCCTGCCATTTTTCACTCCCAGCCCCACTGTCACATCCATAACACGTCGCGCCCACTGGAATAAAACGAGTTGCTTGCAAGCCGGAGGAGTTGTAAAAATTCATCTCCCAGCCATCGACACTGATTTCTGACGGTGGAGGCGTTTTCCAGTACATTTTGACAACTCCGCACTTGGGAATTTCTCCACTTTGCCCCATCGTCTGTTCATTCGCAGAAAAATCTGTGATCGTAGGCAGATTAGCTGAGGCTACTATTGTAGGCACAGGTGTAAATGTCGGGGTCGGCGTTGGACTCGGAGTAGGTGTACGTGTAGGCGTAGGAGTTGATGTTGGTGCGGGACAGATCACATCACCCGTGTTCCCACTCCACGCACTCACTTTGGTGCACGCATCGTCCCCACACGATCGTACCATATACCGATATGTGTGGGAGTATGATGCATATATATCGGAAAAAGCCGTCGCACTTCCGGCCACTTTGCCAAAATCATAGTTCCAAGGATTTCCCCCGTAGCTGTAGCGGGCAATCTGGTTTTTAGCAATGCTCACTGATGATGTATTGCTCCAGGTAAAGGACATCGGTCCTGTCGGATTCGTGCAGGAGGCTCTCAGATTGACGGGCGCTTTGAGATCTACAGGCATAAAAATCTTGTCAAAAAGGACTGAAAAACTTCCCGTAGGTAAAGTAAACTGTTTTGAGGTTACGGAATTTGCTCCAAAGGCCACTTCCCCGCCCGATAGATTGTACAGCTTGACATACACGGTATAATTTCTCCCTGCAACCAAACTTCCACACGGCCCTCCACCCGACGTTGAGTCTCCCGACATAGAAAAACATGTCTGAGGTGTGCTTCCGTCCTCTTGACTAAAAACCTTACGATTATAGTTATTATTCGGATCTGTCACATTGATCGTCACGGGGAGATCTTTTCCTCCCTGAGGAGTAGGAGTCAAAGTTGGCGGATTAAGATTTAAGTTTA
>JAUSJK010000030.1 GCA_030647255.1 bacterium
TGTCATAGCATTTGTTTTCAATATAATGATCCAGATTTTTTTTGCGATACCCCCTGTCGAACTTTTCAAGGGATTCAGCATCATAAAACTTTTCAATATGACCTACATTGTCCCCCTGCTATGGGCTTGGATTCCTCTTATCATAGGTTCGTTTGCGCTTAGATCAGACACTCTTCTTATCAGGTCTCTTGGATCTCATCTGCCTTCTGGGTATCTGGTGTACCTCAACCTTATTTCAAAAATTTTTTCTCTTTCGACGAGCGTGATGACTATAGGGATACAGATTGTGTTATTGCCTCACTTGGTCGAATATATCACTGCTAAAAAGTACGAGAAAGCTATTCAAAATGTATCTAAAGCTAAATTAGGAGCAGTACTTATATCTCTATTTGTGACCGTTTCTCTCGTTCTTGTGGGCCCCTTTTTAATCAAACTCCTTTTTGTAGGAGGAAAATTTACCTCGGCAGACGCTGATATCACCATAACGTTACTGCCGCTTTTTATACTCCCCTCAATCGGGTGGGGGATCAATAGCGTTTTTTTTCAACCCTTGTTGGCACTTAGGAAACAGTTGCAATTAGGACTTTTATATCTCATGTCTCTTGTTCTGGGATGGGGAATAGGGACTTTTATTACGAGCTCTATAGGCCCCCTCCCCGGTATTACGTCTGGATTGATAGTCATGCTGTTCACTGGCATAATAGGAAGTGAAATACTATGGCAGTATTACAAAAAGAAACTTATTTATATACATCATGAAAGAAATTCATCCATCTGATACGCCCGAAATATCGATTATTATCGGCACTCTCAACCGCCCTCAGGCTCTTTACAATCTCATCGGTCAACTCGATACAATTGCAGAACCTATTCGCATCGAAGTCATAATCTTCGATCAGTCAGATGAAGCAGTGTATATAAAAAATAAAGAGCGTCTTTTATCTTTTACATTTTGCAGAGTGATTCGATTCTCCCCCCCTCATACGTGTAAGTATCTCAATAGGGGGTGGAACGAGGCAAAATCTCCCATAGTTTTATATCTTGATGACGATGTAAAAATAACCTCCACCACTATCCCAAGCCACCTGAACGCATATAGAAATCCCTCTACGATGGGCGTTGCCGGCCGAGTGATCAACAAAGAAGATCCGATAGACTCTCACATCAAAGAAGTGGGTAAAATAAAGTACAAAGGAGCAGTTATTAAGAAAGATTTCTTTTCCGAGGAGTCAGGAACCGTCGATTTTCCTTATGGATGCAATATGTCATTTAGAAAATCGGCATTGGCAGATATTGGAGGATTCGACGAAAAATTAGCTCCTCCCATCTATTCATATAACGAAGTCGATCTTGGGTATAGAATATCCGAGCGCTGGCCTAAGTCTCTCGTCTTTAAGCCATCTGCATTGGTGTATCATTTACAATCTCCTTCCGGAGGCACTCGATCCTATAGGGCCAAAGAGATTAAAAACAGTTCGTTTTTTAATTATGGGTATTTCATCGGTAAAAACTTTTCGTACTGGGAAAATGTAATTTTTCTTTTAAGAAGATTGCCGTATCAGTTTGTTAAAGAAAGAGAAGGGATAGCGCCGATTGTGAGAGGATTTATAAAAGGAAAAATAAATAGAAGTTAGGTCTTAGAAGTTAAACATTAATATAATTTGTAGGGAACGGTTTCAACCGTTCCAGTTCGTCATCCTGGTAAGTCTCGCAAAGCGAGACGCATCCAGGATCGTTGTGAATGAATTAAATACGGATTCTGGACAAGACCCAAAGTGTCCCCTTCGGGGCCAGAATGACGAAAAAAATTGATAAATTTATGAAACTATTACGACACTCTCTATCAAGACCCAATCTTTACATTCTTATTTCCATACTGGTAATTATTTTTCTCCGTCTATGGAAAGCGGCGGAGTTTTTTAGTTTTAATTTTGACGAAGAATATCAGGCGAGCCTGGCGTGGTCTATCGTCAAAGATTTTCACGTCATCTGGATAGGAGTGAGCGCTTCCAATATCGGATATTACTTGGGTCCGGGTTTTACATATTTAAATGCTTTTTTATTCTGGCTTACCAAAGGTGACCCCATCAGTCTCGCTTTTTTTTCTCCATTTCTGGGTTTACTAACAACCTTCAGTTTGTACTATATTGGTAAAGATTTATTTTCCAAGAAAGTCGGTGCATACGCGATGATACTCTACGGCGGGTCGACACTTCTGAACTGGTATGATAGGCGCTTCTGGAACCCGACACCAATTCCATTTATCTCTATATGGATAGTCTACTCTCTCATCAAAGCTCAAAAAGATACCAGATGGCTTATTCTTACGAGCATATTATTTGCATCTTCGTTTCACGTACACTTATCTCTCATGCTCTTTGTCCCTCTGATCGCTTTTGCCGTTATAAAGAAGATCAAGTCTATACCCCTGTCAACCTGGATTCTCATGATAGGGTGCTACCTTATTATAACCTCGCCCCTTATGGTATTTGATGTCGTTCATAACTTTGACAATATCCGGGCGCCGTTTAAAATTTTCAGCAAATCAGAAACTCCTTTAAGCACATTTGGACAGGCTAGTTTTATAAGTCATGGAACAGTTTTTCTTTCATCTCTAGGGAGAATATGGTTTATGAATCCATACACGAATATACAAAATGAGTTTAATCTGGGAGCTCATGGAGTGATGAGTCCCGGTAACCCATTGCTGACTCTTCTATCTTTAGTAATCATGGGGTGGTTTTTCAAACATACATTGAAGAAACAAAACGATCCAAAATTATTTATATCACTCGCCTCAATACTCTTAACTATTGGATTTTTATTGTATCCTGGATATGCGGCAGAATACTATCAGCTGGGATTCTTGGCACTTTTTCCTCTTATCGCCGGCGTTTTCGCAGAGAAGATTATTCCCAATAAATTGGCCTTGATACTCTTAACTATTTTCCTCATTGCAAATGTATATCCTCATTTCACTACCACCCAGGAGCAATATGGACTCCTCACGAGGAAAAAATTGATTACAGCAACAATGAAATATGTCGGCAAGTCGCCGTATTCTTTGGAAACATATGGAAAAGATCCCCGCAAATATCATCCGTATGGCGGATGGAGATATTTATTTAAGACATATGGAAGAGCTCCTAATCAAAGTTTTGCTGATGAATTTTTTGGGTGGATATATCCTGATGAAATTATAAATACCCCTTCTACCTTAAAAGTAGTTATTATGGAAGAAAAAGACTATAAAACAGATGTTAAACCTTTAGTAGTATTTAGCGAAGGAGCTTTTAAAGCCTATGTTTTTGAAAACAAATAAAATTCCTTTCTTAATTCTGGCTATTTCGATTGTAATCATCGCTCTATTACAGCTGCATAACGGTGCATATCATCCTATTACAAGAGGATTTGACGCCACGGGGCATATCGACTATATCCATTATCTGCAAGATTATATGAGAGTTCCTTTGCCAAATGAAGGTTGGGAATTGTACCAACCGCCTCTCTACTATGTAGTAGCAACAATTATAGGCAATCTGCGTCTTGTAAAAATTGTTGGCGTATTTGCATGGACAGTGCTTTTATTGACAAGTTATACATTCTTTAAAAAAGTTATCCGAGATACATTTATTGCAGTCGCGGGTGTATGTATCGTCAGTTTTTTGCCCGTCGTTTTATATCTAACTCCTTCCATAAGTAATGAATTCTTTTCGGCAGTATTCATAAGCATCGCCATGGCCTATTATGTACTTCACCGAAAATTAAGTTCTTTAAAAGAACAATCTCTTCTGGGAATTTTGCTAGGCCTCAGCCTACTAGCCAAATCGACAGCCATAATACTTGTTGTCGCGATCATTGTCGATCAGTTAATAACAAATAGAAAAGAAATTACTTCCCTTTTAAAAAAAAGTATTCCAGTCGTGATTTTTTTTCTCCTCATCAGCGGTTGGTTTTACGGAAGAAATTTTTATCTATTTCATAATCCGATCGTTGCTTCATTTAATTTTCCAGATAAATACCCACTACACCAAACAGTTATCGCTCGAGATCTCAATTTCTTCTTTGGTCTTGTAGGATTTATAAACGTCGACATGTTTCAGGCGCAGCACTATTCCTTTTTGGCGGGCACTTATTTTTCCTGGTTCTATGACGGGCATAATATCATCGTGCCCGTACAGGAATTTTCGAAAATAGGCATGATGCTTGTATTTCTATCTCTGCCCATATTTTTTCTGTTTGTATATGGTTCTATCAAGAGCCTATACCGTCACAATGAAATATCCAGGTTTCTTGGCCTATATATGGTTATTTTATTTGTAGGTTATATTCTCTACAATCTCCGCCTTCCATACTACTCAACCGTGAAAGGGTCCTTTCTGGTAAGCGCAGTTATCCCTTTCTGTTATTTTGTGCTACAGGGAATACTTCCTTATAGAAAACATAGATTTATAATTTCCCTTTATATATTGCTATACTGCTTAGTAATTATGAAAACATTTTGGATATTGCCAAATTGGTACCAATAGATATGAAACCTCAAACAATAACCGCCGTCATCCCTGCCCGAAATGAAGAAAAAAATATAGAACGCTGTATTAAAAGCTTGCTCTGGTGTGACAAAATACAAGTCCTCTGGATGGGAACCGATGAAACAGGACGTTTGGCAAAATCATTGGGCGCGGAAGTGATAGAAATGAAAAAAACAGAGAAAGATAACTTTATCGAAGTACAAAAAAATGTCAACTGGGCCATCGATCACTGTACGACAGACTGGATACTCAGAGTCGATGCAGATGAGGAAGTAACTATACAACTCCAACAAGAAATTAAAGAACTATTAGGAACAGGTGTCAGAGTGGCAGCATATGGTATTCCTCGAAGACAATATTTTGCCGGGGGATTCTTAAGAGGAGGGGACTGGGTGTATGATAGACTTGTTCGACTTTTTAAACCAAAGTATGCGCGTTATGATCCCATCGTTTCTGTCCACGAGCAGTTTAAAGTAAATGGGGAAATAGATTATCTCAAAAACCCTCTCAACCATTACTCACATCCTACCCTACAAGATGCACTAAGAAAGTTTGACGTCTATACGACTGCCGAAAGCAAAGATCTGCATGAAACCACTCTGTCAGCGCTAATGAAGCTTATTTTCCTCCCTCCCTATATATTTTTACGCTGGATGATCTGGCACAAAGGATACAAAGACGG
>JAUSJK010000036.1 GCA_030647255.1 bacterium
TATGGAGTACTACTTTTGGGTACGACTTTTTGTCCTCCTGAAATATCGATGGTATTACTGTATCCTCCCACACAGATCACATTGGATGCGGCGATGTTGGAAAGGTCACTCTGTGTGGGACAGGTGGCAGTCACATCCACACTACACGTTCTCGTTGTTGGAAATCCTCCACCAATCTCAAGACAGGAAGCATTCGCATGATATGGATTGCCCGGGTCAGATTCAAAATTATACGTATGAACGGCGCTGTAGGACAATTTACCGTTACAAGCGTTCGTGTCATTTGCTCCATCTCCGTAATTAAATCCGTTGCAGTAGCAACTTGTTCCGCTAGAGAACTTAATGCTTGAGTCAAACGGAGCTTTGCCAGCGACTACTGACGCCGTCATCGTACATGGCCCAGTTGTGGGAATAGGGTAACAACAAAGAGAAGGACAGCTCGTACCATAGCCTCCCGACTCATTTGCTAAACAAAATGATCGGCACGTTCCTGTACAGGCAGTCTGAGGAGGACTAGTGGGCGGCGGTTCTGTAGAAGGTGCGGAAGTTGGAACGGGAAGACAACATTTAGAATTACCTCCACACGAAATATCCGAAGGACTCCAACTTAGTCCTCCGTTTGCCGTACATGTTGCCTCAGGCATACCACACGCCGGGTTATCACACGCCATGGAAGACCCTGTAGGTACTGCTACAATTTCACATCCTGTGACAGAGTTACATGAGGTACAACTGCCTGCTTGTAAACAAATACTTTCGTTTCCCGCACAAAATGTGCCACACACTGGCCCGGAAGTCGGAACAGCAGTGGGTGTACTCGTCGCAGGACCAGGAGTCGGAGTTCTTGTTGCTGTCGGTGTATTTGTCGACCCAGGTGGTGGTGTGTTCGTTGCGGTAGGTGCGATCATACATCCATTTATTACATCACATGTACTACAACTTCCTGCCTGTGAACAAATAGTTTCATTTCCATAACATATTGTTGTACATACAGGCGCGGAGGTAGGACTAGCCGTCGGAACCGGAGTATAGGTAGCCGTTGGTCCAAACTGACAACAGACTCCACCACCGCAGTTATATCCACTCAAGCCAGTACCTCCGCTTAATGCACATGCAGAAGCGTCAGCACATGAATATGGACAAGGAGGTAATGTAGGCGTCGCTGTGGGAGGAATTGGAGTAGCCGTCGGCGGAATGGGAGTATTTGTTGAGGTAGGTGGAATGGGAGTATTTGTTGCGACACATTGAGCACCGCATTCTGAGTCACCATTACAATCATTCGTTCCTCCACCCGAGACAGTGGTACAGCTGTTACAACCACCACAGACTCTATGGCAACAGCTATTATTTGTCGTCGCCGAACAATCACTATTTCTATATCCGCAAGCCCCCTGTCCTCCATAATTATCCGCACATCCTGGAGTACAAGTACTGCCTGCGGATGTAGGGACGGGTGTATTAGTCGAAGCAGGAGGACTCGTAGGATCCGGTGTCGAACTACAATAATTATATATTTCACAATCTGAGCATTTAGAGGTACAACCGTCAGCTGCACTACAAGAAGGATTCGCTATATTTACCGGATTTTCACAACTAGGACCACATGAACAGACGCCATTCAACCCACAAGCCGAACCACCTCCGCTACACACACCTGAGCCATCACTACAATCACACACCTGTCCCGCATCAGCACACATATATTTGCCAGAACAACCCGCATAGATCGTTGACTTAAATATAAAACTTAAAGCCAATAGAAGGATAAATCCAACGATTATTCGTATGCCTAGAGGAAGTAAGTATGAAAATATATTACGAACATTCATGTTAACGTTTTATACTTTTTACTAATATAAATTTTGGACTATTATTCTTGATAAACTTAACTACCTCTGAATCCAGTTTTTC
Organism: bacterium; assembly: GCA_030647255.1. GTDB lineage: Bacteria > Patescibacteriota > Microgenomatia > UBA1406 > GWC2-37-13 > JAUSJK01. The sequence continues at coordinate 1,912 of JAUSJK010000036.1, forward strand.
TGTTGTGCTGTTCATACCATATTTATTAGAATACCTTCTCAATAAATATAGAACTATATATTCTATGTCTCTTTTTGTTTGTATTTTTTGCAGTTCTTCAGAAAGATTATTTTTTAAAGAATAATTTACGTAATAAGTTATTATTAAGGTATCTGGATTATTATATTGCAAAAAATAACTTATGTATGTATTCTTACTTCTATCTACAAGATATTTATTACCATATTCTCCTTTTTGGAATATCAGCTGAATACTTTTTACAGTATTTACTTTATCTAAAGCTACATCATTAATATCTATGACACCCTGTTTATTAAATATTTCAATATCTTTTATATATTTATTTAATATTGACTCATTAGAATTAAAATCTAACTGAATATTGGAATCATTGTTTATAAATATTATCCCTTTCTTACTAGAAATATCGCTTTGTTTAATATATAGAAAAAGCAATATATCAATAATGATAAATAAAATTATAGCTATAAAAATATTTTTCCTCCGTGAAAAAGACATATCAGAATCATTATAGCAACAAGAAAGATCGATTAACAATAAATACAAATGAAGTTAACTAATTATCTTAAAAAGATGGGTTGAAGATATGCATTTGTGGCAAATGTGCTTATGTTGCGGAATCTATGTTGAACGGCTTCAGTGGGATAATTTCCACTTGTGCCTTGAAAATATGCCGTTAATGCACTTGCTTCATCTGAAGAAAGTGGTGTAATACCATATTGAGATGAGCCCGTTATAATAATTCCTCCTCGACTTGGTACACCAAAATAACCTTTACCATACATGTATTGGAGTAACTGGCTATTTCCCAAATTACCACGAGCAACATCTTTAGGTATTATTTGATCTAAACCATCTTGCACAAGGAGCATCTGTGTCCATTGGGCAAACTGATCGGATACCCTTGCGGCGAATACTATTTCTGGGTTAATCCACTCAATCCCTTCAGGTTTTCCTTCCTTAAATTTCTTTGTTTGATCATTAGTAAGAAAAGGCGTCCCCATACCTGCTATTCTTACCGCTTCGCCCGCCTGAGAACTTGTTCCATCGGCAGTACTTGAACTACTCAATCTCTGAATTGATGTACCTCCTAAACTTTGATCTCCTTGTTCCCATTTAACAGGAATTAGTCCTTCACTCCCTTGTATAGTATCGATAACTATTGAGTTAATTTTGTTCTCATATACTTGTCCTGGAGGATGAGCCTTCGCATATTGTTCAAGTGCAGAAATTAATTCTTTTTCTGACGTGAATTTTTTTCCCTGCAATGCAAACTCTTGTATTGCATGTCTTATTGTCCAAATGCTTTCTATATTTTTTACTCCCTTACTTAAATCTATAACGATAGATTTATCAACTTGTCCAAATCCAAACTCTTTTTCTCTTGCTTCTGAAACTTGTTTTGTAGAAAGAATTGTAAGCGTTCCTGAACCTGGTATTTCTAAAGGAATTCCGTGTAAAGTTTCTTTTCCAGCAGATACTTCGACTGCAGTTTTTCCATTTTCTGTTTGTTTTGCTCCAACTACAGAAAATTTGTCTGCTTCCGGAAGAGCCTTAAATGCCTGCTCCAATCCCACATGTGACTCTTGAACAACCTGTGTTCCTGGAACCTCTGGAAGTGTCGGGACAGGTGTGGAAGTAGCAGTGATTATCTCTGGCTCTTTTGTTACTTGCACCATAACCCCTCCCTCACCATACGTTGCGTCAACAAACTTTCCACTTTCTGGATCAAATATTGTTGTTTTACCATCGACTACTTCCGTTCTCCATGTATTTATCTTTTCACCTTTTTCATTTATATAACTTGTTGCTTCATATGTTGATCCATCAGCAAGTGTTGCGATAATATTTGTTTGTTCTAAACCGTCTGCAGCCCTTGTGGTTTGTAATCTATATGAATATGAATCTGTTTTTTGACCTGTTGCTTTCTGCAGATCTTCCAAGCTTTCTACGATATCTCTTACTTCATCTTGTCCCTTTTGATCATTAACTCTGAATTGTCCCGCATAGATGGTAATAGCGTCTGTGGATTCAATTTTACCTGTAGCTTCTAAAACACTTTTAAATCCGGCTGTGGTTTGATTAATATCATATCCAGACAGAGAATAGTCAACTTTATAGTCTTTCGTTTGAGCAATGACCGCTCTATCAGGATGAAACAGAGAGGTAGGAAAAGGCGTAGCTGTCTCTGTTGGAGGAAGAGGAGTAAATGTCGCTGATGGAGCAATATGAACTTCTGGAGTTTGAGTAGAGGGTGGATTTATTATTCCAGCTGGAGGCCTGTTAGGATTTGCAGGTATCTCATGTGCTTGTGGTAGCCCTTCTTGACCAGCTCCAAGAGATCTAACAAATAGATATACACCGGCACTAGCCAAGCTTACAGCAGTTACAGCTACCTTTGGATCTACATTTGGAAGTCGACCTGGTAATCTATCTGGATTTGTAGCACCCATATCCTATAGTCTAGTATACAGGGGATTTTGGAGGTTTTCAAGAGGTATTTTATGAAATATAGTAATATGTATCATGTGTGTAGATTCCAGCTTCAGTATAACCTAATTCTTCAATAATTGAGAATTGAATTGAAGATCTAGAATGAGTTTATTCTAAATTATGGTAAAAATTGCTTAAACATATCCTTCAGCTTGGTGAAAGATGAGTTGAGAGAGAACTTTTGCAGTATGCGGTTAAAATTTTTATCTTTTGTTTCAGTTGTAGACATATACTTTTTCCCATAATAAAGCAGGCCAATTGTAGCAGAAAATTGTGGATTAAGTATTTCGTCAACAAGACCGGTGGCCTTTTCCGGAACTCCTATCCGGATAGGCATCCCGATGATCTTTTTGCCTATCTCTATCATTTGTACGGTGAGCGCTCCTCCACCCGTCACCACAATTCCGGAGGGCATACTGTCGGCAAATGTACTTTTTATGAGTTCTTCCCCAATATATTTATATATTTCTTCGAGTCGTGGAGCAATAATCCCGTCGACAAGTGTTTTGGGAGTCATATCCGAGATAGTCTCCGGTATAGTCAGTCCTTGAAAATCGGGAGGAGGTGAAGTTATTTTTTTCCGAAGCTTATCGTCATGCATTTTATACAGATCGCTCAAATATAACTTTACTTTTTCTGCCGAATCAAGAGATATGCGTAGACCCACGGCAATGTCATTGGTGATATGTTTGGCTCCTATGGGTATGGAGCTGGAGTAAGAGAGAGAGCCGTCCACATAGATGGCCAGATCTATTTTACCTCCTCCGATATCCACAACGGCAACACCCAGATCTTTTTCCGTCTCTGTCAACACGGCTTCGGCAGAAGCGAGTCCTGAAAAAATAAAACCCATATTTTCAATACCTACATCTGAAAGAGAGCGGTCAATATTTTTGAGATTGGTGGTGGAAGCAGTGATGATATGAGTGTCTACTTCGAGCCGTACTCCGCTCATGCCGACAGGATTTCTGACTCCCGATTGTCCGTCAACGCTATAATCGCGCGCTGAAACCTCGATAATTTCGCGGGTCGTGGATAAAGAAATTGCCCGAGCCGCTTCAACGGCTCTTTGTACATCGTGTTCGCTGATCTCAGCTTGCGGATTGGATACGGCGACGACTCCGTGAGAGTTAAGTGAGGAAATATGAGGCCCCCCGACAGAGACATAGGCACTGCTTATCTTGTGTCCGGCCATCCTCTCTGCTTTTTCTACGCTCTCCTCAAGAGCTCCGGTTACCTTGTCGATATCAACGATGAGACCGCGCTTTACTCCTCGGGAAGGGGTAGAGTTGAATCCGATGATGCGCAACTCTTCATACTCTTTCGATTCTATGCCGACAACAGTCGCAATTTTATGGCTCCCGATGTCGATTCCGCAGATAATTTTGTCAGACACGGTATAAAAGTTTTAATTTCTAATTAACTTAAATAGGTCAGAGTATCAGACCATCTGGTATTCTTTAGAGCTCTACCACAGGCTTCTCAAATCGCAAATCGAGTGTTTTGAAATCTTTTCCTTCTATTCTAAATTTTTTTATGATTTCTTCCAGTTGATAATCTTGTAGTTCCTTCTTTTTTTCTGTCGTAAAAATGATTTTTTTTTGACCTATATGCAATAGTATCATATTTAATCCGTTAATATCAATGGCGTCAACGACAAGCCCCAGAGTGCTTGATTTTTCTAAAAAGTGTAAGGCAAGAAGAATGTCGCGGTATGTTATTGTCCCCCCTGTTTGAAGAGTCGAGTAAGAAAACTTTTGATAGTAGTGAATCAGGGGATGTTTGTGCTCGTTTTTTTTTATTTTTCCTGTGATTATGCCCTCTTCACTCAAAAAAAAATATCCGTCATCAACTTCAAGAGCCGCAATGGTCAGACGGGCTTTTGTATAGATATTTAATGTATTTGGAAATTGTTTCGTTACTTGTATGTCTTCAAGTGAAGGATTGGATAGAGTGAGTATCTGGACGATCTCCTTTTCGGATGTAAATAAAAGATTTTTTGTACGAAGGTTTTCGGTTCCTCTAAACATTGAGGGAATGACAGAGGAATTCAATTGAATATTTTTTATTAAAAAGAATGAGTGGAGATAGATGAGCCCCGCAGATAACCCGGCTACGCAAATTACAAAAAGAAAAAAAAAGATAAAGTTACGAAAGGACGTCTTTAAGGATTGTTTCTGTTGCATGTTCTCTATTATACGTTTCCAGATTTTGGTAATGGTGGCGATATTCTGAGGTATGTTTGAGAACTTTATAGATGGTGTCATATAATTTGTCGCTTTCTTCGGATTCGGTATAAAGCTCGGCTGTGCCATTACTGACCAAAATATGAGCTTGTTTTTGTTGCTCTTGATGGGCGGACCAGGGAAGAGGTACGAGTACAGCAGGCTTTTTAAGGGTGATAAGCTCGCTGATTGTGTTAGCTCCGGCCCGTCCTACGACCATTGTTGCGATGGAATAGACATATCCGATCTCATCCGAATAGATGTGCTTCCGTACGGCATATCTGTCTCGTATCGAGGAAGGAAGCCCCTTTTGCAGAGAAACGAATCTCTCATAATCTTTATATTTTTCGACATTCCCCGTCTGGTGGATTACGTTGGCGATTTTAAGTATCTCCTGGAGAATAAGATAGACTCTGTTGTTGAGATTGTGCGACCCGAGCGACCCCCCCGTTATATATATGACGGGGAGTACATTATTAAAACTGAAAGGTTGCTTTATGATGGTAGTTACTTCTTTGCGTAAAGGATTACCCGTAAGAATTGTTTTTTTTGGGTTAAAAAAAGGCTTTGATTCCGGAAAGGAAACAAATATTTTCTTTGCAAATCGTGAGATGATACGGTTAGCCAAACCGGGATGAATAGTTTGTTCATGAGTGTATATGGGTATATGAAGTAAAAATCCCGCCAAAGCTATTGGCAAGCCTATATAACTGCCGAAAGTGAGAATTCTGTCAGGCCTTTCTTTTTTTACGATCTGCAGTGCTCGCATAAATCCAAACGGAGCCTTCAGAAGCTCCTTTATCGATTCAATAGATATAAATCGTGTGAGTCGTCCTGCATCAAGATGAATAAACGGAATATTTCTTTTACTCACTTCTTCAAACTCGAGAGGAGGATCTTTTCTTCCCACAAATATTATATGTATATTACTATACTGTCCAGACTTCAATTCGTCGATGACGGCAAGCGCTGGTGCCAAATGCCCACCCGTTAATAAAAGCTTCATATATCATTCAACATAGAACATGTAACAAGGTAACATTCTTTATTTACGTCATCCTGGTAAGTCCTTCGGCGTTGCTCAGGACGCATCCAGGATCGTTGTCATTGAAGTAACTACGATTCTGGAGTCGTCGTTTCACTCCTCCCCAGAATGACGAAACAGTTTACAGTTTTTTTATACTAAATACCAAATACAAAATACTAAATACCTTTACGCTTTCGACTGTCTCGCTATATTTATCGCTATACCTGTAAGGATACATGATGTCAGCAGATTCGATCCACCATACGAGAAAAAAGGGAGAGGAACTCCTGTCAGAGGAAGTAGGTTGACCATCCCTCCTAAGTTGATGAGTATCTGAAAACCAAAAAATCCTAATATCCCTCCTCCTAGTAATTTCCCGAATCTGTCGTGGGCAGATGTACTCACTTTAAATAATAGATATACAAAAAAAAGAAGAGAAACGATGATGATGACGGATCCAAAAAAACCGAGCTCTTCTCCAATGATGGCAAAAATAGAATCTGTATGGGCTTCGGGAAGAAATAGATATTTCTGACGGGAAGCTCCAAATCCTTGACCAAATAGTCCTCCGTTTGAGAGAGAAATTAAAATTTGATTGATGTGGTAAGTGATTCCCAAAGGATCAAGGGAGGGATTATAAAAGGCGAGCAATCGTTTGAATCGGTAAGGTGACGTTTTGACAAGAAATAAAAATCCCAAAGCCGAGACGGGGAGCAGAAAGAGAAGATAATGAAGATCGAGTCCGGCCAAATAATAAAGTGTGATGGCGATAAGAAAAATAATGATGGCGGTACCCATATCGGGTTGTGCCATGATAAGGAGCATCAGTATACCGAGCAAAATACAGAAACTAAAAAAACGCTCTCTGTCTTTATGAATAAACCATGAAGAAAGGTATAGTATGGTGGCGAGTTTGGCAAACTCTGTTGGCTGGAAATTGATGATTCCGAGGTCAATCCATCGTTGTGCTCCTCCCGCCCTGTATCCTATACCGGGTATGAGGACCATAAGTAAAAGGAGAATGGCTCCGATCATGGCAAAAAAAGAAACGAAGTACAGTTTATGATAGTCGAGGAGAGAAAAAAATATGATCGCGCAGATCCCTATGACAATCCATATGGACTGGAACTTGAGATACTGAAAGCTATTGCCAACTTCAGTCACACTACGGATAGACGAAGCTTCGAATATAAAAAAAAGACCCACAATTGACAGCGTAATGGGCAGGAAAAACAGCCATCTCAGCCAACTCTCTCTTTTTGTGGAAGACGTGGTATGACGTATACTCTTTCTTTTCATAATGAGGCGACAATCGTATTGAACTGATCTCCCCGATCGAATTCGTTTTTAAATGAGGCGAATGAAGTCGCTCCGGGAGAAAAAAGAACATACGCCGGAGCAATACGTTTGGCGTCATCATAGGCTTTTCTGACGGCACTTCCCAAATCCGAATAGATAGTCGTGTCAACCTTGGAGATGTATAGGGATAGCAGTTTGGACAAAATTTCGTTCGTAAAACTGCCCTTGAGAAGGATTATCTTTGAGACATTATGAAGAAGGTGTAATAAATCATCTGTGGGTAGACCTTTTGCATTTCCGCCGAGTATAAGAACAACAGGCCTGTCTGTAAATGTTTCTATAGCTCTGACAGTTGCAATCGGAGTAGTGGAAGTGGTGTCATTGATAAATATAACCTTTTCCTTTTCTCCAATTATTTCCTGCCGATAAGGGAGACCTTTGAATTGGGAGATGATCTCAATCGACTTTTCTTTCGCGATACCCAGGTGTTCGGCAGTTTTAAGAGCGAGAGAAGCATTTTCTTTATTATGAATGCCCTTGAGGTATTGTAGATCAGCAGGAAAATACGTAGGCAGGATGTATTCTATTTTTTGCACAGGTGTAGAGTCGACTATTTCTTCTATGTGTGATTTTAAATTGGGACTGGCGATAAGTATGTCTTCCTTTTTTTGATAGGCAAAAATAGCCGATTTATCGTAAAAATAGTTATCCATGGAGCTGTAGTAGTTGAGGTGATCAGGATAAATATTCGTAAAAATAGCGATATGAGGAGACACTTTTTTGTGATGAAAGCCAGATAGTTGCCATGATGAAAGTTCAAGCACCACTGTATCGGACGGTTTTACGATATTGAGAAGTTCAATCGTCGAAACTCCCGGGATATTTCCGGCGAGATATACTTTTCGCCCGGTTTCCTTTAGTAGTTCATAGATAAGTTGAGTCGTAGTCGATTTACCCCGTGTTCCCGTAATACCGATGACGGAAGCAGGTGAGAGGGAGGCGAAAAAAGATGTTTCCATTTCGACCGGGATATTGTGCTCTTGTGCAGCTTTCATTTCAGGTAAATCCCATCTGACAGAAGGTCCTTTAAAAATGACATCTGCATCTAAGAAATCTTTAATGTCATGTTTTCCGAGAGTGTAGGAGATACGCGGAAAAAGTTTGAGTTTATCTAGAGATTCGGAAAGTTGTGTTTCATTTTTAAGATCCGTGACTTTTACCTTAGCTCCAAGTTGGGCAAAGAAGCGAGCGACTCCGAGACCTCCTCCCTGTATACCTAGCCCGACGACAAGCACCTTCTTATTTTGATATTCCTTCTTGAGCACCTCCATGATCTTCACCATGTGTATATTGTACTATTTTTCACTTCATAAACGCGACCATGAGGCCGAAGACGACGAAGATGATGGAGATAATCCAGAGACGCATGACAATCTTGGGTTCTTCCCAGCCTTTGAGTTGAAGCCAGAGGTGGAAAGGGGCGACAGGGAAAAGTTTTTTATGCCGAAATTTTTTGGACATAAGTTGAAAAAAAGATGTCGCAATCTCTATGAGAAATACTCCTCCGATGATGGGGAGTGCAAAAGATTTTCCCAGCACCAAACCAATGACAGCCAGTGTCGCGCCAAATGAAAGAGACCCCGTGTCTCCCAGCCAGATGCGGGCAGGGTAAATATTGAAATATAAAAAGGCAACCAAGCCCCCCAACCAGATACCGATAAATAGCGATGTGGGAACGTCAATGATGGATTTGGCGATCACCCAGAATCCGGTAAGAGCGAAGACGAGTACTCCTGAGGCGAGACCGTCGAGTCCGTCTGTAACATTGACGGCATTCGCGAAGGCTACGATCACAAATCCGGCAAAAAGAATATAAAAATACGATATTTTGAATACGCCAAAAAAAGGCACGTGGATGATGTCTATGTGAAGATCGGAAAAAAGCCAATAGGCGATGATAAATGCCAAAACGATCTCGATAACCAATTTGTGCCGTATTCGAAGCCCAAAAAATTGTTCGCTTTTCCAGCGGAAGATTTTACTGAGGTCGTCATAAATGCCTAAAAAAGCAAAGCTGATGAATGTAAAAAGAATAATTTTGATCTCAGCTATGACAGAGGGGTAGTTTGTGAGAATAGGTCTGTTAAAAAGTATAAAGAGCAAAATAAATAAAAGAAAAAGGAATACGGTGGTAAGTACGATGAGGATACCACCGCCGACGGGAGTACCAGTTTTATGCTTGTGGAATCGATCGAATATAGGTGTCGGTTTATTGAACACGTCCTTTGTTTTTTGAAGCGCTCGCTGAAACTTGACTTTGTAGAGGAAGTTTATAAAAGGGATGATGAGGGTGAAGTGAATAAAAAAAGAGATGAGCGTGGCAAATAAGTATAAGGACATAATTTCATTTTAAATTATTTATCTTTATATTCCAAAAAGATTAAATAGTTTCGGGATAAATATTATACACGCAATAAGGCCGGCACCAAGGGCAAAAAGGAGCATTGCGCCTGCGGCTACGTCTTTCACGTGCTTTATGTCCTGGCTCCATTTGGTTTCGATGAGGTCGGCCGCTTCTTCAATTGCGGTATTTATGGCTTCTACAGTAAATCCAACGGTGATAAGAAGAACAATAACAAGAAATTCGGCGGAGGAAATCTTGAGTATGCCAGCCAAAAGGAGCGAGATGACAGATAGAATAGAATGAATCTTAAAATTTGGCTGAGTCTTAAAAGCCCAGACAATTCCTTCAATCGCATGTCCAAACGAGATAGTGTGTTTCCTCATGATAAAAACCTTAGATATAACGCAACAAAATTTTTGCCAGTTTCTCAGGATCGTGTCTTAATATACTGCGTGTCAATACATCGGATGTATTTTTAGCGAAAACATTTCTGTCGATAACGTCTTCTTCAATGATTGTACCAGCAAATCCATTTCCGTGCAGATCGTTTACTATTTTTGTTTCTTGATATTTTTCATACCATTTGGCGATTTCTACCGGTATTTGACCATTATTTTCAATGACTATATTTGGTTCTCGTCCTAAATAATGGGTAATATCATGCACGTGATCTTTAGCGGTGTAATGTGATGTTTGTCCGTATTTGGACATAAGATTGAGATTATATATGATCAGGGCTTTGCTTGAACGAATAATCTCCTGGACATCTTCGACCAGAAGGACAGGAATAGTGCTGGTATATAGGTCACCCGGACCCAAAATGATGACGTCCGATTCTTCTAATCTTTGTTTTGCTTTTGGGTTGAGAGACGCATAGGGCTCAAGAAATGCCCTGACGATCCGGTGGGGATTCGTATTATTTTCATCGATATTACTTTCTCCTTTGATGATGTGTCCGTCTTCATACTCAACGCATAAATGTACTTTGTCGAACGTCACGGGTATAACTTGACCTTTTGTTTTAAGAACGTAGTTCGCCGTTTCGATAACCTCATCATAATTAGAAGAAACTTTTTCCAGAGCGGAAATAAAAATATTGCCGAAATTATGACCTTTAAGATCTCCGTGTTCAAACCGATACAAAAAAAGTTGCCGCCACAAACTGGACGCTTCGGAAAGCGCAACAAGACATTGTCTCAAGTCTCCCGGAGGGAGAACTCCGAGCTGATCGCGCAGTTTACCTGTCGATCCACCCGAGTCCATCATCGTGATGATGGCGGCCAGGTCAACAGGATACTTCTTGAGACCGGTGAGGACGATAAATGAACCTGTCCCTCCACCGATAACAGTTACCTTCTTCATAGAATTAGTTTAAGTTAATTTACCATCGCTTTACTCCAGATTCTGTCAGAGTTCTCCTTCCCGCCAGTGCTCACTGCGTTGCGCGCGTGTCGGGAGCCCTTCCACTCTGACACCTGTTCGTTTTTTACCCTTCTTATATTATTTGGAAATTTTATTTTACTTTTCCCAATTTTTCTCCCAGCTTCCAGGTTTCGTCGAGCAATGTTTCCACCTCGTCAAGTCCATTATGCCAGAATTTCTGACTTGTTATATCGATTCCGAGTTTAGCAAATATATTTTTGGGAGAGTCGGATAATCCTGCAGAAAGAAATTCTTTCACTTTTTCTATAAATGTCGGATCTTGCCGGACGGAGCTTTGCAGTGACTTGGATATGAGAAGTCCTCCCGCATACGAGTAAACATAGAAAAAGTATCTGATATGAGACCAATATACCCACCAGTTTTCCGAACCGGCTGACTGTTCAACAAAAGACCCCATGTAAGCAGACATATGTTTCTGGAATAAAGCACCGATCTCTTGTTTGGAAAGAAAATTCTTTTTTCTGAATTCGCGGTGAAGATCTTGTTCAAATAGGTAACAGGCCACCTGTCTGAAGATGGAGGAAACATCATCGTTGAGTTTGGTCATCTGGATATAGAATCTATCTTCATCGTCCATATCTTTTACCAGTTCTCTCAAAACAAAATCTTCCATAAATGTTGAGGCAACTTCGGCAGTGGAAGTAGGAGTTTCGAAGTTGATGGCGTTATGTTTTTTCTTTATAAGTTCGTTATTGATACCGTGTCCCAGTTCATGGGCCAACGTCAAGACATCATTGAGTTTGTCCGTATGATTGAGGAGAATATATGTGGGCTGACATAAGAGGTTGTGAGAACAAAATGCACCGTTTCTTTTGCCTTTCTTGGGGAAGACGTCGATCTGTCCATGTTTGAGAAATGAGGAAAAAATAGTATAAAAATCTGGGTCAAGATTCTTAAATGTGGTGAGCACGATCTTGACCGCTTTATCAAACGGATATTTTTTTCCTTTGGCCGTCAGTTCGACATTTCGCTCATGGTAGGCTAATTTTGTGACTCCAAGCACCTTCGCTTTTAATTCATAATACCGATTGGATATAGCAAACCTTTTTTTGACCGAGGCAAGAAGTGTGTCTACTATGTCTGAACTTACAGCATCTGATAAATGTCTTGTGAGATCGGGTCTTGAGACGCCTCTCAATTCGTCGTCGGTTTTTTTATGAAGGAGGATGGCATTGAGTTCTGCTTCAGCGCTGTCGCTGTGCTTTTCCATGATGTCGTTGAAAGCTTCGGCCGCACTGTCCCGAACTTTTTTGTGAGAACTATTGATGAGGCTGATAATTTCAGAAAAGTTTTTCTTTGTTTTTTGATTTTTTTCGTTAACAATATCACTCTCTTCCTTGGCCAAAAAACCGGAGACCATATGTACCCATTGGGAATAAGATGTGATTGCTTTGAGGTTGAGTATACGCTCTTCCTTTTCACTCAAAAGATATTTGGCCTCAGCAAAAAGTCTTTCCAAGAAATGGGTATAAGGAGCAAGTAGAGACGAGGATACAAATTTTTTCTGAACAAAGAGGGGGACTTTGGCCAGATTGAGAGTAAAAAATTGAAGCTCATTGATGAGTTTGGTACTCAATTGTTGGATAGTGGTAAACCTGGATTTGAGTTCGGGGTTATTCTGGTCGAGTTCGATTGCCAGGCTATAATAGTACCACTCGTTCCCATATGCGCCTATGTTGTGCGCCCACGCCTCATATTCGTCGAGTGCTTCTTTCAATATTGTCGGATCAGTCAGGTAGTCGTTTCTCTTTTTCCACTTGTGTACGAATGAATTAGTTTTTTGTTCCACTTCCTTTCGAATTTCTTCAAGTTCCTTTTCATTTTTCCAGCTTTTGAGAGGGGACAGATCCCACTGTGTGTTTATTTTTCCTTTCATGATGGCAATTATACCAATATGGTGGGAAAGTTATTGCATTTAAATGAAATCTCATCTATGATCAAACTGAGTCATGAAAAAAATTATTTGTTCGATATTTTTGTTAAGCCTTTTTCTTTGGCCTCGTTTTATTTCTGCCCAAACATCTCAGGCGGATTATACCGTTTCAAATACCGCCGAACTTCTTTCAGCCAAACAATCGATTAGAGATAAAATAAGATCAGGATTAAATAAAAACATATTGGTGTATCTTCATGGCGGTACGTATCAACTGAGTGAGCCCCTTCAATTTACACCGGAAGATTCCGGAACAGACCAATATTCCATCACGTATCAAGCGTATCCGGGAGAAAAACCAATCATTAGTGGTGGCAAAGTAATAAGCGGGTGGAGTCTTTTTGACCAATCGAAGGGGATATGGAGAGCAAAAGTAGATCCAGGGACAAATGCAAGACAACTGTATATAAATGCCAGTAGAGCAATACGGGCCAGAAGTTTGGGCGGTCTTCCCGGAGCGCAAAAAACAGCTGACAATAAAGGATATACCTATACTCCCAACAGCACCTTTGATCTAGCCAATTGGAAAAATAAGACGGATATTGAATTTGTATCCAATGTCGATTGGAAGCAGTTTCGCTGTCGGATCGAAAGTGTCAATGGGTCGATGATCATCATGATGCAGCCATGTTTTGCCAATGCTCATCTTCAGCCTTCGTGGGCCATGAGAATTCCTGACTGGATAGAAAATGCATATGAACTATTAGATAGCGATAGGGAGTGGTATTTAGATAGGACAGAATGGTATATCTATTACAAACCAGCTTCAAATGAAAACATGACGAATGCTAATATCGTATTACCGGCTCTAGAACAACTGATTGTAGGTGTTGGTACGGACGATTTGGAAAAAGAGGGGCCATATGTGCAAAATATCAAGTTTGTCGGACTAGAGTTTGCCTATGTAGGCTGGGTAAGGCCAAGTGTAGTGAATGATGGCTATGTTCCCATCCAGGCAGATATGACCATTATTGGTACGGCTCCTTCGCTGCCATTTGATCAATCGCCAAACTTGTTGAAGATGCCGGCAAATATATCATTTAAACGGGCAAGAAATATTGTATTTGATCACAATCTTTTTAATCACATGGGAGGTGCGGGCTTAAGTTTTGATTTGGACACGCAAAATAATACTATCATGAACAGTGAATTTACGGATATTTCCGGCAGTGCTATTCAGATAGGCCATATTACCTGGCCTCATGTTGGTGCAAATCAGTTGTGGAAGGTAACACGGGGAAATAAAATAGTCAACAACACCATTCATGATGCCGGAAAAGAATATTGGAGCAGTGTGGGGATATGGCTGGCATATGTTCAAAACAGTCTGATAAAAAATAACACATTGTTTGATCTGCCATATACGGGAATAAGTCTTGGTTGGGGGTGGGGCGGAAACGATTGGACAGAGACGACTCTTCGCAATAATCGCGTTGCCAATAATCTGATCTATAATCATATGCGCGAGTTGTATGACGGAGGAGGTATTTATACGCTGTCTGCCCAGCGGGGAACGGTGATCGAAGGCAATGTCATACGGGATACGAGAACAAAACCAGATGTTCCGGGGCAAAACACCCAAGCTCGAATGGGTGTATATTTTGATGATTACAGCCGGTATATAGAAGTACGGAATAATGTAATTATTAACAATCGTCTAAATGTTCTCTATAAGGGAGGCGACCATTGGCTTCATGACAATTACTGGCAAGATCGGGGAGATGGTCCGGTCAATCCAGATGATTCATTAAAAGGAAGACGGTACTGGGAAGATATATGGGAATGGGATAAACAAGGATTGCCAGATACTATACTTGAAAACAATACGATTATTAGCAGTTTGACCCAAGCTCCAACCGATATTATTAGTCACGCGGGCGTTCAAAATAGCATTGATAATCTTGAAGGGCCACACGATATGGTATTTAATGGATCATTTGAACAAAAAAGTGCCAATTGGTGGGCAAATGCTCAAGGGTATGAAATAGTAGACACTATTTCTCATTCGGGCAAACGATCTCTCAAAATTAAAAGTGGTTTTAATAATTCACCAGGTTTTGCCCAGCATTACTTTTTTTGGCCAAATACTACATATACCTGGTCTGCGTTTGTCAAAACAGTAAATAATACGAATCGACGAGCTGTGGCCGTGTCTGCACCCCCCGGTACAGTTGCTCTCTCCGGTTTTGCGGTGCCCTTTGCTGATGGAGTATTCATTGGTGGCGAGGTTTTACCAGCAGGTTCCCAAGATTGGCAAAAAATTTCCCTGTCGTTTAAGACTACCCAAGCTGGACCTGGGTACGTCTATGCCGTTGTTGATCAGACATCGAACGGAGAAGTATATTTTGATGATGTGAGCGTAGTGAAGGCAAATGAGGTCACTCAACCTGTAGGAAACTGTCCCAAAAAAACTCTGGGAGATTTTAATTGTGATGGAACTATTTCTCTTCTTGACTTTAACGAGTGGAGAAATCAGTTTAAAGGTAAACCACCGATAAATGGTGTAGTTGCTGACACAAATGGAGATGGAAAAGCCACTCTTACAGATTTTAATGCGTGGAGAACGGAGTTTAAGAAGAAGTAATATGTAGTTATGAAAAAAATAATAGCCGGGCTTATAGTCTTTTTCATTTTGCTTTCGGTCACGAATGGTCACATCCTTGCACAAACTCAAACAGACTATGATGTTATTGTTGTAGGGGCAGGAACAGGCGGCGTTTCAGCCGCTATTCAGGCGGCACGTCTGGGAGCGAGAGTGCTTCTTCTTGAAGAAACTGACTGGTTGGGCGGCCAGATGACTGCGGCCGGAGTCTCCACAATGGACGGATCTCCCGAAACGGCAGAGTCAGGAATATACCAGGAATTTATAACCCGTGTCAAAAGTTATTATCAGGCGAAGGGACGGTCACTTAGTACCTGCTACTGGTCGGGAACGAGTACTTGTTTTGAGCCCTCAGTTGGAAGAGAGATTCTGCAAAAAATGATCGATGATACAAAAAATCTTACACTTCAAAATGGAACCAAAGCAGTTCTAGATGTAGGATTTAAAAAACATGTCGTAAATCTTGTTAAAGGTGGGACAACTATTCAAGGTGTTGTCACAAAGGAAGGAGAAACATTTAACGGAAAAATTGTAATAGATGCAACAGAGTACGGAGATCTTATTCCTCTTACTGATGCACAGTATCGCATCGGCAATCTGATTGCTCAAGGAACCAATGTTTCTGGAAATGCGTGTATTCAGGATATTACCTATACCGCGATCGTCAAGAATTATCTAGCCGGCGTTCCCTCAGAGCTAGTCATGGACGCACCTATCGGAAACTATTCACCTCATAAAACTGAGTTTGAAGGAACACTTTCTTTGGCGGGTAGTATCTGGTTTGTCAAAACAGGGTATCCTTTCAACTGGGTCACGTACAAAGCCTATCGAGGCGTTCCTGATTTATCTCCAAATGCTATCAATTACAACGCTTCCTCCGCCCAGGAAGCAGAACAAATTACAAAGACTGGGTTAAATTGGGCGAATGATTATCCTTCGACGAGTGTTCTTTCGACCCGTTATTTGTCAGATGTAAGTTACCGCAAACAGATGAACTGCGCCGCCAAAATAAAAACGCTTAATCTTTTGTATTATATTCAGCATGATATGGGACAGCCCTCATGGTCTGTGGCGGATGATCAGGGTTATGCGCAGTCAAGCACAGATGATAATTTATGTAATAAAGGTACTGTTCCTGATGAGTTTGTTATTCCCGATAAGTATAAGACAATCGAAAAAAATCTTCCCGTTATTCCGTATGTCCGTGAATCCAGACGGATCATCGGTCTTCATACTTTGACCGGACGCGAGATCAAGCGGGTTGGTACACCTCTCGTTGCCCAAACAACGTTTACTTCGTCCCTCGCGGTTGGCGATTATCCTGACGACCTGCATAACTGTAAAACAGACGATACTCTTGAAAAAGATCTGGAATCAACATCCGATGTTCCGACAGGATTTGTTTCCGGGGCATTTCAGATTCCGTTCGAGTCGTTCATTCCTCAAACAGTTGACGGATTTTTAGTCGCGGAAAAAAATCTTTCCCAATCAAGACTTGTAAATGGTGCCTCCAGACTGCAACCAATTACCATGTTGACGGGTCAGGCGGCGGGCGCTATTGCCGGGGTCAGTGTCCGTCTTCATACACAACCGAGAAACGTCGATATACTATCTGTTCAAAAAGAACTTCTTCTTGCCGGTGACCCACTCTCCATTCGTAGTCTCGGAAATAGGTACGTTGACGTACCTAAATCAGATTCCCGCTGGATGGCTGTTCAGATGATCTCGCTCTATCAAATACTGACAGACGTCGGAAACTCTTTTTTTGCAAGTGGGGGAACAACTGTGACGATAAGTCGAGCAGAAGCGGCCGTAGTTTTGGCCCGTATTTTTCACTTATCTTCTTCAGCTACTCTATCAGATTTTTCAGATGTTTCACCTCAAGATCCGTCGTTTGCCGCGATAAAAGCGATTTATAAGGCTGGTATGACAAGCGGATGTGGAATTAATCCATTACGGTTTTGTCCCACAGCTCCCATCGCCAGAGCAGATCTCGTGGTGATGGTAAATCGAGGATTAAAACTTAATTCTCAGACTGGTTCCTGTCCTAAAAAATCTCAGGGGGATTTTAATTGTGATGGCAACATAACTCTTTTAGACTTTAACGAATGGAGAAATCAGTTTAAAGGTAAACCACCGATAAATGGTGTAGTTGCTGACACAAATGGAGATGGAAAAGCCACTCTTACAGATTTTAATGCGTGGAGAACGGAGTTTAAGAAACGTGACCTATAGAAAAAAGCACTTGAGTCTTTATGATATATTAATCTAGAATGAATTAAATTCATGAATATAAAATTGCGTCTGTTTCTTTTGGCTATAGTACTTGTAGCATCGCTTGCTAGTTTTTGGTTTCTACTCAATCAATCTCTTTATAAATCAAAAGCGTCCGAAAATTCAGTTTCCGTAAGACTTGCTTCACCTTTGGCTACTCCAGGAAGTTCTCCTAGCGAAATGAACGTCAGTCCTCTATCAGGACAAATTATTCCTGTCCAGATTTATATTCGGTCTCCCACTGGAGGCAAGCGTGTTTCAGGAGCGACCGTCACAATACAGTATTCCTCTATATTTGAGCGGGTTGATGAATCTACTCTTACTCCTGAGCAAAAGAGTTCGTCTGCCGTATGTACTAGTGTGTTGTCAGAAGTGATATCAGACGGGTATTCTTTGACTCCGACACTTGTACCTGGAACAAGTAATTTAAAAACAACAGTCACAAAAGTATCTCTTGAAGATGATGTTAAATTACCATCGGGACTCGACTTCTGTTTTGGAACAGTGTATTTCAGAGTCGTACCCGGAAGTGCTGCCGCCGCGACTTCTCAGAAAATTACTTTGAATTTGACAGTTGGAGACTGGGAAGCGGTCGGTATTGAAGGTGCGTACACATTTGAACTTGGCACACCTTCCTCTTTAGTTGTTCGTGCAACGAGTCAGCCCACTATTACTCAGATCCCAACTCGTGCACCGACTGTTCCTCCCACAGTTCCGACTGTTTGTACTCCGGGACCGACGACATGCCAATGCCCTTCAGATCTTTCAGGTGCTCAGTGGTTATGTTCATCTCCTTCACTGTGGGATAGTTATAGATCGATATATAAACAATATTATGGGGCTAATAGCCCAATTGAACGGTGTTTTCATACTCAGCAGTCCTGTACTCAGCCATCATCACCGACCGTCACACCGATCGCTGTGACAGCGACCCCAACCAGAACACCAACACCAATCCCCCCATCTCCAACTAAAACTCTCACGCCAACACGAACACCAACTCCGACTCCTACTTCTACTCCCCGTCCAACAGCAACAAAGACTCCTACACCCACACCTACTCCAATACCAAAAGTTGTAAGTGTTCCAGTATGTAGGAATGTTCCTTTCTGTGATGTGGGTAAATTGTATCCATGGTGTCAATGGATATGTCCTGCAGGTAGTTCAAATCCATGGTACAATGTTTGTGTCTCGACCCGCCAGGAATGTACTACTGTACCAACTCAACCGCCACAACAATTCGCTCCTGTAAAATTTTGTAATCCCAATAGTGCGTTTAGTCAGTGTAAAAATATATGTCCTTTGATTAGCGGACTTCCGCCTGCAACACAAAATGTCTACTACAATATCTGTAAATAAAGTTTCAAGCAGTAGTATCTCTTAAATCATGTTGTGTTTAATGAAATTGTATTCTTATGAGTCATAAAAAGATTGTTATTCTAACTGCGCTTCTATTATTTTTAACTGCATATACAGTACGATCTTTATCTTCTGCTCAAAAAGGAATTGTAGAAGGAGTTGAAACAAACGCATTTATCTACGGATTTAATATTCCTGATTACGCCGGTCAGTACAATGTTTTTCGTAAATCCACCATGCCAGGGTACGACAGTGAAAATAACCGTATTCCGCAATCCATTGTCGCAGGCTTAAAACCAATGGCAGTGAGCAATAGTTATTGGGACCCACCAGGTACACAAACCTATACAAACAACCGCTGGGAACTTTCGACATACGGCATTTCTTACTGGCCAAAAGTCATAACTGGTGGGCCACAGATAGTGTTGAGATATGAAGATCGCGTTGACCCATCTACCGGAGATATTCCCTTTGATCTAACACTAGGGTGCGATGATCCCCGGGTGACGCGGTGGTTAGCGAAAGCTATCAACGGTAGCGACAATTGGGATTCTATCCGAACCACTGCCGAACAACACCGTGGTGCTAACTGGTTCGTCCCGCCGCACGAACCGCAAAATCCCCTACAGACAAGATTCTCTGACAGCATGGGGCAAACAGTACCCGAATGGATAACTTCACCCCGGAGCGCAGTTTGTCTGGTACGTAAATTCGTCAAAACAGTGCGTTCGGCAGATCCGACAGCCAAACTTTGGTTCCCGACGCTTTCGGAGGCAACGACGAGCACGTTAACCATCGATCAATGGTTAAATCAGTTTAACGCCGCAGAGGAAGCAATCTCGCATAAGGGAGATTTTGACGTGAACCTCAAATCTGTCGGTTGGGAAGGTTTGGCGCTTACTTGGTATCCGGGTCCCGCAGGATGTGGGGGTAATAAATATAACTCTAATTGTTTACTGCAGATGATCTCTGGCTATAAAAACATTCTCGGCACTTATCCCTGGATTCCTAGATTCTTTGCTTTTGCTGAAATTGGTATCACCCATGGACAAGATACAGAATGTAGTCCATCTTCGGCAGATTGTGTAGCGCTCTGGCTTACCACCGGATTGCCACAGCTTGGAGCTGCGGGAGTCAAAGCGGCATTTTTTTACGCTCTTGATTTGACCTGGTGGGGAGGATCTAATCCAAATCATGGACTTTGTATCTATGACAAAAATACGAAAACCTGTCCGTGGACAGCGGTTGGTTCTGCCTTTTATACTCTTTCTTCCCAATATGTTCCCATTGTCCCTTGCCCCAGAAAATCTGTGGGAGATTTTAATTGTGATGGAACTGTTACTCTCGTCGATTTTGACGAGTGGAGGAATCAGTTCACAGGAAAACCTCCGACGAATGGAGTAGTGGCCGATACAAATGGAGATGGAAAAGTAACTCTTGTAGACTTTAATGTGTGGAGAGCTGAGTTTACAGAAAGCTAGCAACAAAGTTTAGGAGAGAAATTAAGCAGATTTATTTTTTTCTTTTTTTCCTTGATGGAGAAATACGTTGTCCTCGATATCTTCCTGTATCAAAGAATGAGGAGTGATAAACGTATTTTTGCCAATTTTTACTCCCGGTAAAATGGTGGAGTTGACTCCGATTTTAGAGCCCTTACCAATGATTGTTCCCAGTTTAGTGTGCTCCGTATCGACTACATTCTTTCTTACCAAAGACTTGACGTTTTTTTGATCAAAGCGGAAGTTGGCAGTAACTGCTCCCGCTCCCATAAGGACATTGTCATCAAGAACCGAGTCGCCGACATAATTACGGTGTAGCATTACTCCCTCTCCAAGATATGAGCGGGCGACTTCAGAGTATCCGCCGATAAGAGAATGAGCTCCAATGTGAGAATCACGAACCATAGCATAATCTCCGATGATAGTATTCTCTCCGATATAACACGGGCCGACTATTTTCGTAAAATCGCCTACTTTTACATTTTTACCTATCACGACAGGCTGGACAATGATTGCTTTCTCTGATATCTTGGCCGATGGGTCAATATTTTGCGATATGCTTCCCATAAAATACTTCATCATATCAAGCATGTGCCAGGGATATTTGAATGGGTGCCAGTATTTTTCATACAGCACAAGTGAAGTATTATTGTTTGATTTAAGAAGAATATTGAGACTCAGTTCATACCTATTATCTTCTTTTGTCTCCGTCATATCGATGACATCAACGAGGCCTTTAAAACTGCCCACATAATCGACGACGAGTTTTACTATATCTGAAGGTACATGTTCCGGTTTTGGTTTCTCAACTATTTCCAGAATTTTTCCGTTTTCATATTTGACATATCCGCCAGGAAAATAGGAAGTGACTTTTTTTGCCAAAAGAATGACGTCTTTTTTTCCTTTCTCCAGTTCTGTGAGAAAAGTATTTAAAATGGAAACATCAAATATGTCATTGGCATTGACGATGAGTACTTCACCTACAATGTTATCCTCTGCTGAAAGAATAGCGCCCGCTTGTCCGGGGAGTTCGTCTTTCTGACGGATAAAAGTAATTTCTGTCGAGGAAATATGTGAAGTTATTGATGAAGTGTCGAGCTGAGAGGGGATGACGACGTAAACTTTTTCTCCGTATGGCAAAAGACTGTTTATTTGGTGTGCCAGAATAGGTGTGCCGAGAAAAGAATACATGTTTTTATCTTGAAGCGGCCAGAAACGAGAGCTATCTCCTCCTGCAAGAATAAGAATGTTTTGAAATTTGGACATAATTATAATTAATTTGAAATCGTCATCCTGGCTTGTCCAGGATCGTTGTTAGTTTAATTCACTACGATTCTGGAGTCACTCTAACACTCATCGTTCCCCAGAATGACGGGATAAATATTTATAAAATTATATAAACTATTGCTTATAACTTCCTAACACCTAACTCTTAACGCTTAACTGTGAGTTATATTTTACTAATTTCTCCTCCCACACTTCTGATTTTTTCGACAAAATTTTCATACCCTCTTTCGAGTATCGAAACTCCGTTTATGACAGACTCTCCTTCTGCAATAAGTGCGGCGATAGCCAGTGTAGCACCAGCTCTCAGATCGGCGACAGTCAGTACGCCGCCGTGAAGTTTTTGAGGGCCTTTAATTCTGATGGCCTGGTTATATTTTTTGGCCGGGTCAAAGTTAAAAAAGAAAAAATCAGCCGGATTTTGGATAGGAGTTTTGATGAAATCTATCTCTGCTCCTAGTTTTCGCAACTCTTCTACGTATGAAAATCTGTTTTCAAAAACTCTTTCGTGAATGATGGATTCGCCTTTGGTCTGTGTCATCAGGACTGCCCAGTTGGGCTGCCAGTCGGTCATAAATCCCGGATGGGGCGAAGTTTCCACATTGAGAGAGGAGATAGGATTTTTATTGTAAAAACGCATTTGTTGCTTACTTACTTCGACTCCAGCTCCAATATGTTTCAGTTTGTCTAAGAATGTTGTGAGCGAATGCTCTTGAATAGGGGAGATGGCGATATTTCCTTTTGAAGCAATGGCCAATGTAGCAAATGTGACGGCCTCGTTGCGGTCAGACTGTATTTCAAAAGGCAGTTTTTGTTTTAATTCTGATACTCCATGGACAACAATAGTATGTCCCTCCCGTTGTATCCGTGCGCCGCTCTCATTGAGAAAATGGATAAGTTCATCGATTTCAGGCTCAAGCGCTGCATTTTCAATGTGAATTGTATTTGTTCCAATCGATGCTAAAAGTACGAGTAATTCGGTTCCTGTGTGTGAAGGTTTGGGGAAATGGTAATTTCCCGACGGGTCGCGGGGCATACGAGCATTATAATAACCCGTTGTCGTGTCGTACTCGAGCGTTACTCCCAGCGATTTCATTCCCTCAACGATGCGGTCAATAGGCCGGGCACCAATGCGGCATCCACCGGGATTGGGGACGAAACATTCACGGAATTTATGAAGAAGAGGTGAAAAAAGCATAAATGACACGCGTATTTTTGAACCGTGCAGGAGATCCACTTTGTGTGAGGTCAGATTACTGCTGTCTATATGCAGTGTATTCGATTCGACGAACTCTGCCTTCGCACCAAGGAGCTTTATCAAATGGATAAGTTCTAGTACGTCGTTGATTTTTGGTACATTTTCAAGCGTGACAGTTGAGGAAAATTGTAACGCCGCGATGATGAGCTTTAAAGCTACATTTTTTGCTCCTGATAGTTTAATATAACCTTCAAGAGGTTTTCCACCTGTAATTACATACGCATCTTCCATAGGTTTTTATATTATTCTCACTTCTTCTTTTAAATCGACTCCAAATTGTTCTTTTACCTTAGCCTTAATCAGGTGTATCAATTGTATCAAATCTTCGGGTTTTCCTTCGCCCTGATTGACAATAAAATTGGCGTGGATAGGAGAGACGATAAAATCACCCACCTGTGTATGTTTAAGCCCGGCTTGATCTATAAGATAGCCGGCTGAACCTGTAGGAAATCCTAGACGATTCTTTTCCTCCTCGCTTATATTTTGAAAAAAGCAACCGCTGGTGGCGACTCCAAAAGGTTGAGTTTGCTTCCTGTATGCAAGCGCTTCCTGGCTTCTATTTTTTAAAATCGCCGGATTCTGTTTTTGCAGGCGAAATATTCCTTCCAGGAAAAATTCTTTTGTTTCCTGAAGCTTGCTATGGTCATATGCAAATTGAAAATAATTACGGTCGACCTCTTTGAGGGCGCCTTCATTATCAATGAGAAATCCTTTGATGAGCCAGTCTCCCGCATATGAAAGCGGGTGAGTCCATTTGGAGTTCATGTAAATGGCGCCGCCCAATGTACCTGGTAAGCCAAGGTGATACTCAAATCCTTCATAGCCGGCTTCGGCTGTCTCTTTGACGAGTCGTCCCATGGGGTACCCGGAAGAAACAAGTAAATCTACATATTGCGCAGTGTCATTGACCACTTCTTTTATTACATAGAGATTTCGTACAACTAAACCATTGATTTTATTTTGGAGAATAGCTAGGTTTGAACCACCGCCGATTATAAAAAGAGGAATAGTATGTTCATGTGTGAGGTGAAACAATGTGAGCCAATCTTCCTTTGTCTCCGCCTCAATAAAATACTCTGCCACGGTTTCCGTACGAAGTGTAATGTAGGAAGAAATATTTTTGTCTTTTTGTATTTTCCCTTTTCCAAAATTTAATTCGAGAATAGAATAAGGATTCATATTTTTTAATTAAGAAATTATATAATTCAACGTCATCCTGGTAAGTCCCGAAGTAACATCGGGACGCATCCAGGATCGTAGTTAATTCATTGATAACGATTCTGGAGTCGTCGTTTCACTCCTCCCCAGAATGACGAACGTGTTTTGTAATCATTGGGGCTACCTTATACACGTCTCCTGCCCCCATTGTCATTATAACGGAGTTGTCTTTGATGTATGGAGCCATATATTGGGAAAGTTCTTCAGGGGAGGGAATGTAGGTGATGTTTACTATACCTTTTGTATGGGCTTTCTGAACTAGATCTTCGGACGAAATAGCAAACATCTCTTTATTTTCTCTGGCGGAGGGGAATATAGGGAGAAGAAATGTATGATCGGCTTTCGCGAGGGCGGCGATAAATTCCTCTTCTAAAGCGGCGGTTCTCGAGTACGTATGGGGTTGAAAAATAATAAGTATGTCTCGGTTTTTAAATCGCAGTCGGGCCGCGTCCAAAGTCGCTTCTATCTCCTGAGGATGGTGGGCGTAGTCGTCAAATATATAGACGTCGTCCATTTTTTTTATAAACTCAAATCTTCTTTTGGGTCCTTTAAACGTCTCCAGTTTTTTCTGTATGTCTACCACGGAATAATCCCAGTTTAAAAGAAGAGCGATGGCTCCGGCAACGTTACCGATTATTTTCTTTCCAAATAAAGGAACCTTAAATAGTCCAAAATCAATATCGAATCCGCCTCTGGAGAGGTGATTAAAAATAAGCCGAAATTGAGAGTAATCTGTGTCGGTGGTGAAGTCCTCTATCCTAATGTGCGCTTCACGAGCAAATCCATAGGTAAGATACACTTCGGAATCCAACTCTTCTGCAGCTTGCATCGACAGAGGATCGTCAGCGCAGAGAAATATTTTTCTTTGTGCGTATTTTTTTTCCTGTATTTTTTTAAAAAAGGTGACAAAAGCACGTTTTACTTCTTCTTTACTTTTATATATATCGGGATGGTCATAATCGATATTGGTACAGAGTATGTAATCTGGCGAGTAGAAAAGAAATTTCGGTGTCGTGTCTCGGGGAGGGTCCATGCCATATTCGTCTGCCTCGTACACAAAACTGCCCGACAGTCCGTATTGGCCGGCTGGTTTATCACCTATGGAGGAAGTTCCGATAAAGTAAGAAACAGGAGACTCGGTAAGGTCAAGAAGTTGTGCCAGCATACTGGTGGTGGTTGTTTTTCCATGACAGCCGCAGACGGCGATTGATGTATGGTGAAGTTTGGCGATTTCCTGCAATAGTTCGGCTTGATGAAGTACGCGTATACCTCTTTTTTTCGCTTCTTGTACCTGCGGATTTTCGTTACCTCCATGTGCGGCTGAGTAGACGACGAGTTCTGTTGAGGAAGGGAGCGTATCAGGTTCAAAACTGTGAATGACAGTGATTTTCTGACGGATAAGTTCTTTGTCTGTGATGAATTCGTGAGACGTATCAGAACCCGAGACGTGTTTGCCCATCTGGGAAAGGATGATGGCGAGATTGGCCATACCGACGCCTTTGATACCGACTATGAAAATAGTGTGTATATCTTTTAGCATATTATTTAATCATAACGTAATTAAACATTTCGCCTTTGCCTTTTTGTTTTTCTCTTCGATATGAATAGAACATATCCGCGTTGCATTTGGTGCAGAAAGGGAAATAATCGATGTGCTTTTCCTGGATACCTTTGTCTCTCAGTAATAGATAATTTAACTTGATGAGATTTAGGTATATTTCGTTATCTTTATGTTCGAAAATCTCTTCTGTATACTGAGGAAATTTTTCTTGAAACTGCATATATCTCTCGTGAGTTATATTATAACAGCAGGCTCCGATAGATGGTCCTATAGCAACATGGACAGAGTTGATGTCTGACCCTATGCCTGTGAGGCCTTCTACCATCCGTGTTTGCATACACTCAAGCGTACCTCTCCATCCCTGGTGAGATATGCCCGCGATATTGTTTTTTGTATCGTGAAAAATGATCGGTACGCAGTCAGCTGTTTCGACAATGAGAAGATGGCGGGGAAGTTTAGTGATAAGTCCGTCTGTATTGGGAACATAGGCAATGTGTTCTGCAGGAGAGGATAATTGGATTCTCACATTCGTTGAATGAGTTTGTTTCGGGATCATGAGATGATCGTAGGATATGGAGTGAGAGGAAAAAAAATGAAGAAGCGATTTTTCATCCATCCCGTCACCACTTTTTTTTGTTCCAAAACCGGAGATGATGTGTGGATTATCAAGGATGGTAGAATGATATATTTTCCTTTGATTGTCGAACTGTAGCATAAAAGAATTAATTAATCATTTTTTCTTACTGCTTCCATTATGGCTTCTTTCTCATTCCAAGGGTATTCAATTGATCCCCGGCAAAGACTTTTTTCGTGTCCTTTGCCAGTGGTGACAATGATATCATGAGGCTTTGCTATGGCGATGGCTTTATCAATCGCTTCTTTTCTATTTGGTATCACTGTATAAATGTGGTTAGACTGAGGTGTCAGTTCTGAAGAGTTTATTTTTTTAAATTTTATATCTATTCCCGAAGCGATTTCGTGAACAATTTTTTTCGGATCTTCTTTTCTACAATCTTCTTCAGTCAGTATAATGACATTAGCCCACTTGGAACTCGTTTCACCCATAAACGGGCGTTTTGATGAGTCTCGTTCCGATGCAGAGCCAAACACATGTATAAGTCTCCCTTTTGATGTCAGATACCGTTTCTTTATATCCATAAGGGCCTTGTCAATAGCATGAGGCGTATGGGCAAAATCGACAATGACTTTAAAATCTTTATCATAGACCGTCTCCATTCTTCCCGGCGGGTAGGAATTGGTCTTCATGGCAGTGAGAATAGCATCTTTACCCATTCCGAGCTTGTCCGCTATGGCAAACCCCAACAGATAGTTATGTTGGTTGTATTCCGAAAGAGTGTCAGCCAATTTTCCAAGTGTAGAGAGTTCATAGTCGGCTGAGGAAATACGCGAATATGTAACTGTTAAAGGATGTTGAAATAAAATACGAGTAAGCAATGGGAATGATCGGTCATCCTTATTTATCACGGCAATCTTCGATTGACGAAGGAGTTTTGATTTGGCCTGGACATAGTTTTCATAAGTTATATGATAATCAAGGTGTTCATGGGTAACATTGGTTATTCCTCCCACATAATACTCGATTCCATATACTCTGTATTGATCGAGAGCATGAGAGGTGGTCTCAAGGACAAAATATTCGTCTCCGGCATCCGCACTCATCTTGAGAAATTTCTGAATCTGAAAACTAGAGGGGGTAGTTGTATGAAGCCCGGTGTCAAACTCTTTTTCGCCTACTTTGGCGTAGACAGTGGAGACCATGGACACTTTTTTTCCAGCAGACTTGAGAATATGGTAGACCAGAGAAGTAGTTGTGGTTTTGCCATCTGTGCCTGTTATTCCTATCACCTTCAATCTTTTCGAAGGAAATCCGTAGACTATATTCGCAATAATAGCTTCGAAAAGGTGAAAGAAATTCTTGACAACTCTCATATGAGTATTATAGATGAAGTTTACTTTTCCTGCATTTCTGTTTCCCACACGAGTTGCATGGAAATAAGTGTTACCCA
>JAUSJK010000048.1 GCA_030647255.1 bacterium
AGAGCCAGAATATATTCACGTTTTGCTGATATGTCCATAGTGTAAAACCGAATTAATAATTCGGTAACACTACCATATCAAGCAACACATCAAAATGGATCACCCATTCGGTAACACTTTTCTGTCATTCAATACGGCTCCGCTTCCACGCAGTGAAATCAATCTTGATGCTATAATCCTTTCTATGACCAAATTACTTCTAACTGTTGAAATTACGTGTAATCATAATGTATGAATAAACAGGTAATCAAGGATGCGCTGGGTTTAGACGATCATTTGTTATAAAAAAGTTTTCTGCAATGAAATTAAAAGGAACATTTGTTCAGTTTGCTATCGCTACTTTGGTTCTCATCGGACTACACGGATGGTACTTTTTTGGCCCGGACATCTTGTACTTACTTTTTTTGACGTACATTATCAGCACGGTCGCAGAACTTCTCAGTTTGAAGACGTCGTTACGATGTTTTGGGGTCAAATACTGGTATCATCTTGACCAACCGCTATTTTCTTCGAGAATAAGGATTCTGAAAGTATATCCACTCGAGGTTTCATTGGCATGGGTAATATTGAAATATCTATCATTCAATCTGGCCATGCTCATAACGCAGGCATTTTTACTTCCTAATATGGTGGTTGTTTTCCTTACCCCTTTAATACTTGTTTCGTTGGACTTTATTATCGACCCGGTAGCGGTGAATGTAAGCAAGCTTTGGCAATGGGAAAAGAGAGGTAAGTACTTCGGTATTCCTTTACAAAATTTCGTAGGCTGGTATGTCGTTGGTTTTTTATCCACGTTTCTATTTAGTTTTGTCTATAGAGAAAGACAGTTGACATTTAATATATTCTATCTCTTGCCGATCATTTTTTATGCGTCATTTATCAAAAATTCATGGCTGATATATAAGCTCAATAGAAAATTGGCCTTAATCGGTTCCATTCCCGCAGCAACCTGGACATTGTTGAGTCTGATAAGTCTAGCCATTCTATATGGACGCTGAAGTAAAATGCAACCAGTACACTTTTCGGTTTAAAGCAGTTGATATAATTTAGTGACGAAACGTGCAAAAGATGTGGACAGGGTTAAAAAGAATGACGGACTGAGGAGGACATGATTTTATAGATCGGGTTGTGGGGGATGGTTTTTGGATAAGAAGGAAGTTTTGGCAGATTTGTGCCAAAGACAACCCTTACTCTTTTAGTTTTTTTCCTCTCTTTATTTTGGAATTTCTGCCAGTATTCGTATTTATCTTTTGATAGGTGCATAGTACTTGTGCAATTTGTACTGGCACATCTGCAGATGTGTGTACAAGGTGCACAGGTTTCGTCTTTTGGACTTAGTAAGTAAGAGATAGTGAGTTCTTCGTGAGCCTCTATTTTTCTTAGTGCAAAAAATAAACTGTGACCACGGTAGATATAGATCCAACAGTTGGGTTGACACGAGTGATTTAGAAGGTGAGGTCCTGGCTCATTTAAATTTGGATAAATACCAGCCTGATCGGAGAAATACATGAAATAAAGACCTTTTTTATCATTTTCCAGATCGTATTCTCTGATACGTATTACTTTCCCAAGGTAGTCGCCAATCACGGTGCCCATCTTAATTTCCTTTTTGGAAAAGACTCCGTATCCTTTCTCCCTAGTTTTTTTTATTTCCCAGGAGTCATCGCTCAATAGAAACATATCTAGTTATTTTAATATATGAAGGGAAGGTTGTAAGGACATTCATAGCCGCTTTCCCTTAAACGAAGAACTTCCATTCACTCTCATAAAGGAACTCATCAAAGCACGGATGAAAATGAACGAGGAAGTTGAAAGGAAAAAATAATTTCTTCAACTTTGCCTGTAGTGAGTAGGATTACTTTTTCTAGAATCAAATAGTCGATAATATAGAAGCTTGACAGTTTCGGTGGATATAAAGTAGAGACAGACAATTACTAAGATTATAATAAGGTGGATCAACGTAGGAGGCTTAAACTTAAAGACGATTTGGCCAATAGAAGTGAAAGGGATAACGATAGTTGTAATAGCGGCTACTAGTGTGAGTCCCGTGATAGTGATCGAAGGAAATTTAGTTTGTAAGAAAGGGAGCCTGGTTCTTAGGGAGTAGAGTAAGACGAGTTCAGTGAGAATGCTTCCCATAAACCAATTTGTTTGAAGCACTTCAGGTGAGATTCGATAGAACAGTCCAAAAAAAATAAAGTCAAATACTGTGCTGACCAGGCCAAGAATGATCGCAATAAGGGCGAAATCACGCAGGTTGTAGCTTTCAGGAGTCTTGATTTCTTCGGCATCAACCGAGTCGGTCGCGATAGCGATAAGCGGGAAATCTGAGAGCAGATTAACGAGCAGAATTTGAATAGGCAGCATTGGTAAAAAATTGATAATAAGAGAGGCGATAGCTACGGCGTAAAAGTTGCCGAAGTTGGAAGTCAGAGTCATTTTGACATATTTAATAGTGTTGGCAAAAACTTCTCGTCCTTCCTGAATCCCATCAATGATGACGCTCAAACTTCGGTTAAGAAGAATAACATCAGCAGCTTCACGGGCAATGTCACTGGCACCTTGAACGACTAAAGCCACATTTGCGCTTTTAAGGGCAGGCGCATCGTTGATCCCCTCGCCCAAGTAGCCAACCTCAAAGTGATGCTGGAGAATATCAATCAGTTGGTGTTTTTGGTGCGGTGAAAAACGGGCAAACACGTTATGCTCCTTAGCAGTTTGTTTTTGCTCCGCCGGAGTTAAAGAAAAAAATTCTTGGGCTGTAATAACTTTGGTCGGGGAGTCCACAAGGTTAATTTTATGAGCAACTGCACCGGCTATGATGGGACTATCACCGGTAATAATTTTGATAGATATCCCCAGTTGTTGAGCTTTTTTAACAGCGGCGAAAGTACTTTTTTTGAGGGGATCAGTAAAAGAGATAGCACCGGTTAAAACTAACTCATGTTCCTCTACATCTTTAGTATAGTTTTTAAGAGATTGAGGATTTTTATGAGCCACCACAATCACTCTTCTGCCTTCTGTTTCTTCGTCTTTGATCCAAGAAGCGAGTTTCGAATCGGCGTGATTTTTCAAATGAGGCAAGATCGCTTCAGCCGCACCTCGCACAACAAGGAGCGGTTTACCCTGAAAATCGACCAAGACACTGTTGCGTTTTCTCTCCGGATCAAAAGGAATTTCATAAACGATCTTTCCTAAGTTAGTCGGTCCGGACTCTTTTTGTAAAGCTATTTGTAGTGCTTGATCAAACGAATCTTTTTGGGTACTTTGATGATTGATGGCGAGATTGGCTTGAGACAGAACTGCTAGTTTATCACCAAAAATATCGACGACTGTCAAACTGTTTTCCGTAATGGTCCCTGTTTTATCCGTACAGAGAACTTGAATCCCTCCTAAATCTTCAATGGCAGACAGACGTTTGACTACAACTTTATGTTTTGCAAGTCGAGCTGCGCCTCGCGAGAGAGAAAAAGTAATTACCAAAGGTAGAGCTTCAGGGATGACTGCGGTCGCAAGAGCAATACAAAAGATAAGTAACTCGCCTATGTTGGCTGATCCGCCTTTAATCATTAGGTTAGCAAAGAAAACAATAAATAAGGTGATCCCGACGAGACGAAGTACAAAAGTACTAAACTCACCCATACCTTTTTCAAAACTACTGACTTGGTGGGTTTCTATTGTGAGCTTGGCTATGGTACCCATATATGCTTGAAACCCGGTTGCTATAACTACACCCTGACCTTTACCACTGGAGACACTGGTGGCAGAAAAAGCGATGTTAGTCGCTTTATGAATAGGAAGATGACTAGTGGTTAGCGACACTTCATTTTTTAAATTGGGCTCAGATTCACCTGTTAATACAGACTCATCGAGAAATAAATTATTAGTTTCAATCAGTCGAAGATCCGCCGGAATAATAT
Source organism: bacterium (assembly GCA_030647255.1). Taxonomy (GTDB): domain Bacteria; phylum Patescibacteriota; class Microgenomatia; order UBA1406; family GWC2-37-13; genus JAUSJK01. The sequence continues at coordinate 3,921 of JAUSJK010000048.1, forward strand.
CTCCCGGTTGCAGTTCGACAATGTCACCAGGTACAAGTTGATCTACAGGGATAGAAGTTTTCACACCGTCTCTTATAACTTTGGTGTGACCAATGGTATATCGTTTGAGAACTTTTAATGTTTGCTCCGAATGAAATTCTTGGAAGAAGCCCAAAACGGTGTTGATAAGGACAAAGATTAAAATCATTACACTATCAATAACCTCTCCAAGAAGAAGAGCTAGTAGAGCGGCTCCTAAAAGCAAGTAGATGAATGGAGATTTGAACTGACGCAGGAGTATTGTGAACCAACTGATTTGGTGAGCCTTGAGAGCATTGCTACCATACTGACTCAATCGAGTTTTTGCTTCAATAGTCGTGAGTCCGGAGGGGCCGGTATGGAGATGATCAAATGTATTTTGAATAGAGATGTTTAAATACGATTCATAAAGTTGATCATTTTGTTTCATAGATTAAATATAATAAACCACCTATAATTTTACTACCATGGCGATCTCTTGTCTTACAAAGAAGCCATAGACAATAATTCCTGCCAGTAATGCTAGTAAACTAATTGGAAACACAGGCAGATGAGGAAAAAATGAAATTATTATAAATACAATACTTGCGCTTACCATCGATCCAAACAAAGATCGGGCAAAAGTATTCTTTAACGCAGAAAATAGGGGGAACATTCTGTTAAGAAGAACTAATAAAAAAATCACTTCGACGCTGACTGCGATCGAGTCGGCAGCCGCCAGTCCTATTGCTCCTGCAGCTCCAATAAATGAAATACTAAGTATCAGAAATATCCCCGTTCTTAGAGCTGTTGCCACAAGAGGTACTATTGCGTTTTGCTTTGCGTAGTAAGCGCGAGCAACCACTTCAAGTACACATTGCGCTGTGAGTCCCGCAAGGTAGGCTCGGGTAGTCCAGGTAAGAAGGGCTATATCCGATGTCTTGAAGTCAAAAAGTACATCCAGAAACTGCGGTAACGTTATTGAAAGAAGAAAAGTAATAACAAGGGTACTCACAATGATCACTTGCAGTGATCTCTCTACCATTTGAATAAACTCGTGTCTTTTTTCTACACTGACAAGTTCAGAGAGAGTTGGTAAAAGAGCAGTCGCAATCGCAGTACCGATCAAGGTTTCTGGTACTTGCATGATGAAATAACCGTAGGTCAAAGTAGTTACGGATCCTTGAATTAAATGAGAAGCAAGATTATCCCGTGCAAGAAATATCACCTGTATAAGAAAAACTGTCAGAATACGCGGACCCATAAGTCTCATTATTTTTTGTACACCCGGGTCTCTAAAATCAAAAGAGAATGTCCACCGGAATTTATAGAAGATAAGACCCGGTATTTGAATGACAAGGTGCAGGAGTGCTCCTAAAATCGTGCCATAGACAAGGCCATAAATGCCAAGTCCAAATGCGGGAAGAGTGAATCCAGCGATGGTTATGCCTGTGTGGGGAGAAAATATGACTGCCCCTATAATAAGCCCAACGTTGTAAAGTATCGGTGCAATTGCTGTGAGGAGAAAATGTTTATGCGCCTGGAGAGACGCCATCACGATCCCGCTTAACGAAAAAATAATCAGAGCAATCAAATTTATCCTCATAAGCTCGACCACCAGTTGTTGTTGAGAGGCAGAAAACCCAGGTGAAATACCAAACTTCCATGAAACAATTGGTTGTGCTCCTAGCCAAAAAATAATCGCCAGTATCACAGTGAGTAAAAAGATGATATTCGCAATTTTGGAAAACAACTTCCACGAGAGATCTTTCCCGTGTTTTTCAATATGCTCAGTAAAGACAGGGATAAATGCCATAGCGAGCGCCCCGCCGGAAAATAGTGAAAACAATAGATCAGGTATATTATTGGCGACATTGAAGGCATCGATCTCAGGTGAAAAACCAAATTGTCTGGCAATCAAAGTCTGACGGACAAGAGCGATTACTTTATTGAGTCCGAAAAAAACCATCAGTAGCAGTGACGTTTTAAAAATCTTTGACATACTAATAGACTACAACTCCGCTACGGTTAAAAGCACTCCATTTGCGATCAAAATATCCTGCCAGTAATGCGCCACCGGCAATAAGGACTACTTTTATGGCGCCGAGTATTTCTTCTTGAGAAGCATACATGTTACTGTATTGTAACGTAGTCTTATGGTGTAGTTAAAGAGTTGATAGCAAATCTTTTGCTTTTTGATAGTTAGGTGTATGAATAAGTGCGGTTTGAGCTTCGCTTCTTGCTTTTTCAGTTTGCCCCAAACCTTTGTATGCACGCGCCTTTTCATAATGAAGTTCGGCAAAACTAGCGTTTCCGGCCAAGACCGGATCAATCAGTCGCAATGCCTCATCAAACTTAGCTAGTTCGTTGAGAGTCTGTATTGGTTCAATCTGGTACCACAGCATACGTCTTGGCCACCCCAACTCGCGCGATTTTTCAAATGCATTATATGCATTTTGGTATTGGCCTAACGCATAGTAACTCGTTCCAAGATTAAAATACGCGTACATATCGCGGTCATTCTGTCGGATTTCCTGTGTGGCTTTTTCAATCGCTTTCTCATACATAGTTTCTCTATCCCAATCTTGTCCTATAATTTTTTTTAAGACAGGCTCCATTTCAGATTTATATACAGGAAGATACTCACGGTTAAACGCTTTCCATTGGGTTGTCTCAAACTCCTCGTATTTATACACGATGTTTACTCCGATAAACGAGTCATCTGCGATAAATACTCCCTGCTCATCGTCATACCCTTTCAAGATGGTGACGTGACCGATATCTTCGTTGGGATGAAGCCAGTCTTCGACCATTACATAAAATCCATTGGCAATAAGAAGCTTTATTTTTTGAAGATCACCATTGTAAAAAAGTTTCGAATCAATATCATATTGTGACTTCAGATATTCCTGAATTTCATATGTAAAAACATTGGTATCTGTCGGGTTTGTACGAAGATGGGCTTTTGTTTGATCCTGACCGACGGTGTGTCCGAAGTACTGAAGAATCATAGAAGTGGTCGCCGGACCACAGTTGTTAAAAGTCTGAGGTATCCAGGTTGCTCCTTTCAAAAGGGCTTTTGGGCCGGCAGGCGGTACTTCAACATCTCCAAAAATTGACGGAGATGGGGTTTCTACATAGTTTTGCGGACCGGTACTTTTATAAGTTGGAGGAGGAGTAAGTTTCCTAAGAGCGACAACTAAGCCAAGAATACAAAATCCTATTAGTATCACGATCAAAGCCAATACTACCCATGGCCGTATGTAGTTTGTGACGCCAATTTTAGGCACGAAATGAGGTCGTTTCATATCCTATAGTATACCACATTCGAGAGAATTTTTAACCTACATGATTGTAGCACAACCTCAATTTTCACCTTCTCAGTTTCTATAACCACTAGAATATTCTAACTTTTGATACAATTTGTTCATATGAATAAACCATTTGTAATTCTATTCAATGGAGTCCCGGGCGTAGGTAAAACCACCTTAGTAAAAGAATTTGCAAAAAGGTCAAAGTTTGGAGCATATACTGATGTTGACCATTTAAGACATTTTGTAATTGGTGGAGTTATCGGTGCCAAAGAACAAAATAAAGATATAAAGGAGTTTGAAAGACAAAGACTACTTGCTGTAGATAATGTTGTTTCATTAGCAAAGAATTTTCTACAATATGGTTTCAATTATTTTATTGCTGATCTAGCAAAAATTCCTTCTGTTTTAGCAAGATATAATGAAAAATTTAAGAATTTGAATTTTTATCATATTCTTCTGTCACCTTCCTTAGAAGAAACAATAAAGCGAGACGCAACGCGTCAAGGAGTAGCTTTACATGGTGCAGAAACAGTAACAAAGATTTATAACCATATGCAGACTATAGACTATACTAGTTGGATCAAAATTGATACGACGGAAAAATCAGTTGATGAAGTAATAGAGTTGATTTGTCAAAGATTAAATATAACTATCTAATAGGCTTTATAATTACAACATGAAACAAAAGGTAGTAATTCTAAGAGGGGCACCGGCAAGCGGAAAAACAACGATTTGTAAAAATCTACGTAACATTGATGAAAATATTGTGTGGCTTTCAGTAGATGGAATTAAACCCATTTTTTCAGACTTCAAAGATACCACATTAGAAAATGCCAATAATGCTTCTCTCTCGATGTTGCATTATTTATTAGATCAAGGACATTCAGTTATCTATGATGGTATTTTTAAAAGTCCAGAGCATATAAGACAAGCAGAAGAAGTAGCTCGAAAGAAGAATGTTCCTTTTGTCGTATATGAGCTTCAGTGTTCACTTAAAACACTTCAGGAAAGAGAGAAAGTCAGAGAAGGAGTAAAACAAGGTGTATGGAAACCATTGGGAGACGATCTTGTTGCTAGTTTATATAACACACTACAAGAGAATCCGATAGAAGAAGCAATAAAGTTAGACACAGAAAACGTATCTCTAGCTCAGTGCGTTACAATTATTAAAAAGAATTTTAGTAAGAGTTCACACTCTTTGACAAATTAAGATAAAACGATATCAAGCGTCATTCTGGTAAGCGATGAGTTTTGGAGCGCATCCAGAATCAAAAACGAGATTCTGGACAAGCCAGAATGACGTTTTTGTGTCAAAGACCCTGAACTCTTACGAATTTTAATTCATCTTGACAAGAGAAAATAATTGTGTAATTATCTAATTAATGGCAGAAATAAGTTACGGTAAAAGACCAATGTGGCAGTGGGTAGTTATGTATGTTATCCTTGCGGCAGTAGTCTACGGTGCAATTTATTTCTTCTTCGTAGTAAAAATAGGAAGATACGATTATAATTCCTCAAACCCGTCATACAACACTCAAGCGACTGTTCCTCCTACTACACCTGGGGTTGTAACATCACAGGAGATGACGGTCGGTCTTGCCACGCAAAATAATTCAGGAGAATCGGGGACGGCGCTGTTAAAAGAAGAAAATGGTAAAACTACAGTTACTATAGATTTAACAGGATATACAAAAGATGTTTCTCAACCAGCCCATATACATGTTGGGGCGTGCCCCGGAGTTGGAGCAGTTACATATCCCTTAACAAATGTGGTCAATGGAAAATCCATCACTGTCTTATCTGTTACACTTGATCAATTGAAACAATCCCTTCCTCTTGCAATAAATGTGCATAAATCAGCCAAAGAAGTAACGAACTACACCGCCTGTGGAGAACTAGCCTCAAAATAAACGTTCGCAATCTACTTTCTTGTATTCCTAATGTGCTTAAGTCCCGATTGTTTTTTTATCTGTAATAAAATACAATGAAGTTTGTCGTTTTAAAAGTTATAAAATTGAAAAGGGGGTGAAATATAAATGACAGATCATAATCAAAAAAAGCATCATCAAGGTGGAGTCAATCCGGTAGTTGCCGCAGTAACAGGCGCAGTTGTGGGAGCAGTCGCAGTTGGTGTTGCGGGGGCCGCAATTTTGGCAAATGATGACAGTCGTAAGCAGGTAGAAAAAGCTATCGACAAAACAAAAGATAAAGTAGACGATATGAAAGCCGGCGTAGAGGAAAAAATTGCCGAAGGACAAGAAAAAGTAAAAGAAGTAGTAGATGCAGTAAAAGATTCTGTATAAAGTGTTGTTTCCCGTATATATGATATATCTAAATGAGAGGAGGTGAAGCATATGATGGATCAAAAATGCTGTGGAGATTGCGACAATTGTAGCTGTTCTCAGGAAGAAGATCACGACAAGATGAAACTGGACTGTTGTGAAGGGCATAGTATGTCCAAAGAACATCTCGAAGCAAAAAAGAAGAAGTTAGAGGAAAAATTAAAGTGGGTAAATGAAGAATTGGGGAAAAAGTAAATAATCTTTATAAGTGATCTGTGGTATCTGCTTCAGCTTCGGCTTTTGTTTTGTGAATAGTGTCGTCTTTATGGTGTGGGGGAGAATATACGGTGTACAGTTTTAACTGTTTCTCTGACGATGTATTTATGACATTATGTTTCGCTCCGGCAGGAACGATAATAGCGTCGCCATCTTTGACAAGATGTTCTTCACCGTTCATGATAACCTTTCCCTCACCTTCTTCAATCCGCAAAAATTGATCTACAATTTCGTGGACTTCGACCCCAATTTCTTCATTGGGTTGAAGGCACATGAGTACTAGCTGATTGTGCTGACCAGTATAAAGCACCTGCCTGAAATAGGTATTCGCTAGGGTAAGTTTTTCAATGTTTCCTATATATCCTGTCATATGTTTTCAACTTTTTGATTTCTATGGTTACGTATAGTCAATACCAGTATACTCCAATTTTCTTCACGTTCGACAAGCTTAAATTAACTGCTGCGCCAAGAATCACAAAATTTTCATTTAGCATGTTTGAAGTATAGCAAACTACTACTGCTATAATTTATATATGGAGCAATCTTTTTTTAAAAAAGTGTATGACCTGACAAAACAAATCCCAAAGGGTAAAGTGGCGACATATGGACAACTTGCTAAACTTGCGGGGAGTCCAAAAGCGGCTCGCGCAGTTGGGATGTGTATGAAAAAGAATCCCGATGCTCCTCGTACCCCTTGTCATCGGGTTGTTGCCTCGGATGGAAGTCTGACGGGATACTCAGCCGGCGAGGGAGTCACGACGAAAAAGAAGATGCTTCTTGATGAAGGAGTTCAGTTTAAAGGTGCAAAAGTATATCTGTCACGTTCTCAATGGACCAGATAAACTACCACATTGACTTTCTGCACTTTTCTTTTTATCCTTAAGCTTAATGTCATTTACTAGTAGGCGGTTTTTATTTTTGTTTTTCTCATGCTTTGTGATTGGCGTGTTAACCTTCATGATTGTAAGAAATAATTTTTCTCCCTTTTTTAATCGGGCGGCTACGAGAGAATTATCTCCAACTCTGGTATCGCCAATACCAACGCCTACTCAAAATGATGAGGTGTGGTCTCCGGATGGAAAAGTCACACTTATTATGCAAACAAAGACGGAGACAGACGGTAGTGTGACCTACTCTTTTTTTACCCAAACTACTGACGGAGGAAACAATCGACTGATATTCACTGCCTCTGGCATGAAAGGAGAGTTTGCTCTTTCACCCAATGCGTGGTCGCCTGATAATGCCTATTTTTTTCTTAAGCAAACAAAAAACGAATTATTCAACGCTCTCGTATTTAAGGCAACTGAAGGAAGCGATTCATATATGACAGAGCTTCGGTCAATTTTTGAAAAACAAGAAAGAGATCACTTTATGTCCGATGTGACCGGCTGGGATTCTCCGACACTTATGCATATCAAAACTCAAAAAAAGGACGAGATGAAAAAAGGTCCTTCCTACTGGTTCGATATCACAGGCAATTCTTTCATTCAATTATGAGAGAGTAGCGGAGAAAAGATTAGTCCACTGCTTTTATCGCTAGTTTACTTCCATCGTAATCAAATACAAAAGCGATCGGCTTATTTTTCGTGTTTGATATATAAAGGTTTTGCACCTGGCTGGAAGAATTTTTCCCCAGACCACTATAGATAGAAACTCCATACTTTTGCGGCACTTCAGGAACAGGGGCAAAGTCGTGTCGTGTTGGTGCCTGCGGATCTAAACCGGCATCCTGAGCGACCCAATATAAAAGAGAAGCGAGATGGCAGACGCCGTCACCGACTAGGTAGCCGTCCGACTTAAATCCCTCCGAAGAGTTAAAGTGGGCATTCATGGTTTTATTTACTTTACCTCCATATTCAGGTAACACATCATCATGAAAGGCAAATGTTTCTCCCGGAGTCAAAACGAGCTTCGTCTGAAAAGGTTTCCCAATCTGTCGCCAGTCGATCTTGGCCGGGTTAATCTGTTCTCCACGAGCGTAGCGGAGAGTTAAAAGGATATTATCCTTAAAGATTTTATTAACTTCCTTATTTTCGTATCTCTTATTAAGAGAAAATTCGTGGTACGCCAAAACCTGCTCCTGGCTTTTGGTCGCCTGCAGATGGGTAAATTGGGTCATTACGGTGAATAAGATTGAGATCAAAATAGTAAACATATAGAGGTGAATTATAACATACTATAGGACTAAATTCAATGCGCTTCACTTTTGATTCCAAATAGATTAATCTAGAAGTAATGGCGAGAAAAAAAGTCAGTCACAAAAAAAAGCATGTTCAGGCTCGTTTATTGATCATTTTAGGCACGTTTGTCGTACTCGGGCTTGGTTTTTTTGTGCCTAAAATATCCAGCTTATTTCCCTCTTGCGCCAACTCTATCAGCTGTATTAAAGATCTTTCAGGAGCCTACGAACCAGGTCAGGAAGGTGTGTTTCTTGGGAAAAAAGTAGTTCCACCGTCATACATGGCTGATAAACAGTCTCAAAAGCCTGTACTGGGTGTTTCTACTGAAGAAAAGCATATCTTTGTTGATCTGGCGACTCAAACTCTGACTGCATACGAAGGGGGTAAATTAATGTTTACCTTTCCGGTAGCAACGGGAAAGTGGGGTCGCACACCAACAGGAGACTTTCGTATTTGGGTAAAATTGAAGAATACACGCATGTCTGGTGGCAATACTGCTTTAGGTACTTACTATAATCTACCCAATGTTCCTTATACTATGTATTTTTCCGGTGAATCTGCCTCAAGGGATATGGGATATAGTCTTCATGGTGCCTATTGGCATAATAATTTTGGGTATCCCATGAGTCATGGATGTGTGAATATGCGACCGATTGATGCACAAAAAATATATGATTGGGCTGGTCCTCCAACCGAGGCAGGTACTACGACTACGTATGTGACTGATAAGAATCCGGGGACTCTTATCACCATTTTTGGGCAACCTCCAAATGAATAAGGCGGTTTTATTTATTTTCTATGTAAGTCTTCTTTTCTAAGATAATTTGTCAAGACAGTCTTACTCTCACTCTTATTTCCTTTGCTATACTAGGCTTATGAAAAAGTATGTAATAAAAGAAGAAAAGTCTTTAACAAGAATTGAAAGAAAATCTCTCTATAATTTACTCCCAAAGCTGCTTATCTGGAGTATTCATGTTAAAAAGTATTTATATTATAGTTCTCGTCCCAAGTGGAGATTAATGCTTTTTGAGGATGGTGAACTAGTTGGTTCACTAAGTATCGTTAAAAGAAAAGTGAATATAAATCATTCACAATTTTATATAGGCGGTATAGGAAATGTTGGAATTAAGAAAGAGTACCAAGGAAAAGGATTGGCACAAAAAATGCTTACATATGCAGAGCAATTTATGAAGAGGAACGATATTAATTTTGGCTTATTATTTTATGATGACAAAAGAATAAAACTTTATTCGAAAGTAGGTTATCAGAAATTACATAAAGAAGTTACGTACTTTTCAAAGTCTAAATTAAAAAGGGAACCAATAGCAATGCTACTTCCTATTAAATTAAACCGAGAGGATATTTCTTCTATACGTCAAAGTGTATTGCATATTGGAAGAGGGACTTGGTAGATATGTGAGTGGCGTTGTTAACAGGAACCTGGGGGAATTTCGATACTTACGGTAGAAAATCCAAGAGCTTCAAAAAGAATAGTTAGTTGTTTTTTTGCGTTATCGGAGGCCTGCTGTAAGATGCCTCCCTGACAGGCTGCGTCGTGAATAGATTTTTCAGCTGCTTGTCGAGCTTCTGATTCCAGATTTTTTTCACCAGGGTTTAATATACCTTTTTGTTTGTCATATACACGTGTCTGGGTATTATCAAGGGCCGTTATTAGAATCTGAGGTGGAGGAAGGGTAACTTTAAGCGACGTACCTTTCACTTCAATATCATTTTCAGATATTTGAGACAAATCAAATCCGGCAATAGCTTGACCGTGGGCGATAAGCAAAATTTTATCTCCAAAAAGAAATTGTTTAAATACATTTTTTTCCGTTGTTCCGGCATCAATGATTTTTTCAATTGTGAATGAAGCCGTTTCTATCCGTTGTAGACTTCTCATCTCTTTTATAACTGCCGCCCGATTTGTATTCACATACATATCTGAGCCTTTTTTTATGATAAAAAACCATATGAGTAAAAAAACTATTCCACAAATACTCGCCGCAATAAGAAGTTTAGTAATCCTATTCATAATAAAATCTTATCATAATATAATTACTTCATGAAGCGAGGTCTGAGAGAAATTCCGGGAGTAGGAGTGAGTATTGAAAAAGATCTACAAAGTTTGGGTATACAGAACGTGAGCGATTTAAATGACAAAGAACCAGAGGAGATGTGTGAAAGACTATGTACACAACAAGGAGTAAAGATAGACAGACGTATGCTCTATGTCTTCAGGTGCACTGTCTACTATGCTTCTCACACGAAACATGACCCTGAATTATTAAAGTGGTGGAATTGGAAAGATAAAAAATCTTAATATTTTCGTATATAATATCTTTATGGCATTATTTCCGATGATCGGTATGTTTGGGATTATTATAGGGATTATTCTGATGTTTGGAATAGGTCTATCTTTTCTAATTGGTGGCGGATGGGCTTTCATGATTATTGATTTTGTATTTCAATCAGGAACTGGAGGATATGAAAATCTACAGAAATCTTTTCCTCCAAAAAAAGGATTATGGGGGAAAGTGATAGGAGTTTTTTTTGTATTTCTTTCTATAGTGACTGCTTTTTTTATTTTGCCCCTTTTTATTTAGATGCACTGCTTCATGAATAAAGTAGTTTTGTTTATTTTCTACGATCATAAAACTCATAAAGTATTATCCGAGGAAAGGCTTCCTACGGATATCTACTATCCACTTCAAAAAATATTTCCATCGGGAAAAGTAAAACCAGGTGAAGAGGATAATCTTGAAAAAACACTTCTTAGAGAAATAAAAGAAGAACTAAACGTTATCCCAAAGGAATATTTTGAATTAAAAAGTAAAATGCCGATAATAGGGGATAATAATGAAAGCATTCTTTATCCTTTCTTTATAACGAAGTGGGAAGGAAATCTTCCCGCCAAAGTACTTGATAAGGATAATATACTTGTCTGGGAAACGCTTGAAGAAGCCACCTCTTCTTCTGTCAAAACCAGAGGTATAGTAGTGAAGCTCATAAAGGAGTTTTTCTTGACATGACAATCTAATAAACCCCCGAGGTGTATTTGTTACAATTAAGGCATGATGAAAAATCAGCAACGTGGTAGCATAGCTCTTATAACTGCGGCATTATTTTATGGTTTCTATGGGATATTTTCCCGACTCATCGGGAGTTCTTTCGGTAACTTTAATCAAAGTTGGATAAGGAATGTCATTGTAGTAGTTCTTATTACATTCGTTATTATTATCAATAAAACAAAGCTGATATCTTTTCAAAAAAAAGATATTAAATGGATTATCCTATGGTTTATGTCCGGGTCTTGGTTGACCGTACTCACTTTTATAGCTTTTAATAATCTTCCTATTGGAACTACATATCTGGTTCTTTACTCGGCGATGATAATCTCTGGTTTTCTTTCCGGAGCAGTTTTTTTTAAAGAAAAAATAACTTCGCTTAAAATGGTATCACTCATTTTATCTCTTGTCGGACTCTTCATAATTTATCGATTCAGTATTTCTCCGGATAAATTTTTCTATGTATTTCTTGTGTTAATTTCCGGTTTTATGATAGGTATCTGGAATACTATTTCAAAAAAGTTTTCTGATCATTATCATAATAATCAAATTGTTCTCATGGATGCAGTCAGTACTGTTATAGCTGTATTTATTGGGTCGATTATATTCAAAGAGCGTTTACCTCAGACTATTCTATCGATCAGTTGGGTATGGATAGGTTTATACGCGGTCATACAGACGTTGAATGTGGGACTGATCGTATATGGTTTCAAAAATGTCGAAGCACAGATTGGAAGTACTATTCTACCGATTGAGATAATTTTTGCCACTTTTTTTGCTTACCTTATATTCCACGAAGTTCCGGGACCGCTACTATTCATAGGAGGCGTTTTCATTATTCTCGCAGCCATTATTCCAAGTTTGAGCTATTTTAGGTTGTTGAAAAAGTCCGAAGCTCACTTCTGAGGTGTGCTTGTGATATCTTATAGTAATTGATATAATTCCTTTACTATGAGTAACATACCTGCTCGTTTAGAAGGCCTATCAACTCCTGAGGCCAGTCTATTTCAAATAAAACAAACTCTTCAAAGAATAAATCCCATGTTAAGGAGGCTCGAAGAAGAGATGCGTAAAGGATTTCAATTGGTTGTTGAAGGACCAGAGATCCCAATAGGCGATAAAGCATATATGACTCAGCACCTTGGTTTCTTAAACATAACTGGTGTTACCTCAGATCAAATGCACATAAATTTTAGATCAATAGCCAAAGGAAATAACTTTGATATTTTATTTGATGGGGAAAGTGTGAGCATACAAGGCAGGGTGTCTCCGGCAGAAATTGATCAGGCTATGCAAATGCTATTTACCCAAGACGGACAAATAAATCATGACGCAGGATCAATCCATTCAAACTCTACAAGAAATTTAGCTCATTATACTGAAGATGGAGATCCTAGAAATGAAACAAGTCAACCGAAGCGTATTCCTTAAATTAAAAACGATCTTATAGCGGTGTTTCCATAGATTTTCCCTATATGGGGGGCTATATAGTCAACGAAGATCTTTCCAACAGAACATTTTGAGATATAATATTATTTCTAGTTTATAATAATAATCTCTATGAAGAAAACATACACACATATACAGGAAGTCGTATGGAACGACAAAGTGAAGCTCGTAGTCGCAGATGTTGATGAAACAATTGCCGGTGTATATAAACTAGCGACTCCGGAGATGATCAAGGAGTTGGAACTGCTACTTCAAGAAGGAAAAGCGATATTTTTTGTCACCGGAGCCGGTCTTCAAAGCGTGAGAGAAAGAATCACCGATCTTATCTCTCCAGCTTTCAGAAAACATATCTTAATAGGCAACTGTCACGGAGCTGAACTGTGGGGATTCACGACAGAAGGGATACTCAATGAAAAACCTTTTTACAGTGCATATGAAGAAAAATTTAACGAAGATCAAAAAAAACAATGGCGGGAAGTTATGAATCAGCTCATACGAGAGTTTCAATTAAAGATATTTCCTACTATGCCTCCGGCCGATTTTCGACTAAAGGTAAAGACCGATGTTTTATCCGTGATGATGGTAGATAGAGGAGTGCAGATTACTTTGGAAGTGGTCAACGCTCATAATCTTTCGGAAGAACAAGTCAAAGAATTAGAAAAGAAGTTGGGTATTGCGATACCTTTAACCAATGATGTATATGATTTACGCTACGCCTTAATTGATAGGGCACAACAACTTTTTGATCAATATGGATTACCATTATATTGTAAAACTGGCGGAACTTTTGCACTCGATTTTATAGTCCAAGGTGTAGATAAGACGCGCACGGTTAAGTTCGTGACAGATAGTGACAGCATATTAAAAACAATAGGTTTGACGAAAGAAGACATTGTTAACTCTGAACATATTGAAACGTGGGGAGATAAATATATGGGGCCAGACTTTTTGATGTCTCTTGCCTTTCCTCCAGAAGTAAGGTCTATCGATTTTCGAGACGAAGATCCTACGAAATTATCATCTGAATATAATATTCAGTTGTGGAAAGGCTCAAAAAGATTACACGAGGGGACTCTAGAATATATTCAGTCAAGGAAAAAATTCTGAAATTCTGATAAGATGATTTGATATGAAAATTCTTGAAGTTAAATCGCTGGTATTTTCGGAAGTAAAGACAATCCGTTTTGGCCGGTTTCCTGATGAGAGAGGTTTTTTTACCGAAACGTATAAACATAGTGATTTTCAGAATATGCCCGAACTGAGTTTTGTAAAAGATGTCTCTTTCTTACAAACAAATGTCAGTTATTCAAAAAAAAATGTTATACGAGGACTTCATTTCCAGCATAGTCCGATACAAGGTAAATTAATACGCACTATGGTCGGACATATGATCGATCTTTTTCTTGACATACGTATCGGTTCCCCCCATTTTGGACAGATTGCCGCTCAGGATATGCCGGGAGAACCCGATCAGGATTATGACCAGTGGATATGGATTCCTCCGGGTTTTGCCCATGGATTTGTCGCTTTAAAAGAAACATACATTGAATATTTTTGTACTGCGGAATATGGTCCTAGAGGGGAGGCGGCCATATCGCCTTTTGCCAGTGATATCAACTGGTCAATGTGTGACCCTCAATTAAAAGCAGTTGTAGATTCAATTATCACCGATAATCCTATTATCTCCGATAAAGACAAAAATGCTCATACTCTTTCATCCTGGAAAGCCGATCCAGACTCAAATAAATTTACTTTTTAATTGGATATAATTTCCTCATGATAAAAGCAGTTTTGTTTGATGTAGATGGAGTTCTTGTCAATGCCAAAAGATTTAGTCAGATCTTACAAGAAGACTATAATCTCACCACAGAAACAACTCTATCTTTTTTCTCCCAAAAATTTATGCATTGCTTGGTGGGAAAAGCAGATTTGAAAGAGGAGATAACTCCTTACTTAAAGGAATGGAAGATCGATAAAACTCCGGAGGAGTTCTTGGAGTATTGGTTTACTTCAGAACACAAGATTGATGAAGAGTTGATTCGCTACATTAAAACATTAAAGAGAAATAATATAAAAGTATACGTGGTCACCAATCAAGAAAAATATAGAACAAACTATATAGTCAATAAAATGGGTTTCGGTAGTATTTTCGACGACATATTTTCTTCTGCAGATTTAGAGGTGACAAAATCAGAACAGATTTTTTTCCAGAAAGTATTACAGAAGTTGGAGAACATAAAGGCAGATGAGATACTTTTATGGGATGACGAAGTAAAACACATTGAGATTGCAAAAAAGAGTGGCTTATTAGCAGAAGTGTATACGGACTTCGAAAATTTTAAGAAGAAAATGGCATCTTATATCACTTTCGTATAACATTTGTTTTAATTTCCATTTCTTTTCGTCATCCTGGTAAGTCCTTCGGTTTTGCTCAGGACGCATCCCGCCGGGCAGAGCCCTCTGGGCGGCGCCAGGATCGTTGTTAATTGTAGTAACTACGATTCTGGAGTCGTCATTTCATTCCTCCCCAGAATGACGAGAAAATTCTGACACAACTTGACATAATGTAATAATATCGGGTATTGTTATAGTGTGTATAGAATTGTTGAGTGGATAAAGAAAAATAAACTAACTGCGGTTTTGTTGCTCATCATTGTCATATACCTTTTAAGAAATAGTCTTTTTGGACAAGGCTATTATCCTCCTACTTTGATGAACGAAGCTCAGTATGGGTCGGACGTTGGTCTGTCTCAAGGCAGTATGAAAGCATCTCTTCCGTTTCAGATTCCAAATCCTATGACTGGAGGCGGAAGTTCTGCCATACCTGCACAAGATCGTATGGTGGTAAAAAATTCAAATCTTTCGTTAATGGTCAAAGACGTAGTGCCTGTTCAAAAAGCTATCATAGATAAAGCGGTAGAGTTAGGCGGATATATGGTTTCCTCAAATGTATCTAATCCTCAGGACGCCGCTTCTGCCACAGTTACTGTGCGAGTTCCAGCGAATCGTCTTACGGATACACTTGATTATTTTAGAGGATTAGCAGTGAAGGTAGTCTCCGAAAATCTAGATGGAGTCGATATTAATGATCAATATTCCGATAATGAAGCCCAATTAGCAATACTGAATACCACAAAGAAAAAGTTCGAAGAAATACTCGATAAGGCAACTCAAGTTCAAGATATTCTTACCGTACAAAGAGAGATTGTGAATCTTCAAACACAGATAGATCAGATAAAAGGTCAACAGAAATACTACGAACAGGATGCCAATTTCACCAAAGTCACTGTCTATCTTTCAACTGATGAATTAGGACTTCCATATACTCCAAGTGATTCATGGAGACCGGCGGTTGTATTCAAAGAAGCGGTAAGATCGATGCTCCTTAGCATGCAAAAACTGGGAAATTTGGTTATTTGGCTTATGGTATATGCGGTGATCTGGGTACCTGTAGTTTTGATAATCTTCATATATAAAAAACGAAAATCTTCTTCCTCTCTGTAAATTGCATTCTTTCAGCTCGTTTTCAGCTCCTTTATACTATACTACTGCTATGAGAATCCTCATCGTAGAAGACGAACACCGTATTGCTCAGTCTATCAAACGAGGATTGGAACAAGAATCATATGCGGTCGACATCACCTTCGACGGTCAAAAGGGATTCGATTTGGCTTCAACAGAAGATTACGACGTCATTATTCTTGATAGAATGTTGCCGACCATGGATGGAATACAGGTCTGCCGAAATCTGCGCACACACAATGTCCATATTCCTATACTTCTTCTCACTGCAAAAGACAGACTCACGGATAAAGTTGAAGGATTGAACGCCGGCGCCGATGATTATCTTACAAAACCATTTGCGTTCGAAGAGCTACTTGCCCGAATACGGGCATTGATCCGTAGACCGAAAGAACTATTAAATACAGCTCTCAAAGTTGCAGATCTAGTATTGAATACCACCTCATACGAAGTAAAAAGAGGGAGTGTATCTATTATCCTTTCAAACAAAGAGTTCGCTCTTCTTGAATATCTGATGCGAAATATTGGCAAGATTGTGACAAAAGAAAAAATTATTACTCACGTATGGGATTATGATGCCGATGTCCTTCCCAATACGGTTGAAGCTTATATAGGCTACTTGCGTAATAAGGTAGATAGACCATTCAAAAAATCTCCTCTCATACACACTGTCCGAGGATTTGGTTATAAAATTGCAGAAAAATAGTAAATGTTCGAATCAACCAGAATAAAACTTACGTTATGGTACGTACTTATTATCACGGTAGTCTGCGTACTTTTTGGTATTGTTATTTTTTCACTTCTTCATCGGGAACTCATGATCAGTGAAAATAGATTGGGTCCTCGTATGGAACGCTTGCGATATTTGAATCCCGATATGTTTCTCCAGTATCAAGCTCAAAGAGAAGCAACGGAACAGTCTATCAAGCTTAATCTTCTCTATATGAATATGCTCATTCTTGGCGTCTCAACAATCGCAGGCTATTTTTTGGCAGGTAAGACGCTCAAACCTATACAGCATATGGTAGAGGAACAAAACAGATTTATTGCGGATGCTTCACATGAGTTAAAAACTCCAATTACTGCATTGCGAACAGGAACAGAGGTGACGTTGCGGGATAAAAAGCTTACTCTTATCGAGGCAAAAAAAATTCTTGAAGGAAATCTTGAAGAGATAAAAAATCTACAGTCTCTTTCAGATAACCTTTTAAGTTTGGCAAAGTTCGACAGAAACCATTCTGACATACAGACGTCGGAAGTATCGCTTAAACAAACTCTCATAGAAGCAAAAAAAATTGTCGATCCGCTTGCATCTCGTAAACAGATCGATATAAAAATTTCAGGAAGTGATACAAAAGTTAAAGGCTATAAAGAAGAATTGGTAAAGCTATTTGTAATATTTTTGGATAACGCTATCAAATACAGTTCTGAACACACAGTAATTCAGGCGGTAATCTCTTCTTTAGGTAGGATGGGAGTAGTGAAAATCGTGGATCATGGAATAGGTATAAATCCCGAAGATATCTCTCATATTTTCGATAGGTTTTATAGGACAGACAAATCTCGGCGTAAAGATAAGACACCCGGGTATGGACTGGGTTTATCAATAGCTAAGAAAATTGTCGAACTTCATCATAGCGGTATCAAAGTAGAAAGCACCGTGGGAAAAGGAACGACATTTGTGGTCTCACTTCCGAAGTAATTCTAGGACTTTTTCAGTGTTTTCTCAGGTTGCTAACATATATTTTAATATGACCATAAAAAAACTATTTTTTTTTATACTATTACTTCTTCTTGCTGTTCCATTTTTTATGCAAAAAATAAATAACAATATGCCAACAGATAATCCTTATGAAATGGAAAATGAAGGAGGTTTAGAGGAGAAAACTCCTCATGAATTATCTATTGAAACACTGAGAGAAGGAACATATCCGGGCAGTGATATAACGGTAGAAGAAACATTACCTCAAGGAAGTAATTATTACCGATATATTGCTTCCTACCAGTCAGAAGGAAATAAAATATTTGCTCTTCTCACTGTTCCAATAGGGGAAAAACCTGCAACGGGCTGGCCTGTGATCATATTCAATCACGGATACATTCCTCCGGCAGAGTATAGAACAACAGAAAAATATATTGCCTATACGGATGCATTTTCACGCAGCGGATATATTGTCTTTAAATCTGATTATAGAGGTCATGGAAGTTCCGAAGGACAACCTGCGGGAGGATATGGTTCAAATGCCTATACTATTGATGTCCTCAATGGTATGTCATCGATTAAGAAATATAAAGATGCCGATATCAATAAAATCGGCATGTGGGGACATTCTATGGGAGGTTTTATTACACTGCGGAGCATGGTAGTAAATAAAGATATAAAAGCGGGAGTGATTTGGGGAGGCGTGGTTGCATCATATCCTGATTTGATAAATAGATGGAGAAGGAATACAACGCGTCCTACAATATCGGGAGGATCGAGGGGATGGAGACAAACTCTCATTGATCAATATAAATCGCCTGAAGAGAATCCCAAATTTTGGAATTCTATATCGGCAAATTCATACCTCAAAGATATCTCAGGCTCACTACAACTGCATCACGGTACAGCAGACACTTCAGCCCCCGTTGAATTTTCAGAAATACTGGAAAAACAAATGAAAGATGCAGGTCACACAGTTGAACTGTATACTTATATGGGCGATGATCATAATATTTCAACCAACTTATATACTGCGTTACAGAGGTCAGTCGATTTTTTTGATATACACGTCAATGGAATACAGCCAAAAATAGGCAGTTAATATATTTTTATATTGAAGGAGGTGAATTAAGAGTATGAACGAAGGAGGCAATAAAATGAACCCGATGATGCTTGTAGGTGTGATTGTAATGATAGCCATTATAGGAGGAGTTGTGATGATTTCAGGCCAGAAAGGTTCTCCAGAATCTGCTACTCCTACCCCGGAAGTGATGGAAGCGAAACCGAGCGGTACAATGAAAGCAGTGACGGATACTCCTGGGACTGATATGGAAGTAAAGACAATTAATATAGACGCAGGAAGTTTTTACTACGATCCTAAAGTGATAAAAGTAAAAAAAGGTGAAAAAGTAAAGATTGTTATGACGAGTAAAGACATGATGCATGACTTCAATATTGATGAATTAGGAGTCAAATTACCTATAACCAAAGCAGGCGAAACTTCGGAAGTAGAGTTTACTGCCGATACAATAGGTACATTCGAGTACTACTGTTCCATAGGACAACATAGGAAAAATGGACAAGTGGGAACAATTATTGTAGAGTAAAAATTTCGGTATTAACTACTGAGAGTTGCTCTTTTTGGCCGTTATTATAAGGCTTAATCCAAACCCTAAGTTAATACGGTTTTCTATATGTTTAATCCATATGTCTATAAGAGTATGAAATAATCGAGAAAGAAAGCCTGCCTTTTTATTAATGACACGGAGGTTGTGAGGGGCAGATTTTTTGAGCATTTTTTCAAAAAAGAGATAGATAAAAAAACCTAACATATTCCAATGTCTTATAGACTCAACAGAATAACCTGTTTCATAGAGTAAATTTTTAAGTCTCGTCGCGGAATAACGTCGAAAGTGACCAAGATTTTTATCCCGGATACTATAGAGAAATTGATATGCCGGGACGAGAATAAGCAATCGTCCATCCGGTTCAAGTCTATTCTTTATTGACCAAAGAATTTTTTTGTCATCTTCTATATGTTCAAGCACGTCAATCATAGAAATCGTATCATACGTTCTTTTTATACGATTCAAGTTTTCTGCCTCTAGCGGATATACATGGCCAATGTTTCCATAAAGTTGTCTTCCTAATTTGATTAGATCGTTATTTGGCTCTATACCTTCAACTTTGACCCCTTTCATTTTACTCACTGTATTCATAAAATGTGTCGCCCCAGATCCTATATCGAGGAGTGTCTTACCTTTAACCATATGAGCAAGGAGCCAATACATGTTTTTATTTCTAAAATCGGCTGAGGTATCGCCAAGATTTTTATACAGATGTAAAAGGTGAGCGTCGGGAGTGTCCTTCGTCATATTCATAAGGCACAATTATACATTTTCTTATATTGCATTTACACTTTATAATGTGTGCATGAAATTGTGTAGTATATGCGACAGAAATATATATTTGTTAAAAGAAATAAATGGAGATCAAATATGGGAATGCAGAGACTGTTCTGTCGCTTATACACGACAAGAAAAAACATATAATATTTATAATAATAAGATTGACTATAAAATTAATACTTATCGGCGCTTAGAGAAGTATCATGAAAAACAATTCAGAAATATTATTAATACTGTAACTAGATTTATTTCCTCGGGAAATCTTCTCGAAGTAGGCGCAGGATTCGGACTTTTTTCTTCTCTGCTCTCGGAGTATAAAAATTACTCAATTGAAGTAATTGAGCCTCATCTTTCATTATATTTTCTAAAAAATAATCAAAAGGTAATTATGCATAGGAAAAAATATGAGGAATTCTTAAAAGAAAATAAAAAGAAATATGATGGTGTTTTTTTCCTCGATGTGCTGGAACATTTTGATAGGCCCGACGACATTCTTCGTCGGACAAGAAAAATACTTTCCATAAACGGATATCTTATCCTTCAATTGCCGAATTATAGGAGCCTCATGGCGCGTATATGTAAAGATTGGTCATGGTGGATGGTGAGTGATCATAAAATACATTTTTCTCCTCGCTCAGCAAAACTACTCTTAGAGAAAGAAGGCTATATGGTAAGGTATATAACAACATATGAACCCTGGTATGATTTCAAAAAAAATCTCGATGGAAACTTTACTTATATCCAATCTTCAATGCTTAGAAAATCTATCAAATTAGTTTTTTTCTTGTTATTTGTGCCTTTTTATTTTTTATTCAGAAGTCTTGTATGGAGAAGTGATTATGGAGGATTACTATTGATTATTGCTAAAAAATTATGAAGTGCTAATTAGTTAACTTTCTTAAAAACATATTGGTCTCCTTCATGATAGTAGATAGAGTATTTTTTATCAGATAAAAGCCTTTGAAGAAGATTTTTAATATCAGAAATGCCCAAATAATTACCCGGGCTCTGTCCATCCCGTGCATCGATCAATATATAATCAGGTGTGTGTTTTTTATAATCATCTCGGAGAATATAGACGTTATTGTGCAAAAAAGGCACTGTTAGATTATTTTGTGCTGCTATTTTCGCATCTTTGGGCACTGCTTGTATCATTTTATTCAAGAATGCAAAATCGTTAGTGTGTTTATAAAAAGCAGGATGGTAGGCCAGTCCTAAAGGTCCATGAAATATGAATCTATGTAAAAAAAGTGAGTTGATTATAAGTAAGAAAGCTATGACATAGCTTAGTTTATGAAGTTTTCCTTTTTGTATCCAAGCCAACGCACAGACTGACGCAATTGCAAGAGTGGGAGCGATCTCGGCGTTATAATGTAGGCCTAAATCCCATCGAATAGCACCTTCTGTAAGAAATCGATGACTATAATGAAGAAGAAATAATGGCCAGAGTGCTGGAGAAAACAGAGGAAGAAAAAGAAAACTTAACCCCGTCCAGAATAAAGTTTGTAATTTGATAAGCGGGGAAACCATTTGCACAAGGATATCTGTTATTCCTCCGATATTTTTAGGTGCATATTGATATGTAGGAGAAAGTCCGGCAATAATTATTTTTATGGCTATAAATCCCCATAGTAGAGATGCCAAAAAAGTGGCAATGCTTAATTTTCTCCACTCTTTTTTATATAAGAATACAAATATAGAAACACCTATTCCTAAAAGAAAAAGACTTTCTTTAAATCCCAATGTAATTATAAAAAATAAAAGAAATAGTTTTTTTCTAGAATTAAACATTGCCCAATAGGTAAGCATAAGAAAGACTGTCATGACAGTAAGTTCATGAAAGTCGGAGTAAATCGCATTTTGTAAACCAATAAATAAAAAGTAGGCGAGCACGACAGACGTAGATAAAAAATAGTTTT
Organism: bacterium; assembly: GCA_030647255.1. Classification (GTDB taxonomy): domain Bacteria; phylum Patescibacteriota; class Microgenomatia; order UBA1406; family GWC2-37-13; genus JAUSJK01. The sequence goes on from JAUSJK010000048.1 coordinate 26,035, forward strand.
TAAGAATTTTATTTCCAATCAAAAAAAGAACGTATCCACTCAATCCTACTAGTAATGATTCTGCAATAAGGAGGGCTTCGCTTCTAGATGTAAACCAGTAGATAGGTGTAAGAAGAAATATACTGGGATTAAAGTGATCAGCAAAAATAATTTTTCCTGGAACGATAAAATGGTCAATAATTGGAGCTTGAAAACGAGATAGCTTCCAGATTGCGACATCAAATATTCCAAAATCGTAATATCCTAAATCATACTGCAAAAAGCGATTTACATTTATGAGGCTTCCTGCAAGTGCATATAGACCACAGCATACTATAATAAATATCTGCCAGATAAAGGAACGTTTAAGGAGCTGTAGTATTTTAATTTTCATACATTATGGTCTCTTATATTGATACCACATAGTGTTTTTATTCGTTACTTTAAATTTTTTATCTGTTCCATCCAAAATGGCACTCCAGTCTATCATCGAAGCAAACTTTTCTCCGTACTCGATGAGTTTTTCTATCTTTGCTACATCGTCACTAGGAATATTTGTCGTAAGAGAAGGATCGATATCTTTCAAGTCCGGATCAAGCCGGTAGAACGGGCTTAAGGGAAAATGTCTTTGTACTATCTCTGTCTGTTGTTCTCCCGGAGAGCTCAACAGCTCCGCCAAAATCCAGTCAAACCATTCTGGAAGCCATCGAGGTTGATACATCCGTGGAAATCTCCCAGTTCCCAAAGATACAATGGTCGTCGTAGACGGATCATAACCGTCATTATAGTAGAAGGCTTCTACACAGGCTTGATAGACTGGATTACCCGCTACACCTACACCTCCATCCGTAAAAAGTGCTTCTTTGCCCTCGATTTTTAATTTCCAAGGATAAAAATATGTCGGTGCCGCAGCCGATGCCGTGATCACATCAGTAAGTAAGATATCCCCACAACGGCAGGAATTGCCTCGATTATTTTTTACAAAGTAAAATGGCATTCCATCAATTACTCTTTTGGAAGAAATAAGCAGGTCAATGGGTGAATCATTTATTGTCCAATTGGAGAAAGGCCCGAGCTCCTCTTTAATGACGGAGTGTAGTCTTTCTGTCGAATAAAGAAACCCGAGAAATAATCGTTGAACGAAAGAAAATGGAGTAGTTCGAAATATTTCTTTGCTTCTCTTTACGTATATATCAAGTATTTGGCCGGCTGGCATTCCTGCGGCAATAGCTCCGGCAATGATCGCCCCAGTGGAAGTGCCAGCAACAAACGAAAAAGTCTCGCGGCTGAGCATATGTGTCATATGCTCAAGTTTTACCAAGGCGATAAGTGGAATAATTCCGCGTATACCTCCACCATCAAGAGAAAGAATATATTTTCTACGAGTCATATGAATAAGATAGCGATAATTATGAAAAGATTCAACTCATTGGTAAGAAACTAAGCAAGGGTAAATTTTTTCCCTTTAAAATCTCGATAATGAGTATAATCAACATCCCATGCGTCTCCTTCGGGGACAGGAATCTTTCCGTATCCGTTTTCTACGTCGATAGCAAAGCGAGCCGTAGCGGCAATTCCCGATAGTTGAGGGCGTAGTTTTTTCCATATTTTAATGGCTTTATGAATTGGTACAGTAAAATGTTGTGCCCAGTAGACAGGATCATTTTGAAATAAGTAATAAGGGCGTACGCCTTCTTTCGAGAGTACCGTGAATAACTTATAAAGTACTTCAACATTGTCATTTACTTCTTTCAAAAGTACTGTTTGACTCATAATAGTTGCTCCGGAAAGTTTTCTAAAATTGTTGAGTACACTGAGAGTTTCTTCGGTGAGTTCAAGCGGGTGGTTTATATGTAACATAATATAAGGATTTTTAAGAGTTGAGAGAAGTTGATAATGCCAATCTCTTACTGCAATAGGATTGTGTACAGGTAATCGGGTACCAATTCTTATAATGTCCAGATGTCCTTTCTGTTGAAGTTGAGCCAGCTTTTGGATAATATCTGTAAGGTATGGCTGAGGAGATACGAGAGGATCCCCTCCGGATATGATCACTTCATTTATCTCTTTTGCATTTTTGAGAAAAGCAATTGCTTTTTCGATTTGTTTTGAGGATAAATACGGAGTTTGAGCGATGCTGGCCTTGCTATGGCTTTTGACAAACGATGGCATACCAACCTCTCGTCCTCTAGTACAAAATCTGCAGTATGTGGCGCAGAAACGGGTAATTGTCCAGAGGGCTCTTCCATGGTATATAACATTACCTTTTTTATCGAGCTTACCTCTATATTTATAGACTATTCCTGGAGCAACTTCATGGTAGTCTTCGTTAAGCGGGTCACTCGCTTTTTTTTGATAATATTTTTTTTCCTCTTTAGGTGATGCGATAAATTGTCTTCCTAAAGGTCCATTTTTTCCCCCTGTTTTTTCAATAAGACGAATCATGTAGAGAGATATCATTTCGGGTAATGCGCCATGTGGCAGCATCGCGTCAATACCTCGAGGTTTGACAGATATAGTTTGTGAAGTGCTTACAAAAGACATCTTCCTATTTTAGCAGAACGATCTAGATGAAGAGTTTGAGAATTTGAAAATCTTTTTCCAGCTCTTTCTTGCTGGAGTTTTTGTACAGAGCGACTGCCGGATGGTACAAAGGTATTATTTTTATCTTTCCGTATGACGCTTGAGTATCGAGATCTTTTCCGTGAAGTTGACTGATGGGCATATCTTTTTCTGGCATGCTAAATTTCTCTAAAATGAATTTCATTGAGAATCTTCCGAGAGTGGCAATAGCAGAAGGTTTGATTATCTCAATCTGTCTCTCCAGAAAAGGGGAGTAGAGTTCTATCTCGACAGGTAAAGGGTCTCTGTTTCCAGGAGGGCGATCCTTAACAATGTTTGTTACGTAAACTTCTTTTCTATCAAGATTGATAGACCGCAAAAGCTCATCGAGTATTCTTCCCGCCGCACCGCAAAAAGGACGGGCAGTTTTGGCTTCGTTTTCACCGGGAGCTTCGCCGATAAATATAATTTTGGCATCATGGTTGCCTTCGCCGATGACAGGATAGTATTTATTTTTCACCCGATACTCATACAAAGGTGATTCTTTTAAATTCAATATTTCATCCCTTATTTTTTTCAGTTGATCGGACTTTGACATGCGTATAATTATACCTCGTAACTCGCAACATGTAACTTGTAACATTCTATGTCATCCTGGTAAGTCCTTCGGCTTTGCTCAGGACGCATCCAGGATCGTTATCAACGAATTAACTACGATTCTGGAGTCGTCGTTCCTCCTCCCCAGAATGACGACGTGCCTACTACTTTTTAATACAAAATACGAAATACTTTTTATTCACTACTTATCCCGATGTATACTACTCTCATGAGCGAAAGAGAATCTGAGACTAATAAACCAAAAGATATAGTTGATCCTTTTGCTAATCTTCAAGCGCTACTGAAGAGAATAGTTGAGTTTCTTCTTCAAGGATTTAATACAGTAGTTATTGCCGGAGGAATTATATTTCTTTTTATTTTAGCTCTCCTGTATGTTCTGTTTAAAATATTAGGATTTGGCGGATAGATTATTCTTTCAATAAATCCTGAATCGATCGTTCCATGATGTCATAATCGCCGGCCGTCTGGACGGAATAACGGATAAAACCTTTTTTATCGATGAGGTATTCGCTGGGAAAAGAGCGATTATTATACATGTCCCACATAGTATAGTTATTATCCACTCCAACAGGATACGAAACCTGATATTGGTCGATGATTTTTTGAATATTTTCTATGGACTTGGCTTCTTCATACCCGGGAGTATGGATAGCAACCACTTCAAATCCTTGAGATTTATATTTTCTCAACCAATCGTTTTTATACGCGATGCCAGGTAAACAAGGGGCGCAAGTATATGACCAAAAATCAAGAAGTACTACCTTACCTCTCAAAGAGGAGAGTGAATAATTTTCGGGAGTATTCGTATTGAGCCAGTTTGTTAACCCGCGTATTTCTTTGGAGAATCCTAAGTTTGGAAGTGATGATGCATATCTTGAGGGCACAGACGTCGGGTAAATAGGGACAATGTTAGTGAGGTTTTTTTGGGGAAGTAAAGAGAGATTGATTCTTTTCTCTTTGAGAAGCTGGAGTTTGAATTCAAATTGTTGCTGAGCATTGAGGTCGTAATTCTGCTGTAAATCTAAAAAAATGGGAAATCTTTCTAAGAAATATGTCTGGATGATTTTATCGTAATTCGTAAACATCAGTACTGCAGATAAAAGAATAATATAGCCGAAAAACTGTTGGATCCGATGAGTGTAACGAAGGAAAAATGGATGATGTTCTGCTAACCAATTTTCTCCAAACGATAAAATAAGAATAGGAACTCCCACACCGAGAGCATAAAAAAAGATAATAAAAAAAGAAAAGGAAGTTACTTTCTGTGAGGCGGCCAATAATGATATGGTAGCCAAAATAGGACCGGTACAAGGTGTCCATAATATTCCGAGAGATGCTCCTGTGAGGAACCCTTCAATAGTACCCGTTCTATCTGTAGTGTGTATGCGATGTGAGGCAAGTAGTCGGCTTAAATTTCCTTCAACAAACTCTGATATGCGGGGAACAACCATAATAAGGCCGGAAATAAAGATCACGCCGATACTTATAACCCGAAATATATGAGGATCGATATTGAGTATTTTCATCAGATTGGAGAATGATAGAGTGACTAAGGTGAAAGTGCTCACTATACCCGCGGTTATCGCAAACGGTCTCCATTTTCCTGCCTTGACCGAAGAGGAGATAATGACCGGAAGTATGGGCCAGATACAGGGCGAGAGAATTGTTATTATGCCAGATATAAAAGAAGCTCCATATATAAACATATACTTATCGTATCAAAAGTTTTTTCGACCAGGCGGTTAGTTCCTGTGTATACTTCTCCTGATTTACAAAAAATCCATCGATACGAAGAGATTCTACAGCAAGTAGACCATGTGCTTTCTTTACAAATTCTTCCAGATGGTCGACAGCTCCGCAGAAATGAGCGTATGACGAGTCTCCCAATCCAAAGATGGCGAATTTTTTATTATCGAAAGTTTTATCTTGCATATGAGACATAAACTGCATAAAGTCGATATGAGGTTGCCCGTCCTGTCCTTCATGTTCCCATGAGGGGGATCCCATAAGGATAATATCATACCCATTCATTCCTTCGAAATTTATTTCTGCAGGGTTAGAAAGAGTCACAGTATGCCCGGCTTTTTTCAGTTCTGTTTCAACAATTTGTGCAGCAGTCTGTGTGCCTCCAGAATATGTCGCAAAAAGAATAAGAATATTCATACAGTGAAATTATACTATTTTTTTCTTGATACTTCTTGAAAATCGAAGTATTTAGACCTATACTCAAGTCATATATCAGTTTTTTTAGTTCCTATGTGTTATAACTGTGGGTGTGGAATTAACGATGACGATATGGGAAAAGGTAAAGTGTCGGAGGGAGGAGGATCATTAACAGAGGCTGATTTCGAGAAAATAGCCAAAGAGTGGGGGATGAGTGTGGAAGATACCAAAAAGAACACATATAAGTTGCTTCAGCAGGAAGTAGGAAGTAAAGATAAGGAAAAATAATACTTGCGGACTAAATTATTAAAATCTATTGAAGATATAATCTTGTTCTGGACAATTATAAATAATTACTCTACAAAATAGTCTTTGAGACTACTCCTTTTTATTTTTCCTGTAAAAGTTCTTTGTATATTTGATTTAGACAGCGATATATATTTTGATGGCTGTTCATAGGGTATTAAACCTTCAATTTCAGAAGGTATTATATGCTCTACCCCATCTTTCCATACAAGCACTGCTCCTATAATTTCACCATATCTTTCATCCGGTAGACCGACCACAATAGTGTCTACTAAGTTAATAATAGATTTTAATATTTTCTGTTCTATTGCTAAAGGGGATATTTTGATGCCACCTTTATTAATTATTTCATCAATTCTCCCTTTTGTGAAGAAATACTTTTTATCATTTATTATCTTCCAGAAGCCGTAATCACCTGTATGAAACCATCCAAACTTAAATGCTTGTAATGTTTTATGTTTATTATTAATATAACCTTTCATAATTATCGGTCCCCTGACACAGATCTCACCTAAGATATCTGTTCCCACAGGTTCTCCTTTGTTATTTAGTATTATTACGTTTGTATATTTTAATTCATGACCAATAGTATTCAACTTAACAAGCCTGAGATATTCTTTTTCTTTTATATTCACATCTATTCCTGTAGAACGCATTGACGTTTCGGTATTTCCGAACGCCTGGAAAAGTTTTACAGTAAAAGTATTATAAAAGTTTATTACTACGTCCGGATTTACTGGTGAAGAGCCTATTTGTATTCCTTTGAAAGTATGATTTTTTTTAATAAAATTAATAGATTCATTTGATATGTTAACTCTTAATAGATCAGAAGCTATTAATGGGATTATTGAAGAAGTAGTTGCATTATTTTTAATTGCATAGCTAAAAAATTTTGATCTCGTATATTTATTTAGTAATATTATCGTACCTCCACTGATGAGCGTTGCTACAAATGAAGTTATACCATTAATATGATGTAAAGGTAGAGTGATGAAGAAACGATCAGATTCTGATAAAGAAAACCAATCAATAATTCCCTCCGCATTTGCAAAAAGATTATTTAGACTTAATTGTGCTCCTTTAGGGTAGGCAGTTGTACCAGACGTAAATAAAATAAGCTGTATATTGTCATTGCTAACAGCTAATTTATCCAATATATCATTCACGATTTTTTTATAAGCGGTGGACACATTTACTTCTGCAAGAAGTTCTAACGATATGTTCTCTTTTGATATGGTCTTGTTTGCTTGAGCTTTTCTTATTTTATATTCCTTTAAATCAGAAGGAGTTTTTGGACTAATAGGAATTACAGTCATTTGTGATATCCAGCAAGCGAGAAAGATTACAATTTGTTCCACACTGTTGGGAAATTCTATAATTACTGTATCTCGTATTTTACATTTTAATTTATACAGTAGTTTCATTCAATAATCTAACGCAACAGAGATGGTATGTTTAGAGTATGAATACATATAGTCGGTTGAATATGGAGGAACGGGAAGAAATTAGTCGAATGCTTGCTCAAAGATATTCTTTCGGAGACATTGCGAAAATGTTAGGACGGAGCACAAGTACAATTAGTCGCGAGATTAGAGCAGGGAGCAGTAATAAGTATACGTATCGTGCAAAGAAAGCACAGGATCGGTCAGTACGAAATAGCAGGAGAAGAAAGGCAGGGAAATATATGTTGGATCAAAATAATGAACTCAGAGGGTATATGTATAAAAAGTTAAGACTCAAGTGGTCACCAACACAGATTGCAGAACTGCTGAAAAAGTATTATCCTACGGACAATACTATGCGAGTATCACCTGAGACAATTTACACATATCTGTACGTTTTACCCAGAGGGACACTAAAAAAAGAACTACTTGCATGTTTGAGACAGAATCGGAAACATCGACACAAACAACGAAGAGGTGTAACCGCAACACGAGATATTGAAGATATGTTAAGTATTGAAGAGCGACCACAGGAAGTTGCTGATAGGTCTATTCCTGGTCATTGGGAGGGAGATTTGATTGTAGGGAGAAATAACCGTTCAGCGCTTGGAACGTTGGTTGAACGTACAACTCGGACTACTATACTTATCCCTGTAAAAAGTAAAGGTTCGGCAGATGTAGCGAAAGCTTTTGCAAAGGAGGTGAGAAAATTACCAGTGCAGATGAAATTGACGATGACATATGACCAAGGACGTGAAATGGCATAGCATAAATTATTCACGAAGATTACGGGAGTGAAGGTATATTTTGCTCATCCAAGAAGTCCATGGGAACGAGGGACGAACGAGAACACGAATGGATTGATCCGACAATATTTTCCAAGAGGAACGGACTTTACTAAAGTTTCACGACGTGAAGTAAAAAAAGTACAAGATCAACTCAATGGACGACCAAGAAAAACACTCGAGTTCAAAACACCTTATGAAGTTTTTGAAGACTTAATTAACAGTTAACGTTGTTGCGTTAGAAACTTGAATCCAAGATGTCTATTTATTGGAAATACTATATACTATGTTGACTCACATTTATTTGATTCGTCACGGGAAGGTTTTTAATCCCACTAATGTTTTTTATGGGAGAAAACCACGAATGTATTTATCAGAGGAAGGAAGGAGAGGAATAGAAAAAACTGCAAACTTCTTAAAAGAGAGAAGTATCTGTTCTATTTATACGAGTCCGCTCCTTAGAGCGAGACAAACTGGAACGATAATTCAAACCAAACTATCAACAAAAACTACTAAACATATATCAAAAGCGCTCATAGATATTAAAACTTCACTAGAAGGGAAACCCTTTTCTTACATTCAATCAATAAGAGCCGATTTTTATTCACCACAATTTAGAGACGTAAATGACGAAACAATAGAACAAATAAAAAATAGAATTTTTGCGAGTATCAAAGAAATAGCAAAAAAAAATGAAGGAAAAGAAGTGGTTGTTATCTCTCATGGAGATCCCATCATGATAGCGAAAGCCTATATAGAAAACAAGCCATTGACTTTAGATTCTATTAGACCAGGTAAGGATATGTATGTTCAATACGGAGAAATACAAGATATAATAATAAGTTCAACAGGGACATTTACAATTAATAAGATTTTTTCACCGAAGCATGATTAATAGTTTTGGAGGTCTTTGAGGATTTCTTCAGGATGGATAGACGGGTCTACTTTTTCATACTTTTTAAAGATATTACCTTTGGGGTCAATGAGTACAGTGGTACGAAGTACTCCATCAAACGATTTGCCCATGAAAGATTTCGTGCCCCACGCTCCATAGGCTTTTATGGTTTCTTTGCTTTCATCACTTAATAATGTAAAAGTGAGTTTATATTTATCAGCGAATTTTTTATGTGAGGCGACATTATCTTTAGATACTCCCAAAATGACCGCATTTCTTTCTTCAAATTCCTTATGTAAATCTCTAAAGCCGCATGATTCTTTTGTACATCCCGGAGTATCATCTTTCGGATAAAAATAAAGCACTACCCATCGGCCTTTATATTCATCCAACGTGTGAACTTTACCATTTTGATCAGACATTGAAAAGCTAGGTGCCTGCATATGCTATAATGTTAGCACATGAACAAATTAAAGACGTGGTGGTTTGTATTCTGCAATAGTCTTCTCAGTCCATCGTATTATAAGAGTATTTTATCCTCTAAATTTTCATTTTCTTTGAAGTATCTTGTAGTACTGATGTTTTTTGTGTACCTAACTACTGCAGCTAAAGTGGGATTAGTCGGATATAGATTGCTTCCACAAGTTCCACTGTTCGCCAATAAGCTTACTTCTACATTGCAAACTGCCTATCCTCAAGAACTTGTGGTCACTATAAAAAATGGACAGCTGTCAACGAATGTAAAAGAGCCTTACGTGTGGGACTGGCCATATCAATTCGATGAAAAAGAGAAAAAACCAGATATGCATTTTCTGACCATAGATACTCACGCATCTTTAGACGATTATCCAACGTATACTACTTATATCCTCGTTACCAAAAATAACATCATATATCCGAGTAGTTCAAACGAAGGGAGAAGCGGAGAGTATAGAGTATATTCACTTTCCCAAATTAAAGATTCAGTGACATTTGACAGAACTACCTATGACGCAGTTCTTCAAAAATTGAGTCCGTTCATTCAAAAACTACCTACGATCGTAGCAATTTTTATTGTAGCGGGAATTTTTTTTGTCATGATATTTGGAACGCTATTTGGATTGATCTGGAACATGATATACCTTCTTTTTATGACAGTTGTGATTTTGATCATCGCAAAAATTATGAATAAAAACCTTTCATACAGTCAGTTGTATCAGTTTGGTATGTACGGCCTTACTCTTCCTATATTAGTGTCAGTTCTGGTATCATTATCAGGCCTTCATATACCTTTTATATTTACGTTAGTCTTTATCATCTGGATGAGTGTAGTTGTGAATAAACTCCAAGTAGTCACAAAAAATAATTTGGTGTAGAATACATATGTGGCAAAAAATATTCCTACGGTTTTTGTCGTTTTCGGGGCAACTGGAGATCTCATGTCCAAGAAAATAATTCCTGCATTGTTTCATCTCTACGAAAAAAATAAACTTCCTTTGATGTTCAGACTGATTGGATTTGCGAGAAGACCCCTCACTCAAGAACAATTCCAGCGCTATTGTAAAGATATGCTTCGATCTCACGGTGAAGAAGATATGAAAAAAGTAGATGAATTTTTAAGATCATGTCTTTACCAACAAGGGAATTTTACACATAAAGACGATTATGTAAAGTTGGCAACCGTGATGGGAAGGATAGACGGAGAATGGAAAGTATGTTCCAACAAACTTTTTTATCTGGCAGTTCCTCCTCACTATTATTCCGGAATATTTAACCATCTGGCGTCATCGGGACTTACACTTCCCTGCGGGCCCGACGAAGGATGGACCCGGGTTCTTGTAGAAAAGCCATTTGGGAAGGATTTGGAGACTGCTGAAGATCTGGACTTACTTCTGGCAAAACTGTTTAAAGAAGAACAGATCTATAGGATCGATCATTATCTCGCCAAAGAAATGCTACAAAATATTCTTCTTTTCCGATTTTCAAATAATCTTTTGGAACCGAGCTGGAACAACAAATTTATAGAAAAAATAGAAATAAAACTGCATGAAAAAATTGGCGTTGAGTCACGGGGAGTATTCTATGACGGACTGGGAACTTTAAGAGACGTAGGACAAAATCATTTACTTCAGATGCTGGCTCTTATCACTATGGAAGCTCCGATGAAATTCGATTCCGAGTCTGTCCGCCCTTCCAGAGCAACCGTTCTTCACACACTTCAAAAAATGTCGAATGAAGAAGTAAAAAAATATACGTTCAGAGCTCAATATAAAGAATACACACGAATCAAAGGTGTACTTCCGCAATCAACGACAGAAACATATTTCAAACTTAAAACCTATTTGAATCACCCCCGATGGGAAGGAGTGCCCATATTCATGGAAAGCGGGAAACGTCTAAAAAAACAAGTAAAAGAAATTACCGTTACATTCAAACACGTTCTTCCGTGTGAATGTTTAACAGATGAGATGCATACGTATAGAAATAAGGTTATTTTTCAGTTGGAACCACATGAAAGAATCCAGGTGGGATTTATTTCCAAAAAGCCCGGTCTTGATCTGCAGGTTCAGGAAACAATGTTAGGCTTTAATTATCGTTCAAAAAAGAAACGACGGCAATACGTTGAAGAATACGAAAAATTACTTCTCGATTGCATAGTGGGAAACCAGCTTTTATTTTTGAGTACGGATGAGGTAAAGGCGATGTGGAGATTTACAGATCCTATTTCTTCTGTCTGGAATAAAAACAATGTGTCTCTTCACGTTTATAAGCCGGATTCGAATTCATTTATAAAAAAGGCTGAATATATATATGATGCAAATAAAACAGGGATACTTACTGCAAAAGAGGTGGTAATCGTCGGTCTTGGAAAAATGGGTGGTAATATAGCGAGACAGCTTATCCGTAAGGGATGGAATATCTACGGGTACAACAGGACGAAGGAAGATACTCAGGAGTTGGAGAAAGTCGGCCTCAAAGGAATATATGAAATTACGGATATTAAAGAAAAAATTACCAATCCAAGAATAATATGGATGATGGTGCCGGCGGGACCAGTATTTGACGAGCTTGTATTTGGAAAAAAAGGATTGGTTGAGGTACTGGACAAAGGAGATATTGTGGTAGATGCGGGTAACTCCTTTTATAAAGACTCGATAAGAAGAGGAAAACTTTTGTCTCAAAAAGGGATCAGGTTTTTGGATATCGGAGTTTCGGGTGGTCCGATGGGAGCTCTCAACGGAGCGAGTCTTATGGTAGGCGGAACAAAAGATCTATATGAATATCTGAAACCTTTGTTGACAGATATCGCGGTGCCCGAAGGAGTTCAGTTTTTTGAGGGTGTCGGTGCCGGACATTTTATCAAAATGATACACAACGGGATAGAGTACGGTATGATGCAGGCTATCGCCGAAGGATTTGCCATTCTGAAAAAATCACATTACTCACTGGATTTGAAAAATATATCTCATGTCTATAATCATGGGAGCGTTGTCGAGTCAAAATTGATGAGCTGGTTAATAACTGCATTTGAGATATATTCGGATGAGTTAAAAAATGTTTCCGGATCAGTGGCGCATACGGGAGAAGGAAAGTGGACGGTCGAAACGGCTGAAGAACTGGGAGTAAAAGTGAAAATTATCGAGGAATCATTTAAATTTAGGGTAGCTTCAGAGAAAAATCCTTCATATACTGGCAAGATTCTTTCTGCTCTTCGCAATCAGTTTGGAGGACACAGCATAAAGTAACAGATTGAACATGTAACTTGTAACATTCTCTGTCATCCTGGTAAGTCCTTCGGCGTTGCTCAGGACGCATCCAGGATCGTTGTCAACGAGTTAACTACGATTCTGGAGTCGTCGTGCCTCCTTCCCAGAATGACGACGTGCCTACTAACTTTTTAATACCAAATACAAAATACTTGGTTTATTACTTATATCCTGGGGGTAGATTTTGCGGAGTATACTGGCCGGGGACGTAGTTAGGGTTGATTTGAGGATTCGCGTAGGGATTGATCTGCGGATTAGCATAGGGATTGATATTCGGGTTTGCCATAGGATTGAAATTTGGATTTGCCATCGGGTTAAAATTCGGATTTGACATAGGATTCGTATACTGCTTCGGCTGTTGGTTGAGCTGTTGTTGTATGAATTGTTGCTGAATCTGTTGCTGTTGCTGAATGTACTGTTGTTGGGCCTGTTGTTGTAGTTGTTGAACCTGTTGTTGCTGTTGTATTTGAGCCATGCATCCTGGGAGAAAGGACATGTACTGACATTGAAATGGAAGTATAGGAGGAGTGATGGATAGGATAATATATTTAAGATTATTTGTATTATTATTTGAGTTGGCTGTCGATGGAGCACTTTGGCCTGTTTGAGTTGTTCCACCTACACCTTGAGTAGAAGGTACTTGAATTGTCTGAGAAGGTTGAGCTGTCGGTTGATTTTGTTTTTGTTGAATATATTTTGCCGTACCAGATATTCCCAGAGCTCCGACGACGGCGATAATGAGAATAACAATGGGTGCAAATCCTTGTGAATATACTTTCATATAAACATTATACCAGATTGTATTTATCTGCAATTTTTCCACAAGCCTTTTTCGTTGATTATAGCCTCGTTTTGGGCTTTTCTAAAAATGCTGGCGTATTCTACGTCGGGTGGAAATGTCGCCATATGTGCAAATCCTTCTTTTACCAAGTATTCATTTAAAAACATACCTTCGGGAGATGCATCTGTCGGAACATATATATATCTCAGCAATCTTCCATATCTATCTGTTTCAGAGATATCTTTTTTAAGCGTGATTTCTTTTCCTTTGACGAGCTTTTCATTTTCATCTTTTGCTTCTTTGCCAAAGCACTGAACAGGTTTTAGAGGATGGTGAAGTTCAGGTGTATCGATACCTATGTATCGTACCCGTTGTCCATTTTCGAGTTCTATAGTATCGCCATCAACAACAAATTTGACTCTGGCTGAACTTGTTGCATGGGGCTGATTGATAGTTGTGATCGGCGGAGGGGTGGAAGATATAGTGAGTGTATTCAAACTGAGTGGAATATTGGAAAAGCGAAGAAGATAGCCTACGACTATACTTATAGCAAGAAGAAATAATTTTTTCTTATATCTTTTCATATACCTATTCTACATAAAATTGAGTCACTTCCGAAAGACACAAGAATCAATATCTTTCTTTCCTCTAAAACGACCGCTCATATCGAGATGAAGCGACTTGTCTGAAAATGTTAGGGATATGATTATGTTTAATATTATTTATATCTCTTCACGGACTAGTATGCTAAATGCAACTATTATGAGTAAAGTCAGTTTTGGAGAATCAGAAACTATAGAGTTTAAAGAATCTTTGAGTGAGCTTCCAGAAGGAGCAGAAACCTTATGTGGATTTGAAAATCAAAACGGCGGAGTATTGTATTTTGGGATTAAAAATAATCATGAAGTGATGGGGATTCCTAATATTACGGAGAAAACTATAAGAGATTTATCACAACATATTTATGATAATCTAGAGCCACAAAATAATTAACGTAATAAAAAAATCCCTCTACCCGTGGTGGCCCAAGTACTATTGAAAAATTCATGACCTTATCCGATTTTCCTGTCGAAGAGTCATCCAAATATGCAGCCATATATACCTTTGGCAAACCTCAAATGTTAGATCGTACCCAAGAAGATATCCTCCACTACGACGAACACCTCGTAGTCGATACTCTAGATGGGATTTAATTAGCTTTTTATTCGTTAGCCTACCTGCTTGTTAGAAGTATATACTCGGCGATATTTGCCGCTATTAAACTAGATAATCCTGCAAAGATTAGGTCATTAAGAGTATGTAATACGGCGATAGTAAGTATATTATTTTTATATTCATAATAGATTGACAATATAGAACAAAATATCATCATATAAAGAAAATTTAGAATGGATAATGGATGAACAAGCGAAAATATTATTCCTGAAACAACAATAGATATTGCCTTCGTGTATCGTCCTCTTAATACTCTATAGATTCCACCACGAAAAAAGATTTCCTCCCAAAATCCTGTTGTGGAAGTAATAAATATGGCAAGTAACAATACAGAAATCAAGTTTGGAAAAGTTGACTCTTCTGCAGTAGAAAATTCTTCAAGTGTAGTTTGAATTAATTCAGGGTTCATAATCATAGTAGCAAAAGAAAACAATATAGATAGAGAAAAAAGAAACAGTCCAAGTATTCCTATGTGGAAGATAACGGTTCTTATAGGTAGTGATGTGAGTTGTTGCTTAAGTATATTCTGCTTAAATAACAAACGGATTGAGAGTACTAAAGCGACTATGTTTGCTGCAGGAAAAATATACACAAGTAATCCATAATGTTGTTCATAGTTTATATTTGGTGTTAATAAACTCACGATTACCATTCCAATGCTCAAGATCAAAACAAAGGAAAAATAGATGATACATGTTTTCCAAATTAGCTGTCGAATACTGATAGGAGTGATTGACTGGAAAAAGAGTTTTGATTGATCTTTTCCAAAAAGAAACTGAAAAATTTTCATTAAAGGAAAAATTATTAGAAATGGTCGGGGCGGCGAGACTTGAACTCGCGACCTCACGCTCCCAAAGCGTGCATTCTAGCCATCTGAACTACGCCCCGTATCTTAGCATATTGTACCATGCAGAGCCTTCTTAAGACATGTAGAAAATAATGTAAATTTCATGCGTTTTCCCAAATAGAGAAAATACTGTTGGGAAGAGAGAGGCTAGTGGAGGAGGGGGTCACAAGTTCTCCGTTTACAATAGTTCCTTTATATCTCTTCATTGTTTGAGTTAAAAGATTACCTAAGGTGATAGAAGAGTACGACACAGCGTACGCGTTTAGAATAATAAAAAGAGGAGCGTTTGACAAAAGTTGGGGAAGAAGTTTCATAAGATGCGACAGGTCTTCTTCTATTTTCCAGACTTCATTTTTATTTCCCCGTCCGAACTTGGGCGGGTCCATGATGATCGCGTCATATTTGTTGTCCCTCTTGATTTCGCGTTTGACAAACGTAATAGCGTCTTCTGGTATCCAGCGTATGGGTTTCTGATCTAAACCAGAGGCGATGGCGTTTTCCCTGGCCCACGTGAGTATTTCTTTGGCAGAATCAAGATGAGTTACTTTGGCTCCGGCAGAGGCCGCGGCAAGCGTACTTCCTCCTGTATACGCAAATAGATTGAGTAGGTTTATTTCGCGTTTTTGTGTAGTAATTTTTTTGATAATCCAGTCCCACAAGGCAGACTGTTCAGGAAAGATTCCCAGATGTTTGAATCCCGTTGGTTTGAGAATAAACGAAAGGTTTTGCCATTTCACAGTCCAAGAGTCAGGTATCTTTTGTCTAAATATCCACTTTCCGCCGCCTGTGTCGCTTCTTTCATAGACAGCCTGAGCTTTATTCCAAAAGTCTTGAGAAAGTGTTTTATCCCAGATAGCTTTTGGATCGGGACGTATAAGAGTATATGTTCCAAAACGTTCCAGTTTTTCTCCATCGCCTGAGTCTAGAAGTTCATACTCTTTCCAAGCAGTGGATTCGAATATGTGTGTCTGAGGTTTCATAAAGCTTGAGAGTTAGTTTATCATATCGGCACGAAGGGATAAAGTGATGGTACAATGGATGAATATGATAACGTGTCGGTTTGAAGATGGAGACAAAGCTTCTCTTCGGCATGTCGTCGTAGACAATCTGGTTATAGACAACAATAAGATCCTTCTTGTTAAAAGAGCGTCACATATGACGAATCCAAATAAATATGGTTTAGTTGGAGGGTATGTCAATAGAGACGAAACACTGAAGGAAGCGGTCATTAGGGAAATAAAAGAAGAAACGGGGTATCTTGTCAAAATAGAGTTATTTTTTCGAATCAAAGATAGTCCGCATAGAGCCCAAGAGGATAGGCAGAATATTAGTTTCGTCTTCACAACTTCCGTAGTAAAAAAAGTGGGTGTTCCCGATACAGAATCGAGCGAAGTTACATGGTTTGAACTGGATAAGCTACCTAAGCCTGAGGAATTTGCCTTCGATCATTATGAAGATGTAGAACTTTATAAGAAATATCTCCAAAAACCTTTTCCTCTTCCAGTATGGTAATGTGCGTCATTCTGGTGAGGAATAGTTCGACAGGCTCACTATGACGACGCCAGAATCGTAGTTAATGTAGTTGACAACGATCCTGGACAAGCCAGGATGACGGTAAACTGTTAGAATAAATGAATGAAAAAAATTATGGGAATTATTACCATCGGCGCAGTAATCGTTGGGATTATGATTTTAAAAAATAAAACGAAAAGTGAGTGGAAAAATTATCAGAAGATTAAATATGCAATTGAAGGAAAGGAATATAATCTACTGATTGCTGATACGCAAGAGAAGCAAAAAAAAGGACTAATGTATGTCACATCATTGGAAAACTACGACGGAATGATTTTTACATATTCACAACCTCAATCACTTTCGTTTTGGAATAAGAATACTTTAGTCGACCTTGATTTGTATTGGATTGTGAATGATAAGGTAGTTGGAAAAGCTGAACTACCGTCTATACAAAAAAGTAAAGACACTGTCACGGTGACTTCTCCCAAAGAGGTAGATAAGGTTGTCGAAATTTTCGGTAAGTAGCTACCGCCTACTTACGTAGGGCTTCAATCCCCGGGAGAGTTCCTTTTTCGATATATTCGAGCATGGCTCCTCCTCCTGTTGAAATATGGGTGATTTTATCCAGGTATTCCTTTTTTGAGATGGCGGCCAGTGTATCTCCACCGCCTACAATAGAAACGGCACCATCGTTATGTGTGATCGAATAGTAGATAAAATCAGTTCCATTTCGATAGCATGCATTTTCAAAATAGCCCACTGGTCCATTCCAGATGATTGTTTTGGCTTTGGCAATAATGGCTCCAAATTTGGCCTGAGTTTCCGGTCCGATATCCAGAATCTGATCATCTCTTTGGACATTTTCGATTTTTTTGGTGATGCCGCAGACGATCTTATCGTCCGGTTTTCCTACGACTACGTCTGAAGGGAGAACGATGGAGGTGTTTTTTTGAGTCGCCATAAAAAGCAGGCGTCGGGCATTTTCTTTTTCATCGTATTCATAGATACTTTTTCCTATCTCATATCCCTCTGCGGCCAGAAATGTATTGGCCAAACCTCCGCCGATAATCAGATAGTCGGCAATCTCCAGAAGTTTATTAATAAGATTTATTTTTGTTGAAATTTTGGCGCCGCCCAAAATGGTTACCACCGGTTTTTGAGGATTTTTTATAGCATTCCCAATCATCTCAATTTCTTTTTTTAAAAGAAGTCCTCCGTATGAAGGTAGAAGTTCTGCGACCGCTACAACAGATGAGTGAGCTCGATGACAGACCGCAAAGGCATCATTGACGTACACGTCAGCCAGTGAAGCAAGTTTTTTGGCTAATTCAAGATCGTTTCTCTTTTCTTCGGGATAATAACGGATATTTTCAAGCAAAATAATCTCATTTGTTTTTTGATTTTTTAACATTTCTTGACCCTCTGGTGATTGAAAGTCATCGATAAAAATAATTGGATTGTCGGGTAGATATGTTTGTAGTCTCTCAGCTACAATTTTTAGTGAAAGTTTAGGATCACGGCCTGTAGGACGTCCTCTTTTAGCAACACAGATAAGCCTATTGTGTTTACTTAATAAATATTTCATTGTCGGAAGATTTTGAGTGATGCGATAATCGTCGGCAATAGAACTATCAAGTTTTTGTGATACGTCAAAATCTACACGAAGAAGAATTCGTTTATCTTCTATTGATTCCTGATCGATAAATTTTATATCAGATGTGGGCATTTTCGTGCAACATGGAACGTGTAACGTGTAACATTTCTAAACAAAAGAGGAAATTTTTTCTACAAGGTCAACAAGACGAGTGGAGTAGCCCCATTCGTTGTCATACCAGCCCATGATTTTGACCATTGTACCATTGATGACTTTCGTATAGTTGGCATCAAAAATACATGAGTGGGGATTGCCGATGTAGTCGGAAGAGACGAGCGTCTCCGTTTCATACTGAAGGATATTTTTCATCGGTCCCTCTGACGCTTCTTTGAATTTTTGGTTTATTTCTTCAGCGGTTGTTTGTTTTTCAACTGTCACAACTACATCAGAGAGAGAACCTACAGGAACAGGGATACGGACTGATCCGACCTCGATTTTTCCTTTCAGATCGGGAATAGTTTTGACGACGGCCTTGGCGGCGCCTGATGTGGAGGGAATAATATTGGATATGGCAGAGCGGGAGCGGTCAAACGATTTACCCGTATCATCAAGCATGCTTTGTGTCAGCGTGATAGCATGGAGAGTGGTCAAAAATCCGGAAACGACTTTAAAATTATCATGAAGAACTTTAAACATGGGTGAGGCACAGTTGGTCGTACAAGAGGCATTTGAAATAATTGTCTCATTATTCCAGTCTATTGCGTTGTCGTTTACTCCCAATACAATGTGCGGTATCTCTTCGTCTTTTGAAGGTGCGGTTAAGATGACTTTTTTGACGGATCCTTTGATATGTTTTTGAAGTTCGACTTTCGTACTGAATGCTCCTGTAGCATCAATAATGACATCGACTCCGTATTGATCCCATGGTATTGTTTCGGGGGTATCGGCAAGAGTACTTGTGATTTTTTTTCCGTCAACTTCGATTCCTCCCTCGATCTCTCTGACCGTCTTTCCAAATTTTCTATACACAGAGTCATATTGAAGAAGGTATCTCATCATCGAATTGGAGGTTTTTCTGGTATTAATGATAACAATATCAAATGTATCTCTTGAAAGAGCAATACGACTGAATGCCCGGCCAATTCTTCCAAATCCGTTTAATCCCACTTTGACTCTTTTCATGTAAAGATAGTAATTAGTAATTACAGGTTCAATAATACCCTAGTCTAAGGTATTTTTTCAACTTTTGATACTAGAGAGGTATTTATCGATTTCCTGAGAACTACCCAATACTATCGGGGTGCGTTGATGAACAGAAGTGGGCGTTATTTCCAACGGGTCCGCAGTTCCCGAGATAGACTTTCCGCCTGCTTGGTTTACAATAAACGACATCGGATTTACTTCAAACATCAATCTCAGTTTACCTTGAGCATTTTTAAAATCGGCAGGGTGTAAAAAAATACCACCTTTTAATAACGTCCGGTGAATATCGGCCACCATAGACCCGACATATCTCAATTTATATTTTTTTTCCTTCTTGAGAGAGGAAATGTAGTTTTTGACTTTTATATCAAACATCTCAAAGTAACCTTCATTGATAGAATACGTCGAGCCTTTTTCAGGAATGCGGATATTCGGATGGGACAAGAGAAAACTGCCGATTGATGGATCAAGAGTAAAGCCGTTGACACCCGAACCGGAAGTATAGACGAACATGATGCTTGATCCGTAGACAACATATCCTGCAGCTACTTGTTGAGAGCCCTTTTGTAAATAATTCCCAGAATTTTTGTAAATGGAAAAAATTGTTCCGATACTTACATTGGTGTCGATATTGGATGAACCGTCGAGAGGATCAAAAAAAATAGCATAGTGTCCTTTATTTTTGAGTCGGATCGGTTTTTCGAGTTCTTCGGATGCGATTGTCGAAACTAAATTACTACTCGATAGTATATTGACCAGAAGATCATTTGAAAACACGTCCAGTTTTTGTACTTCTTCCTCATAGACATTTGTTCCGCCTGTTTGACCCAATATATCGACGAGCCCTGCCTTTTTAATATGGCTGCCGATGATTTTAGTCGCATTTTCAATGAGTGTCATGAGAAGTGTAAAGTTGCCTGTTGCCTGAGGGAATTTTGATTCTTCTTCCAAAATAAACTCTGTCAATGTCGTGACATTTTTAAACATAGTGTTTCGTCATATTATAATTCTCCCATGCTCGCCTGATAGACTTTTTGGGCCCGACTGATAAATACTTTTTGAGCGGCGGCAACATTCTCCGCTTTTCCGCCCCAGGCTTCAATTGCTTCGCCTTGAAGAGCTCTTCCGTAAGAAGCGGTAATTCGCCATGGATATTTTTCCTCGCTTTTAAGTTTCATTTTATTCATTTCATTCAAATGAGCGGTTGCCAGATCGGGGCTTTGACCGCCGGATAAAAATGCAATACCCGGTACATTATCAGGTACGATGTGTTTGAGTGTCTCTAGGGTTATTTGGGCGACTTGCTCTACGCTCGCTTGCTGGGCATTTTTCTTGCCCGCCGTAATCATATTTGGTTTGAGAATAATACCTTGGGTATGAACGCCATATTTTTTTAACTGTAGGAAAACATTTTTTAATACTTCTTGAGTAACACCCTCATCTCTATCTAAAGTATGGTCGCCGTCCATGAGGACTTCAGGCTCTACGATCGGTACGATCTCTGCGTCTTGACAAAGCAAAGCGTACAACGCAAGATCATGAGCGTTTCGTTGAACAGAAATATCCGACGGAGATGTGAGGTCTATCGTATAGACCGCTCTCCATTTGGCAAACCTGGCTCCCAATTCCCGGTATTCAATCAGCCGTTTAGCAAGACCGTCAAAACCCTGAGTGTACGTATCTTGGCCACTTTGAGGAATGGGAGTAGTTCCTTTATCCACTTTTATTCCGGGTACGATACCCATTTTCTCGAGCAATTGTGGAAAAGGAACGCCGTTATCTGTTGTTTGGCGGATGGTTTCGTCGTATAAGATGACACCACTGACATAATCTCCGATTCCTTCGGCGGTAAAAAGAAGTTGTCTATAGAGTCTGTTAATTTCTGGAGTGGACTGAACTCCTATGGTAGCCATTCGTTTGGTGATAGTAGAGGTGCTTTCATCGGCCGCAAGAATTGTTCGTGAGACGACTTCTTTAGCAGTTTGTGCCAATTTTTGTGTGTCCATAGATACTAATAATTAATAATTTCATACACTATCATACACTCAGTATATTTTATTTGTCAACAGAATCTATTCTTCTCTATTATATAATGAAAATAGAACTTGAAAGTAAATAAATAAAGACTATATGGACTGTGTTTTCTGCAAAATTATCAAAGGCGAGCTACCGTCGTACAAAATCTACGAGGATGAGAATTTTTTGGGATTTTTAGATATCCGTCCATTAAACCCGGGTAATTCAATTCTTATTCCAAAGAAACACTATCGCTGGGTATACGATGTGCCAAATTTTGGAGAGTACTGGGAAGCCGCTAAGAAAATTGTCATCGCGACGGAAAAAACGATCAAACCAAATTCAATTAACTTTTTGACCCTAGGTTATGAAGTGCCACATGCTCATATTCGTATTATTCCTCGATTTGATAACGATAATCATACCGACGGAATTCGTTTAAGTGCGATAAAAAATATATCGAAGGAAAGAATGGAAGAAATAGCCAATAAAATTAGAGAGGCAATAAAATCAGTTAAAAGTTAGAAACAATACCATTTATCTTTCTTCAGTTGTTCTGCCCGTAGAAGAAGTAGAGGATTTTGCAGTTGTTGATTATAAAGTGTTTTTTGTATCGTACAGGACTGTAGGTTGAGTTCGGCGGCTTTATCAAACGCTTTTTGAAACGATTCATTCTGCTCAAATAAAGAGAATATGCGGGCCAATCGTAAGAGATATAAATAATCACTCTGTGTGTCTATCAGATTATTGAAATATCCTGCTGACAAACGAATGTCTTCTACTTTTTTATCCTTCGTAAAAATCACCATGGCCCGATCAAGATATACCATCCGCCAACTTGTATCTTTATACATATGTATGAGGAATGTTTCCGCCCAAGGGGTTTGATCCGTATGGGCAAACACAACTGTTCGTATCTGATATTTTTCAAATATGTGTTTTTGAAGTTCGGGATCCTGCTGAAGTTTTATATAGATATCTTGAATAAAATCTTTCGGGTAGGCTTCGGGACGGTTATCAATAAATACTTTATATTGAGGATATAAACGGTAAATAAGATATCCGCCGATGTCAAAATTATTGAATATATTTCCATCAATTTTATTTTCCAGCATAAAATCACTGGCTTTTTTACCGTCTTCCAGGAGGTGATATCCAAACCGTGATTGAATATCAAAAGTGCGGGAGTATACATTTCCAGCGAAGAAATATATTCCTAAAGGAAGAATGCAGAGTAAGATTGTATATCCGACGGTGCGAATAATATTGATGTCTTTTTTTATCCGCTTAAAAAGGAAAGATAAAAAATCAGCATACGCGATGCTTAATACGGGAATAGTCGTCAGTACGAAAAAAGGCATGTGTCGTATCTGCTTAAATGCCAGAAAATAAAAAAGAAGGAGGATTAATGCTTCAATATATTTTTTCTTTATTGCAAGAATGAGCGCACCAAAAAGTATGAGAGGAGAGAGAAGAAAAAAGTATGTAATGAGAGGATTAAAGGTGACTGCGTGTAAAAATAAAAGGTCCTGATTTTCAACGATAGGATAGCCATAATTTTGGAAGATGGATAAAGGATAGAGAAGTCCTTGGATTCCATGGGGGTTTATCAATAAGGCGATAAAAGACGTTATGAGTATTGCGATTATTTTTTTATCTTTAAACAATTCTTTCTTATGAATAATGAGCATTTTGAATATAAGAAAAAAAGCAAGCATCACCCCGAAGACGAATGAGATGTGAAAATTAATCCATAAAAATAGAGATATAGGAAGAAAAATAAGCAATTTTTTAGATGACGGATAGTGGAGGAGAATCATCAACATAAGTGAAAATAGCACATATCCGAATAATTCAGGCCGTATATCCGATCGTTCAAGAAGGAGGGGGACAAAGATGGTAGTAAAGAAAACAGCGACAAAAAAGCCACCTTTTTTTATTGAGGTGTAAGTGCCTATTCCTACGGCCGCCATAACTAATAGTACTTTAAGGAACATCAGCAGAGGGAATCCCAAAAGAGCATTCATCACATAAAAAATGACTTCGGAAAGCCAGTGATGGTTGAAGAAAGGGTAGTCTTGATTGGTAAAAGAAAATAAATTAGTCGAAGGGACAGATCTGGTACTGAGAATAATCTCTGCGAGTTTGATATGTCTCCCTAGATCCTGATTAAAATCTCGACTCCAGGTGAATGTGACGGAGAATATAAACAGAAATAATAATCCAAGAATTATTTTTTTGAACATAGTCTAATGATATCAAGGAACAGGCTCATAGCCGCCTTTACTCCACGGATGACAGCGGAGGATTCTTTTTAACCCGAGCCAGAGTCCTTTCGCACTTCCATATTTTTCGACTGCCTGGTAGGTATATTCAGAACAGGTGGGGGAGAAGCGGCAGACTTGATCGGACATGAATAGAGTACGAAAGATAAAGAGGTGGAAGAAGGAGGTATGCTGATAAGCTCGAATAATTTTTAAGATTATTAATTTCATAAGATTATTTTTTCGTCATTCTGGGGAGGAGCAGTTCGGCAAGCTCACTGTGAATTACGACGACTCCAGAATCGTAGTTAATTATAATATTTACAACGATCCTGGACAAGACCCAAAGGGTCCCCTTCAGGGCCAGGATGACGGAATGTATTTTCTGCGATTATAGTAGAATTAGTATATGAAGATCACCATCATTACTCTTTTTCCCAACATGGTCAGCGGGTTTTTTAACGAAAGCATTGTCAAAAAAGCCCGGGAAAAAGGACTGGTTGAAATTGAACTCGTGAATTTACGGGATTTTGCTATCGACTCATATGGGAGTGTGGACGACAGACCGTATGGTGGAGGAGCAGGGATGGTGATGCGGGCGGATGTTGTCTATGCGGCGTTAGAACGTTGTAACATCAAAACTTCAAAAGGTTCGAAATATAGGACTCTTCTTACTTCACCTCGAGGTATACAGTTTAGCCAAAAAAAAGCGGAAGAATATTCGACATTGGAACATATTGTTATTATCGCCGGGCATTACGAAGGAATAGATGAAAGGGTCAGTGAGTTCGTCGATGAGGAGGTTTCTTTGGGAGACTTTGTCATGACAGGCGGAGAGATGACGGCCGCCGCAATTACAGACTCTGTCGTTCGGCTTTTACCCGGGGTTCTCAAGAAAGATACGGCAACTGCTGAAGAAAGTTTTTCTTATGCTTCGATTATTCGAATAATCGAAGCAGTCGGTGAAAATGAGACACTTACGGCTTTGAAGAAAAAAGGAGTAGACCGTGTCAGACTGCTTGAATACCCCCACTACACGAGACCGGAAGACTTTATGAATAAAAAAGTTCCCGATGTTCTTCTTTCAGGAAACCATAAAGAAATAGAAAAATGGAGAATTCAAAAGGCATTTGAAGAAACTCTCAAAAGAAGGCCTGACCTTTTGCAATTATAAGTAATAATTTAAATATTCTTGCTTCTTGGCAACTTTTTTGATATACATATACCCTATGATTTCGCTTAGCCACACGACAAAAAAATTTAAAGATACGATCGCTCTTCAGAATATAACGTTTACGGCGAAAGAAGGGGAGATTATCGGATTTTTGGGACCGAATGGCGCTGGTAAAACTACGACGATGAGATTGATACTCGGATATCTGACGCCCACATCAGGTAAAGTAACTGTGGATGGTGTCGATCCGCTTAAAGATAGAATTAAAATACTGCGTCAGATAGGCTATCTGCCTGAAAATAATCCACTGTATTCAGAGATGAGAGTGAGAGAGTATCTTTTGTTTATCGCCGAGGTAAAAGGAGCCTCAGACATCATGTCGTATGCAGAAGATGTAGGATTGACGGATGTGATTGAGAAAAAGATTGAAGAGCTTTCACGGGGTTATAAACAGCGGGTGGGGCTGGCGGCAGCGCTTGTAGCAGATCCTCCTATATTGATACTTGATGAACCTACCTCCGGTCTTGATCCTCTCGAACAGGAAAAAATACGGGTACTTATTAAAAAAATAGCCAAAAAAAAGACGATTATTTTTTCTACTCACATTTTGTCCGAAGTGGAAGATGTAGCCAACCGCCTGATCATCATCAATAAAGGAAGTATTGTGTATGACGGCAGTAAACCGAAAGGAAAGGGAGGAGTAGAAAAATTGTTTAAAAGACTAGTTAAGAGTTAGGAATCATTACATTATTCGTCATCCTGGTAAGTCCTTCGACTTTGCTCAGGACGCATCCAGGATCGTTGTGAATACTATAATTAACGAGGATTCTGGACAAGCCAGAATGACGTAAAGACTTTTGAATATTTAATTTTATGTTTACACTTTATAAAAAAGAACTGAATTATTATCTCAATAATCCGATAGGGTATATCGTGGTAATTTTATTTGGCGTGTTTGCCAATTTTCTTTTCCTGAAAGATATATTTGTCGTCGGATCGGCTTCGATGCGGCCTTTTTTTAGTCTATTGCCTTGGCTTTTTCTTGTATTTATACCGGCATTATCTATGCGCAGTATTTCTGAAGAAAAACGTACAAATACTATCGAAACACTCCTTTCATTACCTATATCCGAAACGCAGATCGTCCTGGCCAAATTTTTAGCACTTATGTCGCTCGTGATTTTAGGTCTAGTCATGACGATAGGTCTGCCTGTTTCCCTCTCCTTACTTACGAAGATATATTATCCTGAAATAATTGTCGGTTATCTGGGAATGATATGTATTGGAGGAGCGATTGTTTCTGTGTCGATGCTTTTCTCTTCTCTGACCAAAAATCAGGTGGTCGCATTTTTATCATCCATATTGGTGGTATTTATTTTTTATATCATTGGGACTGATTTTAGCGCATCAGTACTGCCGAAGTTTATTCAGGATTTCGTAAGCTACTATAGTCCTTTATACCAACTGGAGAACTTCATGAAGGGAATACTCGATATAAGGTCGATATTTTATTTCATTAGTTTAATCATAGTCTTTCTTGTCCTCACGGTTATTGATTTGGAAAAAAGAAGTTGATATGTTTAGAAAATTACAAAAAATAAATCTGCTTCACCAGTTACGTCTTGATACGTTTAAAAAACAGACGGTCTATATTATTCTCATCGGCATATTTATAGGAGCAAATTTCTTATTATCTACTTTGCCTTTGCGTCTCGATCTATCCAGTGGGGCTGCCTACACGCTTTCACCTTCGAGTAAAAAAATAATCACCAAACTTGATAACAGTGTCGATATCAAATTGTATGTTTCTTCAGATCTGCCGACCCGCCTGGTACCTATAAAAACGAACGTGGTCGATCTTCTCAATGAATATAAAAGAGCAAGCAACGGAAAAATAAATATCAAAATACTTGATCCTAAAAAAGATGCCACTGCTCAACAGGAAGCCAAAGATGCGGGTATTCCCGAGTTGCAGTTTTCTCAACTGGAACAGGATAAGTATGCCGTAACATCGTCATATTTTGGTATCGCCGCCTCGTATGGTAATAAAAAAGAAGTGTTACCCCAAGTAACTGATATAGAAAGTCTCGAGTACAATCTCACAGCGGCCATATACAAGATGACGCATAAAGAACTGGCGAAAGTTGGCATCATGGGAAAAGAGGAAGCTATTATTCCCCAGCAGGAAGATTTAGGCACATTGAAACAGATACTGGCCCAACAGTTTGAAATAAATTATATTGCCGAAGCGTCGGCGGGTGCACAAATTGACACTGCCAATAAAGTTGTCATGCTTTTTGACAATAATAATAAAGCATATTCGGAAGATGAGATACAGGTACTCAAAAATTATATTGCCAAAAACGGCAACTTGATTGTATTTTCAGACGGCGAATGGGTCATGGATGATCTAACAACAGCTCCCGCCACTCATAATCTGGAAAATCTTTTAAGTGCGTATGGAATAAAACTTCATAATGATTTAGTTCTTTCAAGTTCGGCTGAGATGGTGAACTTCGGTAACCAGATAGTCTCATATTTATCTCCTTACCCCTTCTGGCTCAAGACAAACAACTTTAACGAAAAAATGTCGTATTTTTCGAATATTACTCAACTGACGTATCCTTGGGTTTCGGCGTTGTCCCTCACAAAGAAAGATGGTATTGAGACAAAGGAAGTGGTTAAGAGTACCCAGTCATCCTGGGAGCAAAAAAATACATTTATTCTTAATCCACAGGAAATTCCTCAACCGAAGTCACAAGATTTGCAAGAATTTCTCATCACTGCGGAAGCAAAACAAAAAAACGGAGGCAGTCTTTTAGTCATTCCTTCTTCCCGGTTTGTTAACGACAGATATTTGAGCCGCGGATCGGGGAATATTGAGTTTGTTTTAAATGCTCTCAATAACTTTGGTTCAGACGGGGCTTTATCGGGTATACGACAGCGGGCAGTTTCTTTTTATCCAATTCCTGATCTGCCTGAACAACTAAAAGATATATTCAAGTATGCCAATATTCTTCTTCTCCCTCTGCTTCTCGCGGTCTACGGCGGCATACGACTCATGAAGAGAAAATAAGTTATAATTGTCACATGGTAAGAACACGTATCGCTCCATCTCCGACAGGAAATGATATCCATATAGGCAATCTTTACACAGCGCTTATCAACTGGGCATTTGCCAAAAAAAATAAAGGTTCGTTTATCATTCGAATTGAAGACACAGATAGAACCCGTCTCGTAGAAGGAGCGGAGGAAAAAATACTTTCTTCATTTCTTGCCTATGGACTGGACTATGATGAGGGACCCGGAAAAGAAGGTAAGTATGCTCCTTACAGACAATCAGAACGGTTAAGTATCTACAAAAAACACGCCGATGAATTAATACAAAAAAGAGCCGCCTATTACTGTGTCTGCACGAAGGAACGTTTAGATGAGATAAGAAAAATTCAGCTGACAGAAAAAAAAGTACCCCGATACGATAAACATTGTTTAACGAATCAAGTAGAAGTACAAAAACAAATCAAGAAAGGTACACCTTACGTAATACGTCTGAAAGTACCCGAGCATAAAAAAATAGTTGCCGAAGATTTATTGAGAGGTGCGATTGAATTTTCTTCAAACGATCTTGACGATCAGGTTCTTCTTAAATCTGATGGCTACCCGACGTATCATCTGGCCGTTGTTGTTGACGATACGCTGATGGAGATAACACATGTGATACGGGCGGAAGAATGGCTTTCATCCACGCCAAAACATATTCTTCTTTACGAAGCGTTTGGTTGGCAGAAACCTATATTTGTCCACCTGCCTATTTTACGAAACCCTGACCGATCTAAACTTTCAAAAAGAAAAAATCCTGTCTGGGCGTCGTGGTATCTGGAACAAGGGTATCTGCCGGAAGCGGTTCTCAACTATCTATCACTTATGGGGTGGTCTCATCCGGAAGGAAAAGAAATATTTTCTCTGGAAGAATTTATTCGGGTGTTTGAACTTAAAGATATAAAGACCTCAGGGCCTGCATTCGACCAAGTGAAGCTTGAATGGATGAATGGAGAGTACATACGAAACATGAAACATGAAACATTAAACATGAAACTTTTAGATTTTATTGGACCACAATATCCCAAGGAATTAGTGGAAAAAACGATACCTCTTATTCAGGAGAGGATTAAGAAATTGTCCGATTATCTTCCTTTGACAGAGTTTTTTTTCAAAAGGCCAGAGAAGTACGAAATAGATATGAGTAAGTATAAAGATATTCTTAAAAAAGTAGGGGAGAAAATAGAAACGGTTACAGAATGGAAGTCGAAAGAAATAGGGGAGGCGATGCAAAGTGTCGCGACAGAGGTGGGGATGAAGAATAGTGAGTTTTTTATGATGCTCAGAGTCGCCATCACAGGAAAAAAAATCTCCCCCCCTCTTAACGAGTCGATGGAAATACTAGGGAAGGAAGAATCAGTTAGTAGGGTAAAATCAGCGACGACGCCAGAATCGTAGTTGACTCATTGAAAACGATCCTCATACATTTATTTACTGATATCTTTTCGATACTGCATACCGTCAAATTGAATCTGGTCGACGGCGAGATAGGCTTTTTTTAATGCTTCTTTTATATTTTTTCCGGTGACGGAGACGCCCAGTACTCTACCTCCGTTTGTGACGACACCCTCTTTATTTTTCTTAGTACCTGAATGAAAGATAACGACGTCCTTGAACTCTTCTGCTTTTTTTAGGCCGTAAATAGCATCGCCTTTTTTATATGTTCCGGGATACCCTTTCGAAGCGATCATTATACAGCAGGCGGCTTTCTTCTCCCATATTATCTTAAGGTTCTTTAATGAGCCGTCGATGCAAGCTTCGATAATATCTATAAGATCTGTTTTTAAAATCCTCATATACGACTGCGTTTCCGGATCACCGAATCGGGAGTTAAATTCGAGAACTTTCGGTCCTTCTTTTGTGAGCATGATTCCCGGATAAAGACAACCTTTAAATGGGCGTCCCTCTTTTTGAAGCGCTTTTAACACAGGTTTGACTATCTTTTCTTCGATTTTCGGCAGTGTTTTTTTGGTTATTCCTTCGACGGGTACGATCGTGCCCATGCCTCCCGTATTTGGTCCTTTGTTATCTTCGAATATTTGCTTGTGGTCTTTAGAAATGGGAAAAAGAGCAACGGTTTTTCCGTCACAAAATGCGTGGACAGAAATTTCTTTGCCTTCTAGATATTCTTCGATCACGATTTCTTGACCGGCCGGACCGAATATATTTTTTACCAAGATCTCGTCTACGGTTTTTTCAGCTTCTTCGAAGGTTTTTGATATAACCACGCCTTTTCCAAGAGCCAAACCGCTCGCTTTTATGACGATAGGCATCTTTTGAGTTTGTAGATATTTTTTTGCCTTCTCGGCATCGTGGAATGTTGCATATGCCGCTGTAGGAATATTATTTTTTCGCATTATTTTTTTGGCATATGCTTTTGACCACTCTATTTTGGCGGCGATTTTTGTCGGACCGAAAGCTTTTATGTGTGCTTTCGTCAAATCATCTACCAGGCCTTGAGCCAACACGTCATCTGGTCCCACAACAACCATTTCGACACGATTTTTCTTAGCGAATGAAACAATTTCTTGATTATTTTTGATATCTAAAGGAACATTTATTCCTAAGCTTTCAGTGCCGGCATTGCCTGGAGCGATATAGAGTTTTTGTAGTCTTTTGGATTGTGTGATTTTCCAGGCGAGAGCATGTTCTCGTCCTCCCGAACCGATGATTAAGATATTCATATTTTAAAAACACTTCCGTCCTTATTGATTGGATACACTCCGGTGAGACACCCTCCACACGAACCGTTTCTTAAAAAAATTTCTTCTTTTCTTGATGGTATGTCTGGTTTAGAACTGAGAAGCTTTGCTTTGACAAAGCCCACGTTGGAGATATAGTTCACAGAAGTTGCCCCAATGGATTTGGCGATATGTTCGGGGGTTCCGTCAGTTTCATTCGCGACAAGTTCTTCTTTTGTTCTCAAAGATACGCCGAGGTGACAGTGGTCCTTCACAGGAGGAAAGCCGACGATCCAATGGACTTCTTTGGCTCCCAGAGAGAATACGGCTCGAGTGATTTCTTTGGAAACATTTCCTCTGACGATCGAATCATCGCCTATCACCACGACAGCATCTTTCCAGATATGTCCATCAGGGACAAGGGACAATTTTCCGAGTACTTTTTTTTTGATTTTTTTAATGTGATCATCTTTCATAAACAAGCGGTGAGATCCATTGACATCAAAATGGTCTCTGATGATGACTTGTTTATAAGGAAGATGAAGTGTGTTGGCGTACTCTGCGGCTATTGCCAGTCCCGAGTCGGGAAGTCCGACGACAAAGCTGGCATTTTTAATGGGTTTTTCTGAAGCGAGTATGGTTCCACATCTTTGTCTGAATCGTGAGACAGACATCCAGTTTTCTTTTTTTTGAGAATCTTTATTTTCATTCGTAGACATAAGCGAATCGGGTCTTGCGAAGTAGGCCCATTCAAAATCACAGAAATGATAACTCCGTGAACTATCTTTTTTTATTGTTTTGATGCCATTTCTATCTATTTTAAGTATCTCTCCTTTTTCCAGCTGTCTCACTACTTTGGCGCCGAGTTTATCGAACGCGTGTGTTTCTGATGCGAGCATAAAGGTATCTTTAAATGTACCCAAGATAAGCGGCCGGATACCCGACTTATCTCGCGCGGCATAGAGACAGTTTTCGACGCCAAAAATAAAACTATAGGCCCCTTCTGCTTTTTCCAGTGCTTTGATTATTTTTTCTTCCCACGAAGAAGCTTTAATAGAAGCAAGATACTGGGTAAAAATATAAGTGTCGCTGATTCCTTCGGGATAGTTTTTCAGAAGTGTTGATTTCATGTGGGTTGTTTCGGGGAGTTCTCCATTATGAACAACGGAAATTTTTCCCAGATTTTTGGACACCCCGACGCATGGCTGAAGATTATGTTTGATGTAACCGCCGTTGGTGCCGTACCGGCAGTGGACGAGAAACCAATTGGAAGGAAAATCAAGTTTTTTGACGACGTCTTTGGTGAAAATTTCCCTGAGAAGTCCGTCTCCGGTAAATTTGATCAGTTTTTTATTTTTATAAAAGGTAATACCGGCTCCGTGTTGTCCTCGGTGCTGAACTCCTCCGGCGGCGACAATGGCGGGCCTGATGAGAGACTGCGGCTTTGTTGAAAAAAGACCCACTATGCCGCATTTTTCCTGAAGAGGTTTATCTTCGATATATTGGTTAAGATTCATTTTTTTTCATTCTTTCACAACGACCGTTTCGATAGCAATAAATGCACTAATAGTATAATAAATTAATTTTTAATTTGTTCTCCTATGAAATATGCAAAGACGGGGGTGAACTATGATCTCATGGATGTCTTGAAACGGATGGCACAAAAAGAGGGCAGAAAAACGATACTCAATCTTTCCCTCGGTTTTAAAGAAGTCTCGCAATCCCGAGGAGAATCTGCGTATATCATCGAACATAAAGACTCATATCTCGTGACTGTACAGGAAGGACTCGGTACAAAAAGTCTCATCGCTGATGAGATGTATAAAGAAAGTGGAAAATCCTATTATGATAGTTTAGCACAGGATACGGTGGCGATGATTGTCAACGATCTTGTGACAGTCGGCGCTAAGCCTTTGATAGTCCAAGCCTATTGGGGAGCGGGGAGTCCAGAGTGGTTTAAAGATACACAAAGAATGAAAGATCTGGTTTCGGGGTGGAAAAAAGCGTGTGATATGTCAGGTGCCGTCTGGGGAGGAGGCGAGACGTGTACTCTTACAAGCATCATTGCTAAAGATGCCTTCGATCTGGCGGGGTCAAGCGTAGGCGTTATTCAACCCAAAAAAAGATTAACACTCGGAAATAAAATCCGGGCGGCTGACAGAATAATTATGTTCGAGAGCAGTGGCATACATGCCAACGGTCTTTCTCTCGCTCGGGCAATAGCCGACAAACTTCCTCAAAGATATATGGCAAAAATGAGTAATGGAGTTTTATATGGAGAAGCACTTTTAAAACCGACGATTATCTACGCGAAACTGATTGAGTCTTTATTTATTGCGAGTATAGATATACATTATATGGTGAATATAACGGGGCACGGGTGGAGGAAGCTTATGAGATACTCAAAACCATTTACTTATAGAATCACGTCGACTCCTTCGATTCCTGAACTTTTTAAATTTATGATGGAACATGGGCCGCTTGATATGAAAGAAGCCTATGGGAATCTCAATATGGGGGCTGGATTTGCGATTTTTATCTCCCAGAAAGACATAGAAAAAACCATACAAATAGCCAAAGCATTAAAACTAAAAGTATTTGATGCGGGAGT
Source organism: bacterium (assembly GCA_030647255.1). Lineage (GTDB taxonomy): Bacteria > Patescibacteriota > Microgenomatia > UBA1406 > GWC2-37-13 > JAUSJK01. Next base: position 59,531 of record JAUSJK010000048.1, read on the forward strand.
GATTGAAAAAGGAAAAAAACAAGTCGTCATCGAACCTCATGGGATAACTTTTTCGGAAGAAGAGTTAAGGGTTAGAAATTAGTACATCTCGACCCAGTGTGGGTCTGTCTCGACGGTGAGATCAAGATATATTTTTTTTCCTGTGGCTAACGCAATCTCTTTTCTCGCCCAACTGCCGAGTTCTTTTATTTTTCGTCCTTTCGAACCGATAATCATCCGTTTATACCTGTCTTCTGTCGTTAAAATCCGCGCTTTGATGTAGGTCAATTTTGGGGTGCGCTCGATGATTTCGTCTATCACGGCAGTTGTCGTATACGGTATCTCTTCTCCCATACCCAAAAATACTTTTTCACGGATGAGTTCGGCTATAAATGTGCGGCTGTCCATATTGAGAAGGGGATAGACCGGTTTGAGACTTTTGTAATATTCGACGGTATCATTTTTTTCCGGAAGAAGCTCAAATATTTTATCCGTCAGAGGTTTAATATGTTTGTCTTGGAGGGCTGAAATATAAAATACATGATCGAATTCATCCTCGAGAAATTTATACTGAGGGAGAAATTTTGCTTCAAGATCAACTTTATTGATGACTAAAATCTTGGGTTTGTCTATTTTTCGGACGATACCGAGCACTTTTCCTTCTTCAAAATCACGCTTTCTGCTTTGGTCAACCATGTATATGACGACATCCACATTCTCTTTGACAGTCAGGAGAGTTTTAGAGTTTATTTTTTTGGAAAGTTTATCTTCCGCTTTGCCAAATATACCGGGGGTATCCGTGAAGACGATTGTGCCTCGTTCATCTTCGTACATCGCTTTGATAGGCGAGCGGGTCGTCTGAGGTTTGGGAGATGTAATAGCTACCTTACGACCGATCAATGTGTTCAAGAATGTTGATTTACCCACGTTTGGCCGGCCGATAAGAAGGACAGTACCTTCTTTTTTGATGGGTGCAGTGGGTATTTTTTTGTCCTGACGCTCCGATTTCATATAGTAAATTGTATCACATTTTCCTTCTTAGCCTTTCTTATGTAGCTTTTTTTGGTAAAATAAGAGTATTTTGTATGGGGAGTGGTGTAACGGTAACACGCCAGACTTTGGATCTGCGCGACTCAAGGTTCGAATCCTTGCTCCCCAGCCATTCGACTCGCCCTGAGTATAATCGAACGGGCTCGCTCATGGCTATAGCCAATTTCAAGTCGAATGTCCTGAGCGATGGTGAGCGAAGTCGAACCAGAGTCGAAGGAACAACATCTTATGACCTTTTTCGTGTATATGCTTCGTAGTTCTTCAAATGATCTATATATTGGTCAAACTAATAATCTTATTGAGCGAGAAATTCAGCAAACTTCAAAATCTTCAAAGGCGGCAAAGTTTATAAAAGAAAGATCAGATTTTAAACTTGTGTATTTTGAAAAATACAAAACAAGATTAGAATCAATGAGGAGAGAAAAACAACTCAAAGGATGGACGCGAGCTAAGAAAGAAGCGCTTATTAAGGGAGATTTAAAGCTGTTAAAAAAGTTATAAAATCGGTTAGTTGACAATCTCTTCAACCTCCGAGGTTGAATTCACTTATATTTTTTCATACGCCCCATCTTAATCTACTTTAGCAATCCTTATCAGTCTACATTCTTATTCTTACCAACCGCCTGGCGAACGGTGTCAACTTCATGGTATGCTCAGTGTACTATGTGGGAACTATTTGACTAACGATAAATTAATTTAATACTTTCATAAAGTGAAAACTCCTAAAAAAACTTCAACATCCTTACAAAAGCCATTACTAATAATTTTTTCTATCCTTATTTTAGTTGTTATTTTTGCTGCCGGCATGAAGTATCAAAAGTATCAGATTACACACGAAAAACGGAATAGTGCAAACTATTTCGAAAATCAAAAATGGGGTTATTCAATTGATGTCTCTCCTGGCTTTAAGATGAAGGATCCTAATCCTGATTACGGACATTCCTTTATACAAAAAATTGGAGCGGATAAACAACAAGGTATCTTTATATGGCCTATCCAATTTGGAGTTGATATGGCTGTTTTAACACCCATACCTGGGGCTGAGCATTTACAAATAACTTCACCTTTTAAGAAGGGTGATCCGCTACTTGCAAAAATCAATATTGAATATCCATACAAAACTAAAAAGATAGTAGATCTTTCACGAGATGGTAAAACTATTTATTTACTTCGCTTTGATAATATAACAGAAGGTGGAGGAGGACATGATTTTGAAAAAGAGGGTACTAACTATAAGCATATACTTTTTATCGAAGATGGTAACCAACAAGGAGTGAGAATGGAAATTTGGGGTGTAACTGGTGATGTCTACTACGAATTAAACTATGAAGACTGGATTAATAGAATTGAGATTTTGAAAATATAAAATTCTCTTCATAAAAAGTTCCTACATAGTAGTTCGGCTTTACTCACTATAAATCAACTAGAGCCACAAATAAAAAAATCAAGAAGATCTTCTTAGCAATCCAGAAGCGTATTAAAATCGGCATCTAGCCATTAAAAAAAGAGCGATAGAAAAACCGCTTTTTTTTGTAATTTGTACCCTATTTTCCCATTCATATATCGGTATGTTTCCTTAGAAATCCGTCATGAGATTGAACTGTTTCAGTATATCATTGGGTGTTTGCATATTAAGTGAAAGATGAGCACGTTGAGTATAGTAATAGTTGAGATTATCGGTTAACTCATGTTGAGGCAGAAGTTCAATAAGATCTCTTTTTGCCTTCGTTGTCCCTTCACGAAAAATATATTTTACATAATCCTTAACTCCGATTTCGATATCATCTACTAATCGATCTGTATTGTAATAGATCATATCCGAAACGAGCTTTTGGTATACTCCAATAATGACTATATTTTATCTTATCCGTCATGGAAATAAAAAAAAGCAACCGGGAGATTACGGGTTATCGGAATTGGGGAAAGCCCAGTCGGAACGAACTGCAAAACATTTAAAAATTTTTCCTATAATTGCTATTTGTACAAGTCCGTATGCTCGTGCCCAGGAAACAGCACAGATTATTGCACGTATTCTGAATCTCCCGGTAATAATAGAACAGTCACTAAAGGAACGGATGAATTGGGAAAAAGAGTATCGATCATTTGAAGAGTTTATTCAGGAATGGCAATATGCAACCGATAATCCCGAATCTAAACCAAAGTTTGGAGATTCTGTTAAGGAAACTGCAAAAAGGATAGATGATATTATAAATAAGCTTGCAGATGATTCTGAAAATGGACATATTGTTTTAGTGACTCATGGTGGGACAATCCGGGATTTTTTAGTAATCTTGTCAAAAGAATACAGTCTAAAATTTGCCGAAAAGCAAATGGAAGGGGTTCGAGAATGTTCTATCACGAAAATTGTTCTTAGCAGAAAAAAAATAATCGTTAAATATCTTGATAACGTTTATCATTTGAAAGAATCTAGTTAGGTTTTTTTAGTAAATATTTTAAGTGTACCCTACAGTTTATTTTATAATATACTCTAAATGTTAAAACCAATTATTCTAGACCAAAAAGCGATTCAAAAAAAACTTGAGCGAATAAAGAAAACTTTTATCAATAAATCTATTCATTTCAGTAAAACCGGTTACCCATATTCTTTTTTTACTCTCACCGACTTTGAACCTCCAATAGAGCCTTCACTCGTAGAAGATATGGCTGATCTTCTTGTTCATTACGGTAATTTTGATAGTATTGATCTACTGGTATCTGAGGCTGATCGGGGTGGAGGACCGTTGACGCATGCTGTATCGATGAGAACTAATATTCCCTATACACTTGCAAACTGGTATCCAAATGGTGGACAAGGAGAACTGCATGTAAAAGCTTCCGTTGGTTTTTCCGGAAAGGGCGACATCTTTCTTAACGGAATCAAAAAAGGACAGCGAATAATTTTAGTCGACGACCTATTAAGTTCCGGGGGTACAGCGCTGGCTCTCATTCGAGCGGTTCATAAAGGTGGAGCTATTATTAAGCAAGCTTTGTTTGTCGCTGAAAAGGTTTTAATGTGCGGAAGACAAAAACTAGAAAATAATTATTCAATTCCCATTATTTCCTTAGTTAAATTTAAGGCTGAAAAAGGTTACACTAAAGAATTTACAGCTCCTTTCGGATTATCAACTCTATCAATAGAGAATGAATCCGCTTCATATTCAAAATAGAAGACCTGCAAAATCACGGACTTAGTATAATGTGGCCCAGAGGCGGCAAAGAGGGAACGCTCGCTAGGTTAGCCCTGCATCCACCCGAAGAATTGTTTGATCTGCTCTCTTTTCTAAAAGAAAATACTGACAAGATTTTCAACATCATTGACTTTTCCGATCTTCCTATTTTCTATAACAGTGAAAACCAAGTGCCGGATGCCCTTAGGATTATCGTTAAGGTTAATAAAAATTAAGAAAAACTATACCTGCTATACTTTTCTTATGCTGTATCTAATTGGTGGCGCTCCACGAGTTGGGAAGAGCACATTAGCTAAACTCATTCTGGAAAGAAATAAAATTGCATATGTTGATGCCGATTGGATTGTTCATATGCTTATGTTTGCGGCACCCCAGCTTGGAGTAAAAGTTTTCTCAGATTTTAATGAGCACGAATTTAAAAAAAAGGCGGTAAATTTTTATCCATTCTTATTCCAGTTCGTAAAATACAATCAGCCTGTTGTTGACCACTATGTTATTGAAGGCGACAGTTTTCTTCCGGAACATGTTTTAAAATTACAAAAAGAATTTCAAGTAAAAACTTGTTTTTTGGGAACGTCAAAGTTAAAGCCGGAAACTTTATTGAATAATCCAAGTAAAAACGATTGGTGGATAAAAAAACTAAATTCACAACAATTAAATGACTTATGCAAGTGGATAATGAATATGAGTAATTTTCTAGAAAAAGAATGTACTACATATAAAATTACATACATTGATGTAGCTAAAAATCATAGAGAACAAATAGAAAAAACCTACCAATATTTAACAAGTAAATAAGAAGTTTTATTTTTTATAACCAAAAATTAGCCGCAAAAAAACTTTAGGACTCCAGTTGGTTTGGCTTATCTTGCTATACTTTACTTATGGTAAATAATTTTTACGACAAAGTTGCAAAAAAATTTGGTAGATATCATACAGGAGCTAAATATAATACTGAGTATCCAAAGGGAGAACCTGGAAAAGTTTTTAAAGATAAACTTTTAAAGTTCTGACTTCGATGTTATAATAATAGAATGTCTGTTCGTTATTCTCACACCAACTTAATTGCAAGAAATTGGAAAACATTAGCGGATTTTTATATACAGGTTTTTGATTGCAAACCTACCTATACTACTCATCTTTCAGGAGAATACTTAGAAAAGGGAACAGGAATTAAAAGTGCTGTTTTAGACGGAACTAATTTATTATTACCAGGTTATGAAAACCAACAACTAAAATTAGAAATTTTCCAATACTCTGAGTTACTTGAAAAAGCCTTGCCAACTGTCCCTAATAGATTGGGTTATGGCCATATTGCATTTCTTGTCGATAATATACAAAAAACTCTTAAAAAAGCACTAGAACATGGTGGAAAAAAAATAGGTGAAATAGCAACCCAAGAGTATAAAAGAGGAATTTCCACATATATCTACATTACTGATCCCGAAGGAAATATTATTGAGCTTCAGAATTGGTTGCCAAAATACTTTCCTCATTCGTTTTTTGGTATAATGTAATTATGAAAAAGAATAAACCAAACGATTCACATAATGCTCCTTCGACTTCTGATGCCTCAAATATGGACGATATAGATTTCATTGATCCTGTAAAGCCGAAAGACCAGTTGGAAGAGCAAGACCCTTTCTTTAAACAAATGGGAGACAGCCAAAATACTAAATTTGTCGAACAGTCGATAGATGCCGATGAACCAATAGGAAGCCCAGATGGAGAATATACACATGATGATGAAAATACTGAAGAAAATCCACCCAAAGAGGAGATCTTCCACAATGTCACTCCAAAAAAAGTAAAAAAAGACTAACGAAAGATGACTACAAAGTTTTTGAGATCTCCTAGTTCTCCATACATTCACGGTCTGGTAAAATAAATCATATGAGAAAGATTGTTGTTCTCGAATTTATTACTCTTGATGGCGTGATGCAGGCGCCGGGTGGACCGACTGAAGATACGTCTGGCGGTTTCAAATATGGCGGATGGACAGCTCCCTACTTTGATGAAATGTCCGGGAAAGAAATGGATAAGCAGATGAAAGGAACATATGACTTGCTCCTTGGACGCAAAACGTATGACATCTTTGCAGGATATTGGCCGCAGCACACAGAAACATGGCCCCAGGTAAACAAAATTACCAAATATGTTGTCTCCAAAACCTTAAAAAATCCAACCTGGGAAAATACTGAAGTGATAAAAGATATCAAAGAATTAAAAAAGCTAAAGAACTCCAACGGTCCAGACCTACAAGTCTACGGAAGCAGTATTCTTCTTCAGACATTGATGGAGTATGATTTGGTAGATGAATTGTGGCTTAAAATATTTCCTATTACACTTGGTACGGGAAAACGGTTGTTTGGTAAAGGGACAATACCTGCTTCGTTCACACTAGTTTATTCTAAAATTTCCCCAAGTGGTGTCATTTTTGCTTCATACAAACGTGCAGGAGAAGTCAAAACGGGATCATTCTGACAATCTCTTCGACCTCCAAGATTACATTATTGTATACTTACCTTATGCAAAAATATTGGATCAATGTGTTACAAAAAGAGAAAGTGGTAAAAGCCGTTGGGGAAGGAATCATGGAGTTTCCCGGTATAGATGCTCGTGTAAATACAATGGAAAAAGATGACTGGGTTATTTTTTATTCACCTCGTGAAGACATGGCCGGAACGATAAAGTTACAGACTTTTTCTGCCATCGGTCAAATTGCAGACGACACCATGTTTCTTGTTGAGAACTCTCCCGGTGTCCAAGCATATAGAAGAAAAGTTAATTATCTAAAAGTAAAAGAAGCACCTCTGATTCCTCTCATTCAACATCTCTCATGTATCCGAAATAAAAAACACTGGGGTGTCGTATTTAAAATGGACCTCATCCAAATCTCAAAAGAGGACTTTGAACTTATTTCCAAAGCAATGGGAATAGACAAGCTTCCTGAACATTTGGAAGAGGTACCTGCTTTCAAATAAGCTTATGATAAAAGCTATCATTTTTGATATTGGCGATGTATTGATAACAAATACACACGTATTTGATGACATAGTAGATGAATTTCATTTGGACAGAGGAAAGGCACTCCCAATTTACATTGAAGCAATAGAAAGACTAGGGAGTGGCCAAATAGACGAAGAGACATTTTGGAATGTACTCAAAAGCAAATTACTCTTTAATCAAAAAGTTCCTTCTCCTTCACCGCTTGTGAAAAGTCATATAAATGTAAAAGTAGTTCAAGAAGTTATTGATATTGTCATTGATCTAAAGAAAAAAGGATACAAACTTGCATTATTGTCTAACACCATTGAGTCGCATATACAAGAAATAGAAAAGTTGGATTTCTTTAAATATTTTGATATTAAAATATTTTCTTATGAAGTGAAAAGTCGTAAACCGTTTGCCGATATCTATACCCTTACGTTAAAGAAGCTAGACGTTTCTCCAGAAGAAGCTATATTTATTGATAATAACGATATTTTTGTAAAAGGTGCAGAAGAGGTGGGAATAAGAGGTATACAGTTTATTGATTCTGAACAACTGAAACAGGATCTTCGTAAACTTAAAGTCAATCTTTAGGCAAATTAAAAATATCAATAAGATCTTCCTGACAATCTCTTCAACCTCTGTGGTTGAAAAATAGAACAGGATAATCTATTATCTGATTGTATGAGTATACAAGTGATAGTTTTCCTTATAGTGTTTGTAATAATCGCAGTATATGGGCTATGGACGATATTCACAAAGAAAGGAAGAGACTTTGCAATAAATAAGTTTATTGGTGAGATTGTTCATGACTATGGAATTATAAACGAAGAAGATTTTTACGGAGGAAAGCAGAAAATAAGACTGCTAAGGTGTAATAAAAATAATGAAAGCTTCTATGCGTTAGAGACAGAATTTAAAGCTTTCGGAGGTATACAGTTCTGGTATGCCAAAATAAGTGACTCATCTGTAGATAAACTTATGACGATATTTTCCAATAAGGAATAGAGAATTTACATTTTCTCATTCAAGAAGCAATAATACTTTGGGTCGATGGAACGAGGATTGATGAATACGGGATAATATTCTTTCTCAAGATGGAGTTTGAGTTTTTTCTTTTCTTCTTGTGTCAAAGGTACAAATTCTTTCAGAAATAAATTGTGTTTGTCTTTTTCGTCCTGTGTGACGCCTCGGTCAGCCCGGCAGAGGAGTCGTTTCTTTTCCGCCTGGGAGGATATGGGTTTTTGGTTGATAATCTGTATAAAATCTTTTTCAATTCGCTTCATATCTATTGCGGCATTTTTCGTTTTCGTATACTCAATCGTGATGCCGATCTTTGCGTGTGCGGGTAAATACTGTTTCTGGTATGTCGGGTCGCTGTCCCAGATGATGTAGTCGGATGGGACATACCGGCATTCGGATAAAGTCGACTGATCGACTGAATTTACGAAGAGACACTTATCCCAACCTATACTATCGCGAATGGCAGTAGTCGTATGAATATCACAGACAACGTCATAGTTGGCAAATATTTTTTTTAGTATTTCTGCCCGTTTTTCTTCGTATGAACGGGCTTTTTTGGCGTTGAATGAGCGGTTGAGATCTGTCTCCGTAAACCGAAGGTTTGTGAGAGTGGCCATCGGGTTTCCGACCATGACTTTCCACTCGACTTTTTCATTTTTCCCGTAGGGATAGTGTAAAAACAGGTTTAATCCGGCCAGTTCATCCCCATGTGTGCAGATCACGAAGAGTAGCTTCTTCATATGCTTGAACATCAGAAATAGTAACGCGATCGTTTCCCATAAAAGCCAGATATGCTCTTTCCTGGGGCTTATAATAATTATAGATAACCGTTCTCATGTTTCTCTCGCAATTTAATCTTCCCAAAAGTTCCGAATCAAAGAAAACTTCCGGTCTTATACACACTGCAGTGTTGGTAATGATTGTAGACGGCGGTAGACCGTCAACATCGGCATTGCTTTGCAAGCGGAACATAACCGCAGAACCTCCGGGTCGAATATTCGCTTCACGCAGGAGAACCCTGGAGAGTCCATATCGGCGAGAGACTTCTTCGGCCAGTCCAAGCACATCAAGATTAACATTACCCCGTACGCCAAAATTCTGCAGCACTCGGACGCCAGCGAAGATCGTTTTATTAAAATCTGAGAACGTATTATTCCACTCATCTTCTATACCCTTTGTCCATATATTTCCGGCGTGTTGGCCCGGTTTTATAAACCGCTGTTCAGCACCGCCAAGATATACTATATCCGTATCGCCGATATAAAATGATACTCCTGGAGAAGTAAGTAACGGCAATCTCCCTTGAACCTGGAGGACGTCTTTCGACTCATCTTTTATTTTTTGTACAACTGTATGTGAGTTAGGAGTAATCATAAAGCCGTATCCTCCACAGCCGTCCGGTCCGTTGACAACGAGTTCTTCATAATTTCGAAACATCTCTAGATCATGCCGTAAATTATCCGGTGCGTTCCCGTTGAGGTACGACGTGGGAGGAGTGGGGATGCCGTAATGATTCCATAAAAACTGATGGACGTTTTTTTTGTATGCAAGGACATTTCTTATTCCGGTTTCCGCCATACCGAGCGGCCTTAGAATCTCGGGGGAAAATACGTGAGGTTTAACTGCAGAGTCTCTAAAATCTACCTTGTCAATGTCTTCAACATGACGGTAGTCGCGTGCGATGGAAATACCTACTCGAGCATATGAATCATGAATTTTCTGGAGAGTGGCGATTGTTATGGAAGGATTGGAAGAGGTAAAATAAAACAGATCTCCCGAATTTGAAAATGCGAGCATGAATCCCGTCACTAGTTCTTGATTTGTACGTACAATCTCGGCGCTTTCGGGGGAAGAATAACGGTCGGCATAGTGATGTGAATTCATGAGCTGAGCCCCGCCATTGGCTACGATCTTAATGGGATAATTTTTACTTTGTGGATTAAGAATATGGATTCCGGTTATCGGGTCACATCCTATGGAGAAGGCGGAGTTGAGGGACTCGTAAACTTTTAAAGGTTCAGACATATACATTTCCTGTAATAGGCTAATCTTTTCCGACCGTGTCGGGATTGGATGTGGCACCGTAGTTCCGATCGTACACCGGGAGTCGGTTGTCGGGTAAGTCGTGGTGAGCCAATTCTCACAAGATTTCTCTTTCCTTACCTCTCTTGATTTGTTCTGGCATTATAAATGAGATTTTCAACTTTGTCAAAAGAAGGTCCTGGTATTTCAGCTTGACAAAACAGTTTTTTTAAATACTATAATGATAGTTACAAATTTGTAACATATTGTTAAAGGAGCATAAGCTATGACAGATGACAAAACTGATAAGATCGAGTCGCTAGAGTCCAAAAAGCTTGCTTTGCATTACATACAAACACTCGTGGACATAGCTAGAGAGTCTTTTTTGCTTCTTAATGCCGACCTTAAGGTGATTTCAGCGAATCCGATTTTTTACGCGATACTTTTAAAGTTTCGTCAGCGGAAACAGTGGATAAATTTATTTATGATCTGGGAAATGGTCAATGGGATATCCTCGAACTGAGGGACTTACTGGAAAAAATCTTGCCGGAGAAAAAAATTGTCAGAAATTATGAAGTTAAACATGACTTCCAAACAATTGGGAAGAAGACGATGTTACTTAATGCCGGTCAGATAGATTCGGTGCAACTTATTATCATAGCTCTGGAAGATATTTCGGAAAGAAAGGGTCTTGAGGAAAAACTGGCCAAATATACCAAAGAGCTTGAGGGCAAAGTAGTCGCGCGGACAGGACAGCTTACTGATAAAAATGAAGAGTTGGAGAAAATGAATAGATTTATGGTCGGCCGGGAATTAAAAATGGTGGAACAAAAAAAAGAAATTGCAGATCTTAAAAAAGCTGGGTAATACCAGTTCGTTAGGCATTATACACAATTGGTCACTTCATACACTAGGTAATTGAATTCTACTTTCTGATTAGGGTGAGCCATTCTTCAACCGTTACTCTCTATACGATTACTTTTTTCAGTTCTTCGATAGTGAGACGTTTTTCAGACTGTAGTGTACGTATTTGTTTTACCCGATGAATCATATCTTGATGATAGAGTTGATATCCTCCTGGAGAATACTTTTTTACTCGCAATAAACCTTCATTTGTCCAGAACCGAATTGTCGGAACAGTCTCTTCGGTCATTTTGGCCAATTCTCCAATTTTAAGCAGTGCATCTGACTTCTCGATTATTTCTTTCGGTTCGAGTGACTCGAGATAGATTAACACCGATCTTTCGACAGCCAAGAACATGAGAGGAATGTAATCTGAAAGATCGCCGGATAGTTGTCCCTTTTCAATACTATTAATATAGACTTTCCTATCTTCTTTGCGGATTATTGCGGGTGGATAGCCTGCCTGCATAAGGATCAAGTTCATAAGTAAGCGCGCTGTTCTTCCGTTTCCGTCGGTAAAGGGATGAATGCTCACAAATGTATAGTGAGCGCGTAATGCCACATCTATGATATCGTTATTGGTGTTATGAAGCCAATCGATCAATTCCTTCATCAAGTCAGGCACTTTCAGGGCATTGGGCATAACTACGGAAGAGCCGGCAATGCGGACGGGCACATTCCTATATCGTCCTGCATTTGTCGTGTCAATATCTCGCAAGATGAGAGAGTGAATATCTCTGATAGTACGCTCTGTAATATTCTTTTTCGTCTTATTTTTGAGAGACATAATATAGTCCCAGGCTTTTGCGTGATTGATAGCTTCGAGGTGTTCAACTATGGATTTTCCTTCTACAGTGATGCCTTTTTCGACAACAAGCGCCGTCTCCTGCCGTGAGAGTGTATTACCCTCAATTGCATTAGACGTATAGGTGAGTTCCACCTTATACCATTCGTCCAGATTTTTTATAATCTCTTTAGGAAATGGCCGGTGAGCGTCGAGCCGTTTTTTTAATTCATGGAGCCGAGACAGTGTTACCATGGCTAAAGTATAAAGTAATACTTTATGGTTGTCAAGTGGTAATTCACATTCTTAAAATTAGCCTGCGTCAATTGAAAACCCCAGCCCTTTCCAGTAACCTATTGGTATTAAAAGAAAACCATTTTATCAATCATATGGAAACAACAAAAATTGCTTTATTCAAAGGAAGAAAAATACGAAAAACTCTCTATCAAGACGAATGGTGGTTTTCTGTAATACAGTTGACGTCTCTCTTGCTAATATCAACAAAATAGCATATAATGTTGACATTACTATGAACAATATCAACTCAGTACAAATAGGCAGGTATATCAAGCAAAAAGAAGGTTATGGAGCCTTCACGCCTTTTGATTTTCCTCCAAAAGATGGCTTAATGATGAGCCCAAAATTGTATAAAAAAAACGAGGAGGCAATACGATTAGTCGGTAAACTCGATGGCATCACGAGACTCTTGCCGGACAAGAACTTTTTCCTCAAGATGTTTATAAAAAAAGATGCCGCTTATTCTAGTCAGATTGAAGGCACGAAGGCAACTTTACAAGACGCAGTAGCGGCGCCAGTTACCGAAGAAAAATCTCGGCTCCCCGCTGACGTTGACGACATTAATCATTATGTCAACGCGGTAAATTATGGCATCGAAAGAACCAAGACCTTGCCGATTTCTCTGAGACTCATAAGAGAAATACATGAGCGACTGATGACCGGTGCACGTTCGACACAGCATGCATACCCAGGCGAGTTTCGACATTCCCAGAATTGGATAGGAGGCAGGGCTCCTACAGATGCTTCTTTCGTACCTCCTGCCCCGCATGATATGTATAAATCATTAGATGATCTGGAAAAATTTATCCATGCAATAGATGACTATCCATCGTTGGTAAAAGTTGGATTGATCCATGCGCAGTTTGAAACTATTCACCCGTTTACTGACGGTAATGGTCGAACAGGACGAATGTTGATAGTCATGTATATTCACCACGCCGGACTTTTAGAAATACCGGTATTGTACTTATCAAGCTATTTTAAAAAGTATCAAAAACTCTATTATCAAAAATTACAAAGTTATCATGATGCGAATGCCCAGGTTGATGCTTGGCTGGAGTTCTTTTTGGAAGGCGTAGCAGAAATTGCAGATGCTTCAATCGAAATTTGTACTAAGATAACTGCACTACGAGACTTAGATTTTGCCAAAATGCAAAAACTTGGCAAAAAATCGGCTGAGTCCACTTTGGAAATAATCCGTAAACTATTTGGTCAGCCAATTGTCGGCGTTGCGGAGATAATGAAGTGGACGGGTTTTAGTCCACAGGGTGCATATAATGTGATCAAGCGACTTGAGAATTTAAAAATCCTTGAACCTCTTGGTGATGCTGTTTATGGGCAGAAATATATTTACGCTGACTACTATGAAATATTTGACGATGGATTTAGAGAAGCAAGGGCGAAGAAAAAATAAACTATGGCAACTTTTCAAAATAGCTTTAAATTGCTATTACTCAGATGCGGTCTTTATTGGACAGCAGTAGTGTGAAGTGGAAAAGTAACTAATGTATAAATCAAAAATATGAAAAACTTACAACTTCAATCACAAATAATTATCTATAAAACAGAAACAGGCGAGACCAAAATTGACGTGCGGTTTGATGGAGACACGGTCTGGTTGAGTCAGGATGAAATGGCTCGACTCTTTGATAAAGGCCGTTCAACTATTGCAGAACATATTGTTAAAGTATTTAAGGAAAAAGAACTAGTAGAGGGATCAGTATGTCGGGAATTCCGACGTACTGGCGCTGACGGAAAAGAATATCAGGTACAATACTACAATCTCGATGTTATTATCTCCGTTGGTTACCGAGTCAAATCACTCCGTGGTACTCAATTTCGCATTTGGGCAACCAAGCATCTGCGCGAATATATCGTCAAAGGTTTTGTGATGGATGATGAACGACTGAAAAACCCCGATTTGCCATTTGATTATTTTGAAGAACTCACTCGTCGTATTGCGGACATTCGTACTTCAGAAAAAAGATTTTATAGAAAAATTACTGATATTTATGCTACCAGTGTTGATTACGATCCTACAGACGAGAAGAGTATTCTCTTTTTCAAAACGGTCCAAAATAAAGTGCATTATGCAATTACCGGAAATACTGCGGCGGAGATAATTGCCAGTAGAGTAGATAGTAAAAAACCAAATGTAGGTCTCACAAACTTTAGGGGTAGCAAGCCAACAAAAGAAGAATTGGTGATCGCCAAAAATTATTTAAGTGAGCAGGAACTTCTCATTTTAAATAATCTTGTCGAGCAGTATCTCGTATTTGCCGAAGGACAGGCCATGCAGAGGGTGCCAATGTATATGAAGGACTGGATAGATAAACTCCACGCATTTTTACAGATTAACAATAAAAATATTTTGAAAGATGCAGGTAAAATTTCCCATGAGTTGGCGGTAGAAAAAGCGGAAAAGAATTTTGATGAATATAAAAAAAGCGAAGCAAAAAAATTGGACAATGATTTTGATTCGGCAGCCTTGCGTGCGCTGAAAATAGCGAAGAAAAAATAAACTATGGCAACTTTTCAAAATAGCTTTAAATTGCTATAGTTCAGATGCTGTCGTTATTGGATAGTAGCAGTTTAAGGAAATTGAAAAGCTGAAAAATTAATTTGATCTCCACTTACCTTACCTCCGATTCTATACTTTTTTAACCAGAGTCAATTGAAAACCCCAGCCCTTTCCAGTAACCTATTGGTATTAAAGAAAACCATTTTATCACTCATATGGAAACAACAAAAATTGCTTTATTCAAAGGAAGAAAAATCAGAAAAACTCTCTATCAAGATGCATGGTGGTTTTCTGTAATAGATGTAATTGAAGTCCTTACCGATAGTTTAAATTCCAACGATTACTGGTATAGAATGAAAATCCGTGTGAAGGATGAAGATAAAACTGAGTTATCGACAATTTGTCGACAACTGAAATTGGAATCTGCTGACGGAAAGAGATATGAAACCGATTGTGCCGATACTGAAGGTATCTTTCGGATTATTCAATCTATTCCTTCTCCTAAGGCAGAGCCATTCAAACGCTGGCTTGCCAAAGTGGGTTATGAAAGAGTTCAGGAAATAGAAAATCCTGAACTAGCAACTAAACGCACGCGAACATTGTACAAACTTAAAGGTTATAGTGATGATTGGATAGAAAAACGAATGAGAGGCATCGCTATTCGAGAAGAACTCACTGACGAGTGGAAAAATCGTGGAGCCAGAGATGATAAAGATTATGAGATTTTGACAGCTGAAATTTCCAAGGCAACTTTTGATGTGACTCCAAGTGAATATAAAAAAATTAAAGGCCTGAAGAGGGAAAACTTACGCGATCATATGGATGACTTTGAACTTATTTTTAACATGCTTAGTGAACGTGCCACAACCGAAATTCATCGTACTGAGGACTCAAAGGGTGTAACAAAACTCCGAAGCGATGCAAAAGCCGGAGGCGATATCGCAGGTGGGGCTAGAAAAAAGTTGGAAAAACGGCTTGGCCGTTCTGTAGTATCAGAGAAGAATTTTCTCAATAAGAAGGAAGATAACAAACAATTGAACAAATAAGTTTCATGATAACTTTGAAAACCCCAGCCTTTTCTAGTAACCTATCGTATTCATTGGCAAGTTTAACTAGAAAAATTTCTTAGTAGTCTCCTGAAGCTGAAATGTCTATACTACTTATGAATACCTATGAAGCAAATCTATTGCAATTTATGAAATTAAAGACTATACTGCTCTGTATTGTAACAAAATAATAATACTTTAGATTAATACTATGGATATCACTAAAATGACTTTTGGAAAAACATCTGAATATCTTACGATAGGCGAGGTTTCTAAGTTATTTCATATCCATCAAGATACTCTTAGGAACTGGGAGAAAAGTGGCGAATTAGTTCCTCTGCGAGTTGGCCCACGTAAGGATCGCAAATATCGTAAGCAAGACATAGAAACAATTATTGCCAAAATGGGAAGTAAGCTCACGCTGGCTCAACTCGAACAGTTTCTATGGAAAAGTGCCGACATATTGCGAGGCAAAATTGACAGCTCTGACTATAAAAAATATATCTTCGGGTTACTTTTTTACAAAAGAATTAGTGACGTTTGGGATGAAGAATACAAAAAAGTCATTGATGAATATAAAGACAAGACACTCGCTGAAGCTGAATATAACCACAGATTCCAAGTGCCAAAAGACTGCAAATGGGAAGTTATTACCCAGACATCAGAGAACATCGGCCAGAAACTCAATGATATTTTTGACAAAATTACAAACGTAAATAGTCCAAAGCTGGATAAGATTTTTAATGATCTGGATTTTGCCAATAAGGATAGATTCCCCAATGAAACCATTCAAAGACTAGTAAATCACTTCTCTCAATATAACTTTGGCAGTAATTACATCAGTTCTGATCTCTTGGGTGACGCTTACGAGTATTTAATCAAGCAATTTGCTGCAGATGCAGGGAAAAAAGGCGGCGAATTCTACACTCCACGAGAAGTTGAGCGAATCATCATAGGAATTGTTAAGCCTCATCAAAAAGACCATGTTTACGACCCGACAGTAGGTTCAGGAGGATTTCTTCTTGAAGCATATAACTACCTTAAAAATAGGTCGAATGAGCAAGTTGCACGAACACTTTACTTTTATGGACAGGAAATCAATATCAGTACCTTTGCTATTGCCAAAATCAACATGTTTTTACATGGACTGGATAGTTCAGATATAAGGCGTGGTGACACCCTGGCAAATCCGCAGTTCCTCAATAATATGGGAAATTTACAAACTTTTGACATCGTGGTCGCTAACCCTCCGTATTCCATAAAAGATTGGGAGTTTGAACTATTCAAAAGCGACAAATATGGTCGTACCCAAGAGTATGAACTCCCTCCACAGAAAAACGCTGACTATGCTTTTGTACTCCACATACTTAAGTCATTGAACGTAAATGGTCGTGCTGGCATTGTGTTGCCTCATGGAGTCCTATTTAGAGGCGGTAGCGAAGGCCGAATCCGAGAACAGATTATCAAAAATGATCTTTTGGAAGCGGTTATTGGGCTTCCACCTAAACTTTTTTATGGAACTGGTATTCCAGCAGCAATTCTTATTTTCAATCGAAACAAAGCAGAAAACAAAAAAGGGAAAGTATTACTTATTGATGCGGAGCGTGATTTTCTTGAAGGAAAAAACCAAAATACTCTCAGAAAGCAGGATATAGACAAAATTATTAAGACTTACGATCAATATCAAGATGTCGAAAAGTACGCCAGAGTTGTTGATGTAAAAGAAATCGAAGAAAACGAATATAACCTCAATGTGAGGCGATACATTGATAGTAACGAAGAACAAGTTCAAATTGACGTAAAACAAGTCTGGAAGGAACTACAAAATTTGGAAAAAGACAGAGAAGAAATCAACAAAAAAGTAGCAGATTTTATAAACGAGTTAGGATACTAGTATGATATACATCTTTCTGGACGAAAGCGGAGATCTTGGATTTAATCCATCAAAAAAGAATTCAAAATATTTCGTTATAACCGTTTTGGCAACAGAGGATAAGCGAAAGGTTGAAAAAGTAATAAAGAAAATTCATAGTTCTTTACGAAAAAAAACCAAGAAACTTTCCGGTGGCATACTTCACTGTTACAAAGAAAAACCTGCAACGAGGCATAAACTTCTCCAGAAACTTTCAGGTTTAAATATTCATATAATGACGATATATCTACATAAGGTAAAAGTATTCACGCATTTGCAAGACGAAAAGCATGTGTTATATAACTACGTTACAAATATTCTTCTGGACAGAATCATGTCGAAGAAACTGATCAATGTCGTAGCCAATGTTCACTTAATCGCGGCTAAGAGAGAAACTAATAAATTTTTAAATGATAATTTCTCCAACTATCTTAAGACCCAAGCTCGCGATAATCACAAAATACGGTTAGATATTGTGATCAGAACTCCATCAGAGGAAAAAGGAATACAAGCTGTAGACTTTGTGAGCTGGTCAGTATTTCGTAAGTATGAGCACGGAGACGCAGAATATTACAAAGAAATTAAAAATAAAATTGTAGAGGAGAACGGACTGTTTAAATAGCACAAAACCCTAGTCGCTATTTATGAGGAACCATCCGGAACCCCACGGCTAGGGAATTACTTGTAAACCAATTATATAACAAGCGGTTGATATAAGTCAATTAAAAAATCATATGAAAAATAAAAATAATTGGACAGCATCAACAATCGGAGAATTATTTGAAGTTACCAATGGAAAAACGAATACTGATGAAGCAGTTCTAAATGGTAAATATCCGCTGTTTGATCGTTCAATAGAAATAAAATATAGCGATAAGTTTCTGTTCGATACGGAGGCGGTTATCTTGCCGGGTGAGGGAAAAGATTTTATTCCACGATATTATATTGGGAAATTCGACCTACATCAACGGGCTTATGCAATCTTTCCAAAGAGCAAAATAGACCTGAGTCTAAAATTCTTATATTACTGGATGCTTTATAAAAGTCAGTACTTAACTAAAATGGCAGTTGGCTCAACAGTAAAGTCACTCAGACTTTATATGTTAAAGAATTTTCCATTAGAGTTTCCCGATCATAAATCACAGGAGAAAATTACTAATTTCTTTGAATTGATTGACAAGAAACTCGCTAAGGCAGATCAGATTATTCAAAAGACTGAAACTTTGAAGCAGGGCTTAATGCTAGAATTACTCACGAAAGGACTCGGTCATAAAAAGTTTAAGAAAACAAAAATTGGAGAAATTCCTGATGAATGGGAAGTAATGAGTGTGGGACAAATTTGTGATTGTATTGTTCCAGGGAGAAATAAACCTAAAATTTTTAATGGAGACATTCCATGGATTACGATACCCAACATACAGGATTCAAGGATTCAATACAATGAAGCTACAAAATATGTTTCAAGACAAGAACTCAAAAATTGTGGAAATAAAATAATACCAGCAAATTCAGTAATCATGTCATGTGTTGGTGATTTTGGTATCGTAGCTGTAACTGATAGGGAAATCGCCATTAATCAGCAATTACATGCTTTCTTGCCTTCAAGTAAATTAGATCAGAACTTTCTTAAATTTTCATTGATATTGCAAAAAGATTTCATGGAAAATTTGGCAACTAAAACTTCTGTACCTTATCTGAATAAGACTAGCTGTAATTCTATTCCTATTGCTAAACCTTCTCTTGAGGAACAACGAAAAATAGGAACTATTTTGTTCTCCATAGATCATAAAATATTAATTGAGAAAATGAATAAAGAAAAACTACAAATTCTTAAAAAAGGCCTCATGCAAGATATTTTTAGTCAGAAAGTTAAAATAAATTAATATGAAACATACATGGAACGATGATCAAATTAGAGATTATCTAATAAATCATATTAAAAAATCAATAATAGATGATGTAGGTGGAGCATTGATAGGATGGTCAAGTCAGATGCATAATAAAAAATACATAGCTGGATCTTTTGCCGTGCCACGAATGTTATTCCCAGAGATTGATGGTTTAGGCTCTTATATAACTGGTAATCCTAAATCTACCGGTTCGAATATAAAAACTTACATCTCAAACATTTTGGGAGAATCTAATCACAAATATAAAGAATTCGCAGGATTTATTGTTTTTATTTTCAGACATGGGCTACTTCATCAACATCAACCAAAGGAATTTACACATAACAACAAGCAAATTGGTTGGGAGTTTCGAATTAGTGATCCAAATAATCCCATTGAAGTTAACGAAAAATACCATTTAGAATTTAAAAGTGATGTATTAACAATAGATGCTAACATCTTTTATAGAGATATTGTCAATTCCGTTGAGGGTTTCGCAGAAGATGTTATTACAAAATATAGAAGTACATTTGAAACTTCTCTTGATGCACAAATGAAATCTCTTACTAAAGAATCCTTGCTTAAAGAGGTGAAGTATTTGGAAGATACAGATTTTACATTTCTAGAAACCTATGAAATTTAACGAACAATATACAGTCGAAAAACATGTCGTTAAATTCTTATCCCAAAACTTGGGTTATGAGTATATTACTCCTGAAGATTTTGCTGGTTTGAGAAGTCTGGAAAATGAATACCTGATAGTTTCTCATCTTATAGAAGCTGTAAAACGAATAAATAACATTACAGATGATACTGAAATCCAAAGTGTTATCCGGGAAATAAGGAAAATTGATACAAATGAGGGCTTCTTAAAACTCCTGCGTAATGGCGTAAACCTGAAAGATTCAGAAACAGGCAAAATGCGTGATTACATGATCGTGGGCTACGATAACCTCGAAAACAATCAATTTGTAGTCACAAATCAATTCTACTTTGAAGGCAATCTGGAAAATATACGATCTGATATTTTGGTTTTCCTTAACGGTATTCCTGTCGTTGATATTGAGGCAAAAAGTCCCACCGCATCCACCAGTGTTAGTTATGAAAATGCGATTGGTCAAATAATACGTTACCAGCGAGTCGCTATGAAGCTATTCTGGCCTAACTGTTTTAATATTGCGACAGATGGCTTAAAAACTGTCTATGCTACTACTTACGCACCAGAACAGTACTTCTTGCAATGGAGAGATCCCTCCTTCGCTAAAGCTTCGGCGGGCAAGGAAGATTTGGAGTCTGATACAGGATTGGAATTGACGCTTACTTCTTTATTAGATAAAAGTAGACTCTTAGATATTATTAAAAATTTCATTGTCTTTGAACAGACAAAAGACGGTCGCATTAAAAAGATGGCTCGTTACCAACAACTTCGTGCCACAAATAAAATCGTCGAACGAGTGAAAAAGGGAGAGAAGAAACGAGGCTTAATTTGGCACACGCAGGGATCGGGAAAATCTCTAACAATGTTTTTTACCGCATGGAAGCTCAGGTTTGACGAGTCTCTCAAGAATCCAAAAGTATTTGTTCTTGTTGATCGAATCGACCTAGACAATCAGATTTATGATTCATTTATCAATGCAGGTGGTAAAAACGTAATTAGAGTTACCTCCCAGCGTGATCTTGCGAAGAAAATTACCAATGATGAAAGAGGAATCTTTATCTCTACTATCGAGAAATTTAATGAACTTCCACTACATCTTGAGAATCCTCATGAAAATATCATCATTCTTTCTGATGAGGCTCACAGGTCGAACGAGGGTGTTGCTGGAATTAAACTACGAGATTCGATGGGAAAGGCTTTCTTCTTCGGATTTACAGGTACACCAATTGATAAAACGACTCTTAATACTCACCGAAACTTTGGTGAAGAAGGAGAACGCTATCTTGACTACTACTCCATTCAACAAGCCATTGATGACGGAGCAACCTTACCAGTAACATATGAGGCTCGTCTTTCCAAATTCTTTATTGATGAAGAAAAAATTGACCAGCAATTTGATGAGATGACCACCGATTTATCAGATGAGCAAAAACAATTAGTCATGCGACGCTATGGCAAGAAAGAAGCGCTTATAAAACTTGATAAACGCATGAGAGCTGTAGCTCAAGATATTGTAGATCACTACCGACTTTACATTGAGCCGAATGGCTTTAAAGCTCAAGTCGTTTGCTATGACCGAGAAGCGACTGCCAAATTCAAACAATTATTCAACGATCTTATTCCAGCCGAATGGACAGAAGTGGTGTATTCATCTGGTGATCCTAATACTGACTCGGAGAGCTTGAGAAAATATAATACCAGCAAAGCTCAAAGAGAAAAAATTATTGATAAGTTCAAAGACCCGAAAACTCCTCTTAAATTATTGTTAGTCTGCGATATGCTTTTAACTGGATTTGATGCCCAAATTGAACAAGCGATGTACCTGGATAAGCCTTTGCGAGATCACAATTTATTGCAAGCGATTGCTCGGACAAACAGAGTTTATCCAAATAAGGGATGCGGAAAGATAATTGACTACTATGGAATCACAAGAAACCTCTACGAGGCTTTGAATTTCGATGAAAGTATTATCGACTCAGCACTTATTGATCTTGACCACTTGAAAAAGGAGTTTTTGGAAGTTTTAGGTGAAATAAAAGATATTTTTACTGGTATCAATCAAGAAGACCCATCTATTGAAAACTTGAGGAGATGCTTAAAAATATTCATTGATAACGAAGGCAAACAGCGATACTTCACAGATAAGTATTCCAGATTAAAGCTATTATTTGAAGTTTTGTCACCTGACCCATTCCTTGCTGATTACATTCGAACATTCAAATGGACTACCAGTGTCTATATTGCTTTCCTCAATGATTTCCGTCAAGAAAATTTTGCAATGGAGGCTTTCCGAAGCGGTGACATTCCAACCTTCGGGGAGTATGGTGAAAGAGTTAAAAAATTGATTCAAGAACAAATCGACTATGAAGGAATTACTAAAAACTTCAGAGAGTTAAAAATAAACGATATTTATACTCTTGAACGACTCGACAAGATGGATGATGAAGAAAAAGCACTCAACTTAGAAAAGATGCTTAAACAAGAGATTTCTATAAACATTGATACAAACCCTGTATTTCAAAAGTTTAGTGAGAGATTAACAGCTATTCGTAAAGAATTTGAACAGCACCAGATTGATCTTTCTGAACGAATCAAACGTTATTATGACTTAATGAACGATATTAAAAATAAATATGATGAAGCAAAGGAGTTAGGACTTAATTTGCAGGAATATGGATTATTTGTCATTTCTCAAGAGTTTTTACCCAAAACAGACCAGCCAATTCTGTTGAGTTTGTCTAAAGACCTTTCAAAGAGATTGCAGGCTATTCTTGATGAGGGCTGGCAGTATTCATCTAAGCGTGAAGAATTTCTTAAAGGTGTAAAACAGACTATCCAAGAGTTGATTTTGAAGGAATACAAAAAGAAACTACAAGTTAAAGATTTCCCTA
Source organism: bacterium (assembly GCA_030647255.1). Lineage (GTDB taxonomy): Bacteria > Patescibacteriota > Microgenomatia > UBA1406 > GWC2-37-13 > JAUSJK01. Next base: position 82,685 of record JAUSJK010000048.1, read on the forward strand.
AATTTTTAAACAGACTCGTTGACATTGTAATCAAGAAGTTCTAATGAAAAAACAGATTAACCTGCACAATCGAGTCGTAAACTACTCTATCCGTAGAAGTAAAAGAGCCAAGCGGATGAGGCTAGCTGTTTATTGTGACGGTAACTTCATTGTTACTGTTCCCCAAACTTTCCCCACAAATTCAATTGATAGATACGTTATCGCTAAATCGCAGTGGGTCATCTCTAAGCTCAATTTTTTTGAAGGACTTAACAAAAAGCAGAAATTAACTTTTGGAGATAATGGATACGAGAAGTATAAGGAAAAAGCATTAGAAATGATTATCAAAAGACTGACAGCTCTTAATAAAACGCATTATCAGTTCAAATTCAATAAATTAACAATCAGGAATCAAAAAACTCGTTGGGGAAGCTGCTCTAAGAAACGAAACCTTAACTTTAACTATAAAATATTATTCCTGCATCCAAAGATAAGAGACTATATTATGATTCACGAACTATGTCATCTGAAAGAATTTAACCACTCGAAGAAATATTGGTCATTGGTAGAGAAAGCTCTTCCAAATTTTAAGAATGTCCAAGAGGAACTGAAAGTACACGGAATATTGTTAGGATGAGGTATCATTTAGGAAGCGATTATTTTAATTATGTCAAAATACTACAACCCCAACCGGAAAAAGTATCTTTATGACTCTTTATCCAAAGAGACATTTAGATTGAGTCGGTCGAAGATAGACCTATTTCTTAATTGCCCCCGCTGTTTTTATCTTGATCGTAAACTTGGTGTCGCTCAACCGCCTGGGTATCCTTTTTCTCTCAACTCTGCTGTCGATAAACTCCTTAAAAAAGAATTTGATATTCACCGGGCAAATGAAACGGCGCACCCGTTGATGAGAGCCTATGGGATTGATGCGATACCTTTGCGTCATGAAAAAATTGACGAGTGGCGAGATGCATTGAGGCGGGGAATTACGTATACGATCGCTGAGGAACATGTCGTGATCACAGGGGGAGTTGATGATGTGTGGGTCAATCCAAAAGGGGAGTTTTACATTGTGGATTACAAGGCGACTTCAAAAGAGGAAGAAGTGACTCTTGATGCCGACTGGCAGATCGGATACAAAAGGCAGATGGAGATATATCAATGGTTATTTCGTCAAAATGGATATACGGTTTCCTCGACGGGATATTTTGTCTACTGTAACGGGAACACGGACAAAGAAGCATTTGACGGAAAGCTCGAATTTAACATCAAGATTATTCCATATGTCGGGGACGATGGGTGGGTTGAAAAAACTATTCTTTCTGCGATTGAATGTCTAAAAGGCGATCATATTCCTGAAATGGGCGCAGACTGTGATTATTGTAAGTACCGTGAAGCAGTCCGTCAGTTTGAAAAATGATATCTTTACTTTCGTCCATCTTTCGTCTATAATGTGTCTATGTTTGAGCCTAAATATACCATTACAGGGAAACTGCTGGAGAATATAAAACGTGTCAATCGACTCGTGAATGATCTTAACCAAAGACGGTTTTCTGATGTGGTTTTGGTTGAGCTCCAAAAGACTGCCGAGGCGACCTCGGCATTTGCTTCAACGAGTATCGAAGGCAATCCTTTGCCGTTGACCGACGTCAAACAGATATTGAAAACAAGACCGCACAATTTGCGGGAAAGCGAGCAGGAAGTCGTCAACTACAACGAAGCCCTGCAGGAAATCAACACAGATTTAAAAAGAGGAAAGATCTCATTTAACATTTCCCTGGTTTTGTCCATCCAAAGAAAAGTAATCAATACCATTTTTCCTCCGTTTCAATCCGGAAAACTGCGGACTCAACCGGTATTTGTAAATGACCCTCGTCTGCAGAAAACTGTCTACTGGCCTCCCGACGTGCAGGACGTACCCGGACTTATGGAAGACCTCATTGAATTTGTGCAAAAAAATAAACATATCATTGATTCTTTGATACTTGCGGGCATTTTTCATAAGCAAATGGTGATTATTCATCCGTTTATGGATGGAAACGGAAGGGCATCTCGTCTTTTGACAAAGATTCTTCTAGCGGAAATGGGGCTGAATACATTTAATCTTTTCAGCTTTGAAAATTATTACAATAATAATGTCACTAGGTATTTTGAAATGGTTGGAGAGAGGGGCAATTATTACGATATTGAAAAAACAATAGATTTTACATTTTGGCTTGAGTATTTTACCGATGGCATAATTGATGAATTACTGCGGGTAGAGAAACTACTTCCACACGTCTTAATAAGTCCTCAGACGGAGCTTAAGTCATATCACCAAAAAATGTTACTTCATATCAGACAAAAAGGGTATATTACCGATCGTGAGTATGCAAAACTCGTTTTCCGTGCACGATCTACCCGTCATCTTGATTTTAAAAAACTAATCAGTCTTGGATTAATCGAAATGAAAGGTGAAAGTAAAGCAGCGCACTATGTAGTAAAAGAAAAATAAGATTGGGATCACCAGCCAACTTCGGAATAAAACTTCTTCAGCGTGTGGTTTTGAATCGCCGTTTTGATGTAGGGGATAGTATTTGTTGGCAAATTATCAATAGGAAACCATTGTAGATCGTCACATTTTTCGGGTTCGGTATTACTCGGTTCTTTGTCCCATTTCTCAACGAAAAAGAAAAAATCGAGCCGTATATCCTCCTTTTTTCTGTGCATGACATGAGCGAGTGTAATATCTTCTTGTTTTAAATCGATACCGATCTCTTCTTTTATTTCCCGGCAGAATGCCGACGTGAGAGGTTCATTATTTTCTACGTGTCCGGCGGGGAGTCCATAGTTTCCATCCTCATATCCCGTATTTTGTCTTCTCAAAAGAAGAATCTTATTGTTTCTTATGAAAAATCCGTATACAGACGCAATCATCTTAAATCTCTCCATAGCATTTATTATACCTGGAGTAATAATCTTATGGTTAAAAAAATTATCTATTGACTAATGCTAAAGATTTAGTAACATAATTTTATATGAGTAAACAAATCATTGTCGTTGCGGTCATTGTTATCCTGTTGGGTGCGGGTGGTTTTTTCTTTATGAGTAAGGATTCGACCAATACTAAGTCTCCCACTGATGAAGTCTCACAGGAAGGTATGACTGAGAAAACCGGTGGACCAAAATCAATCAAAGACCTTTTCTCTTTAGGAACGGCTCAGCAATGTACGTTTAAAGATACGGCGGAGAATGGGGGAACTGTGTATGTGAGTGGCGGCAAGATGAGAGGTGATTTTACTACGGTTTCGGGAAATAAAACAATACAATCTCACATGATAAGAGACGATAAAACTTCGTATGTCTGGATGGAAGGCGAAACAATGGGATATAAAATGTCTGTCGAATCTACAAATCAAACTTCTCCTCAAGGTGGGACAACTAATACTCAAGGAAGTATCGATTTGGATAAAAAAGCCGACTACAGCTGTAAGCCTTGGGTAGTCAGTGAATCGATGTTTCAGATGCCTTCCAATGTTCAATTTACTGATTTGAACGCCATGATGCAACAAAGTCCTCCTCAAGGAGGAACACAGGATATGAAGTCGATTCAATGTGCGGCTTGTGACACCGTTCCAGAGTTGACACCACGTGCTCAGTGTAGAGCCGCCCTCAGCTGCAACTGACTTCTAAATTTTAAAATTCCTCACTTAACTTTCAGAATGGCTTGAGAGATGGTTTCGGCGAGGTTGGGAGTGAAGACATCGGGAATAATATTCGTAGCGGTGGGTTTTTTGATCATATTGGCAAGTGCGTCTGCGGCGGCTATCTTCATTTCTTGCGTAATAACTTTGAGCCTTCCTTTGATAACAGCTCGGAAAATACCAGGGAAAGCAAGAACATTATTTATTTGATTAGGTAGATCACTGCGTCCACTCGCGACTACTTTCGCATCGGCATCTAGCGCGTCTTGGGGCATAATCTCGGGTGAAGGGTTGGCCATAGCAAACACAATCGCGTCCTTGGCCAGACTACTGACCATATCTTTGGTAATAATATTTGGCCCCGATAATCCAATAAGAACATCAGCTCCTTTTACCACATATTGCAATGTTCCTATCTTTCTATTTTTATTTGAAACGCCGGCAATAGCTTGTTTGTAAATATTTTGATGTTCGCGGCCCGAATAAAGTGCTCCATTTTTATCAACGACAATTACATCTCCGACGGCGGAGTGTCCGGGCATACGGTAACACACGTCGGCGGAACAGTTGAGACCCAGCAACATACGTGTTGTGGCCAGACCAGCTGCGCCTGCTCCAACAACAACAACTTTTAAAGAATCATAAGGTTTGTTGACGACTTTGGTGGCGTTGCGTAAAGCCGCTGAGATGACAATGGCGGTGCCGTGTTGGTCATCATGAAATACGGGGATGCCGATATTCTGAAGCGCCTCTTCTATTTGAAAACAGCGGGGAGCTGATATGTCTTCGAGATTTATTCCGGCAAAAGAAGGAGCGATATAGGTGACAAATTTGATTATCTCGGCCGGATCTTGAGTATTCATCACAATCGGTACACTATCAACGCCGCCAAATTCTTTGAGCAAAAGTGATTTGCCTTCCATTACGGGAATTGCCGCCTCGGGGCCAATATTCCCGAGCCCAAGTACTGCCGAACCGTCGGAGATAACGGCGACCGTTCTATCTCTCCAGGTAAGATCATAAGAAAGCGATTTATTTTTGGCAATTTCTCGACTCGGTTGGGCGACGCCGGGAGTATAAAAAAGAGACAAATCATGTTTATTTTTAAGAGGAGTAGTGGGTTCAATCTTTATTTTACCCTGGTATTTTTTATGAAGCTTTAACGCCTCATCGTATATGTCGTTCACGAACTTATTTTATCATAATGTGCATTTTAATTTTGTTAATTTCCTTGTATAATCTTTGTCTGACTTATGTTTAAACAAAACAGAAATTTGCTCATCATTGCGCTCATTGCTATCGTCAATGCTCTCGGATATGGGATCATTATCCCTATTTTATATTCATACTCTATGAAGTATGGTCTCTCCGATTTTCAGAACGGACTTCTTTTTGCTACCTTTTCTATCTGTCAGTTCTTTGCTACACCTGTCATCGGTCGTCTCTCAGATAAATATGGACGTAAGCCATTACTTGTATTTTCAATTGCGGGCACTGCATTGTCATTTTTGATGATGGCGTTTGCTCCGAGCGCTATTTTCCTTTTTATAGCCCGGGCACTTGACGGTATTACTGCGGGCAATATTCCCGTCGCGTCTGCTGTAATTACGGATACGACAGAGCCAAAAGACAGAGCAAAAGGGTTTGGTATAATCGGTGCCTCATTTGGATTCGGTTTTATTTTTGGTCCGGCAATATCCGCAGCGACAAGCAGTATTAACCCCGCCTTGCCTTTTATTATTGCGGCGGTAGTTTCTATCGTCGCCGTCATTATGACAGCTCTCTTTCTTCCGGAAACAAATAAAAATATGGGACAAGTCAAACATGATGGGTTATTTAATTTCGGCAAATTGCTTCATGCGTTGACAAATAGAACAATAGGAGCCACATTGCTTCTGTCACTTCTTTTCTTTACGTCGTTTTCCATGTTTATCTATGCGTTTCAGTCAGCGTCTGTTAGGGTCTACCATATGTCGCCTAGTCAAATCTCGCTTCTTTTTACTGTATTTGGAGTGCTCAGTTTAGTCGCACAACTTGTGACACTTGGACTTGCAACAAAAGCGTTTGGAGTCAAAAGAACATTTATTACGTCGCTTCTCTGGATCTCGATCGTTTTTGTCGTCATGTCCTTTACCCGAAGTATTCTGGCATTTATCATCTGTAATATTATGTTAGGTTTGGTCAACTCGTTTATTCAGCCTTTATCACAGACGATCCTTTCGGAAGAAACAGACCCGAAAGAACAAGGAGAAATGCAGGGTCTGAACGCGTCGTATATGAGTATTGGTCAAATCATTGGTCCTATTTTAGCCGGCATATTTGCTACCTATTCAGTCACGTCGCCCTTCTTAGGAGCCGGATTGCTCGCCTTTGGGTGTTTTATTCTATCTTTCCAAATTTTTTCCCATCTTCCCAAGAAAGTACATATTTCTCCATAAGAAAATAGGCTTTAAGGGATGGGTTATTAGCGACTTTTTTACTTTAGGCGAAGAAATACAAAAGTTGTATCTTCCCTATGCTCCACGATTTATTCAAAAGAAATATAAAGAGTTACGTCTCAAACTGCTATAATTCAGGAATGGACGACGCTCATGTCAGACAAGCGAGAAAAGAAGATTTAGAGTCGATACTATTACTATCCGATGAACTTACTTTTTCCGATCTACCGTATGATCGAGAGGTCGACGTAGCATGGGCACATACTAATAATGGAAAAGACTATTATTCCGAGAAGATCAATGAAAGGAAAGGAATCTGTTTTGTTGCGGAACAAAATAATAAAATTGTAGGATACGCAACAGCCGCTGAGAAAGAAATTCCGTCATACAGAAAAGTTAAAGTAGTCGAACTCGAGAACTTAGTGGTAAAAAAAGAAAAGAGAGGAAAAAGAATAGGCAAAATGCTTCTTGACGCTTTTATGAAATGGGCTAAAGCTACCGGAGCACATAGAGTTTCCGTAAATGTCTTTGCTCTAAATGAAAAGGGAATATCTTTTTACAGACGAGAAGGCTTTCTGCCTTTTGAAAGTATATTAGAAATGCACGTGAAGTAGGAATGAGATATTCATAAGACTATCTTTTTTTACTTAATGAAATCGTACTAGTATTGCGGCAATTGTTCCCACGAGATATGTAACGAGAGTATATGTTGTGTAAGGATATTGAAGATATCTTTTTCTCGCCAATACGAAAAAATAAACCGCAATTCCTGTCATAATAAGTGAATATACCATTCCTACGAGTACCGTATCAAAAGCGGCATAGGCGAATATGGCCAACGCATATACTAAGGCATTGATTACAGTAGCGGGTAAATCTTTCTTTTCATATGTTTTATTCGGTCTCAATTTTTCAAATAACAGAATAGCAACATTCATTAAAATCGCTCCGATAAAATATAAAATATTGCCCGTATAGAAATCATTAAAAAACATCCCCCCGCATAGATCTCCCGAAAACTTTTTTACATCGCAGAAATGATTAAAGTTAAAACTACTTACTTCATGTAGTCCGTTTCCCGTCGCATAAAAATAAACTCCGACGACAAATAGTAAAAGTAAAAGTCTTCCTTTTTTTGCTTTTAAACTCTCAAAATTTCCGGAGGCATCCTGAATTATAAGAAAAGGAATGATGACAGTGAGAAGTATGATGACCGCGATCTGGACAATCTCGTGCAAACGCATGAAGCTGTAGGGTTGGAGAAGAATTCTCGTCGTAAAAGAAAATCTTTCGATAGTGACCAATACGACGCTAAGAGAACTAAAAGTCAAAAGCAAGTTAATACGCTTCATAATGTAAAGTAAATTATAATAAATAATTTATTCTAAAATAGAACATAATGAAAATGTGAATAAAATGTTACAAATTTGTTACAGATTTATGTATACTTTTTTTATGAAGTTTCTTATTCATAATAGAAAAAAGATAGTGGTTATTTTCTTTTTAGGCGTCATTTTTCTTAGTCTCATAGGCGTAAATGTTCTTCGATACAAAGAAAATAAAAGTATTGTTTCCCAAAATCTCATCAACATAGGAGAAATTAGCGATATTACAGAAAAATTGAAGAATGCAGAAAAACAATTTTTAGATTTAAAAAAGGAAGATCAGAATAAGATAAATCAAACGTTAGCAAAGAGAATAGCTGATATAGAAGACACCTACAGATCAACCTTGACGATATATGAGAGCATACAGGACTTACGTTCTCAGAAACAAAATGTAGACGATTTGGAAAAAAGTTTTGCTCTTGTGCTTAATATGTTGGCAACTGTAAATTATCCTTCCGCGTCTGCGAGTTTGAAAACCTTGAGTAAAAATATAGACACGATGAAGCAGAAAATGAACGAGACTACTTCATTTGCGTCCACAGCCATTGCAAGCAATACTCCACCAGCGTCAGGGTATCAGACCCAACGTGTAAAAGTAGGAGGAGCAGAGTTTACCGTAGGCATAGTGGCTGCCGATCTTAACACGACAAAAGTCATAGTCGACACGGCTTCCGACGGAACCTGTACAAATAACTGTCCTGTGCTGTCTCTTGGTGATTATGTATCTCGTAGCGGCGCTTTTGCAGGTATCAACGGCTCATATTTCTGTCCTGCTTCTTATCCCAGCTGTGCCGGAAAAGAAAATTCGTTCGACACTCTTTTGATGAATAAAAACAAAACGTATTTTAACAGTGACAACAATGTCTACAGCAGTGTTCCGGCCGTGATTTTCACCGGTAATTCAGCCCGTTTCATATCTCGTTCGAGTGATTGGGGACGCGATACGGGTGTGGATGCGGTTCTGGCCAATCAACCGCTTCTGGTATTAAACGGTGAATCGGTTTTTGGCGGTGACGATGAGGCAAAGCGATCGAGTCGGGGAATACGCAATTTTGTAGGAGCGACGGGGAATATGGTATATATCGGAGCTGTGTATTCGGCTACGGCGGCTGAGGCGGCACAGGTTCTTAAAACTATGGGCATAGCTAACGCCTTAAATCTGGATAGCGGCGGATCAAGCGCCATCTGGAGTGGGGGATATAAACTAGGACCGGGAAGAAATATTCCCAACGCCATCTTGTTTGTGCATAAATAGACATACTACGTTTAGATAGCTCTTCATCACTATGATAAGATAATCTCATGGACACACATTTACCTCCTTTATTTCTTGAACGATTGAAAGATCTCACAGAGAAAGCACAACGATCATATGGCGAGGTATTAAATGCTCTTTGTGCGAGTCGCACAATATCTATTCGAGTCAATACGTTGCTTTCAACTAAGGAGTCTATATATCAAGAGTTAGAAAGGTTGAATATAAAGTTGGTAACCGTACCGTGGCATCAGAATGCTTTTATTTTAGAAAATACTTCAATTGCCGACGTGACAGAACTTCAACTTTATAACGAAGGGAAGATATATATTCAGTCTCTTTCCAGTATGATACCGGCCCTAGTACTCAGTCCAAAATCGGAAGAAAAAGTGCTCGATATTGCGGCGGCTCCTGGAAGTAAGACTTCTCAGATAGCAGCTCTCATGGAGAATAAAGGCGAAATCGTAGCCAATGACATAAGTCAAAATCGGATATACAAACTTATCTCTATTCTCAAAATGTCAGGTGTGGAAAATGTAAAAATAATGAACATTCCTGGAGAGCTCATATGGAAAAAATATCCGGAATATTTTGATAAAGTTCTTGTTGATGTGCCATGTTCGATGGAAGGAAGATTCCGCTGTGATGATGCCGCGTCATACGAAGATTGGTCTACCGGAAAAATTAAAAAACTGGCCAAAATACAAAAATGGATTTTGCGATCGGCCGTGAGTGCCGCCAAACCGGGAGGGACAATTGTTTATTCCACCTGTACATTGGCTCCAGAAGAAAACGAAGAAGTGATAGATTGGCTGCTGGAGAAAGAAAAAGGCAAAGTAGTAACGGAAGATGTAGTTATACAAGGGTTTACATTTGATCAATCTCTTTCCAGCTGGAAAAATGCCGTTTTTTCTTCTCAAGTTGCCAAAACGAAGCGTATTTTTCCCCAAAAAAATATGGAAGGATTTTATATTGCCAAACTGAAGAAGGTATCTTCTACACTATGAAGTCTTGATATCTGGTAGAATTCTTCCATGAGAACTTTAGCCTCTTACAAATTTTTTTAATCTATGGATAATAATACGCTCGATGTGATTATAAAGAAACTGGACGCACTTGAACAAAAGATTTCTCATCTGGGCGGAGGAGAGAAATCAAAGGTGTCAACAAGTGAGGTGTCCGGTGGTATAGACCCGGTTTTTCTTCGCGCGCTTGATCTGATACAGGAATATGATGAAATAAGTGAGGAGATATTGGAAAAAAGACTCCAGATACCTCGGGACAGAGTTACTAAGATCATTGATACGCTTGTGAAAGCGGGCTATATTGAAGCAAGTGTTTAGTATTTGGTATGGAATGTTAGAAAGTACTTCGTCATTCTGGGGAGGAATAGTTCGACAAGCTCACTATGACGACTCCAGAATCGTTATCAACGAGTTAACTACGATCCTGGATGCGTCTCGCTTTGCGAGACTTACCAGGATGACATAAATATAATAAAATGTTACACGTTACATGTTGAATGATGAACACTCTTCCTCAATACAAACGCTTGGTTCAAACATCCGTCACTAATTTTCTTCACTGTGGCGATGAATATCTTTTTATGGAGAGGCATCCCGGACAGTGGATCAATGCAGGAGAGATGAATGGAATTGGAGGGAGACTTGAGCCGGGTGAAAATTATCTTGACGCGGCGATCAGGGAAACCAAGGAAGAAATAGGTCTTAATATAGATCCGAAACAGATAGAATTGTGCGGTATATTAAAAATAGATGGCGGATATGATGAAGATTGGGTCGTCGGAATATTTCGCATCTCTATATCTTCCAAAAATCTGCCTGTGGGTGATAAAACGCTCCAAGGAGATGCCTTACACTGGATACATAAAAATAAAGTTCTGACGGAAAATTACAAACTAGTCGACGATATTCGCTATATATTCAACGACGTGGCTGAAGGAAATCACCTCTTTTTTATGAACGCTGTATTAGATGAAAATAAAAAAATAAAAAGTCATACATACTCAAAAATAGCACGACAGATAAAATAAGTATTTTCTTTGACTTAACAAACTAAATTTGCTATCTTTATGGCATGAATATCGTAATGCGACTTCTTATAAATGGTCTTGCCGTATTTATCTCTTCCAAGATTATCCCGGGAGTTGTTGTAGATAGTTTTTTTACAGCCATTGTATTTGCCGTTGTTCTTGGGATAATCAATGTGATCATTAAGCCGATCTTGCTTATATTAACGCTCCCATTTAATATTGTGACACTCGGACTTTTTACTTTTATACTAAACGCATTTCTGATACTTCTCGCGAGTTTATTTGTTCCAGGATTTAGTGTGCATGGATTTATTACCGCCCTTCTTTTCAGTCTGGTTCTGTCTCTGGTAAGTTCGTTTCTTAACTCATTGGCAAAATAATAGTCGGTAGTATATATGCAAGATCAAATTGTCTGTCCTCACTGCCATAAACCGATTCCTCTGACACAGGCTCTCTCTCATCAGGTTCAGGAAAAGTATCAGCAATTTTATAAAAAGAGACTGGCTGAGGAAACTGAAAAAATTGCCGAATCAACCCGCAAAGAACTTGAAGTTAAGATAAAAAAAGAGATGGAACTGCAGATACGCGACCGACAGAATGAATCGCAGGAACTTCAGGAGAAAAATAAAAAGCTTCAAGAGCAACTTCTTGATACAAACAAACTGGTACGGCAAATTAAAACTGAACAAGAGCAGAAAGACCTCGAATTTGAAAAAAAACTAACCGAAGAACAGGAAAAAATCCGCGAACAAGTGAAGAGGCAGACGTATGAAGAACATCACCTGAAAGATCTCGAAAAAGATAAAAAACTGCAGGATGCCGTCGATATGGCCAATGAGTATAAACGTAAATTTGAACAAGGATCACAGCAAACACAGGGTGAGGTCTTGGAAGAGGAGCTTGAAAGGTTGTTGAAGCGTGAATTTCCGTTTGATGAAATTAAGCCCGTTCCCAAAGGAGTCCGTGGAGCCGATATCCATCAGCTGATAAAAAACAACCGCGGAGCTCTATGCGGTTCTGTTGTGTGGGAGTTTAAACGTACGAAGAGCTGGAGTGGAGATTGGATTCAGAAATTAAAAGAAGACCAAAGAGGGCTAAAATCCGAGTTTGCGGTCATGGTTAGTCAGGTTTTGCCAAGCGAAATAAAAAGGTTTGGGATGAAGGAAGGCATTTGGATCACCGATTATGAATCTTTTCTCGGACTGGCAGTTGCTTTGCGCCAGCATCTCATCGGAATTTCGTCATTGAAACAGTCAATCATTGGAAAAAATGAAAAGATGGAAGTTTTGTACGAATATCTCTCCGGTGTTGAGTTTACCCAGCGGGTTGAAGCAATCAACGAAGCATTCTCTGCTTTCCAGGAAGACATTGAGAAAGAAAGGCGTTTTTTTGCAAGCAAATGGGCAAAACAGGAAAAATCAATTCGCAAAGTAATTGATAACACGCTTGGTATGCGGGGAGACTTGGAAAGTATTATGGGAAAATCTTTAGGGGAGATGCATGGTCTTGAGATGCTGCCTTCAGGTGAATCCGAAAATATAAGAAAAACGGAGAAGTTATCAGAGAAATCTGATACGTTATTTTAACATATGAAGTCCACATTTCTTGATCAACTGTTTCATGTATTGTCAAAATTCGTTATTATAGTTCCCGTTCTCATTATTTTATTTGTTCTGGTTACAAAAGGTGCCGGCGTGCTCAATTTGCACTCAGTACAAAAAAAAGAGGTTCCGACTCCTTCACCGTCGTCTTCTCCTAACGTTCCTTTACTTAGTCCGACAGTGGTTAGTTCGGAAAAAATATCACTCTCTCTCAGTGGTCCGCTTGTCTGTCATTATGATTCGTCTACCGCGACTGTGAGCGCAAAAATAAAAAATAAGAAAATAGCCGCTGAATTACAAAAAGAGAAACAAGTAGATAATGTGGTGGTCAATGGGGACTGTCTGTATCACTGGAAAAAGGGTACGATTGTTGGAGAGAAAATATGCGGTATTTCTTCTATGCTATCAATAGTAGATATGCTTTCCTCTTCCGGCCTTATGGATCCAAAAAGCATAGTTGGGCTGATGGGCGGAGGATCTCAAATTCAGGGAATAGATGCGGATACTTTTAGTTCTGAAAATATTTCTCGTATGTGTCACAAAGAAGATATAGGTGAAGACAGTTTTATAGTTCCTTCATTTATCAGGTTTACGGATAAGAAACTGGAAGATATATCTGCGTTATTATAAATGCCCCGGCTACGACCTACTTTCCCCTACTCCGCTTTGGAGCGAGTATCATCGGCGCTGACTCGTTTCACGACCTTGTTCGGGATGGGAAAGGGTGGTACCAAGTCGCTCAAGTAACCAGGGCATACCTATTATAAAATAAGGCTGTTAAAATAGCAATACGATCAATGTTATAATATAAGACATGAACCCGACGGCGAGTTCGCACCATGCGCTTCATGCCTATAATGTAAACCCAAATGCCCGATTTGAGACTCAATCACCGACGGAGCGGGTGATTCTTTTATTGCGGGCACATCCTTTTACCCAAATACCTTGGGTTGTAAATACTGGTTTTTTAGTACTGCTTTTGATTGTGGCTGATTTTTTTATACCTTTAGTATTAACTGGGCCACAGATATTATTTTTGAACGTCTTCAGTATAGTTTTCATTATAAGTTATGCATGGATTAACTTCCTCCATTGGTTTTTCAATGTAGGCCTGGTTACAAATGAACGTATTGTTGATATTGATTTCAGCCAGATTATCTATAAAGAGGTGACGGCAACTAAATTGGAAAAAGTGGAAGACGTAACTTCAAAAAGCGCAGGGTATTTCGGATCGCTATTTAACTATGGCGATGTGTTTGTCCAAACTGCCGGGACAGAGGTAAATATTGAGTTTATCGAGATTCCTCGTCCAGGGGATGTTGTGGGAATTATCAATGAACTGGGGGGCTAACTATGAACATAGACCAATTACTACAATTTTTTGCAACGGGTAATTTATTTGCGTTTTTTTTTAAATCGTTCGCCATATTATTTGCCTTTCTGTATCTTGTGTACGCTATTATTGTGGCAAAACAGACACAAATTCTTGACAAGACGCTGGACGCCGGTGCGAACGGGTTTCTATTTGTCGTATCTTTTACTCAAATACTTTTTGGTTTACTTTTGATAGTTCTGGCAGTACTTATTTTATAGAATATGGAGTATACATCGGCTACCTTTTTAGGAAAATCTGACAATGTGTATCTTGATTCGATATCTTCAAGTCGGGTATATTCGGCAGTTCGTCTTCCGGTAGGACTTTCCACGGGAGGCAGACTTGAAAAATTAAGAGCAGTTTTGGAAAAGGACGAAATTCCGACCCTATCACATTTTGAGGAACAGATTGAATCCTTTTTTTTATCTGAAAGAGAAAATATAAACGCAGCTGTCGGATATCTGAAAGGGAGAGTACTCTATCTTAAAACCATAGGAAACGGGGTAATTTTCTTGAAAAGAGGTTCTACGTATGCCGTGATAATATCCGGAGATACTTCTGCCTCGGGATACATGCAAGAGGGAGACATCTATGGCTTTACCACGAAAGAATTTGTTCATAGCACGGGTGAAGAAGAAATAAAAAGATGTCTGCTGGAGCGGGATGCGGAAGCGATCGTAGACGCGCTACACACTGTCAAAAAAAAAGATGCTATTTGCGATATTCTCTTATGCGTTAGTTTTATCTCCAAGGTATCTTTACCTCGTTCTTTACCCGTTGTTACTGTTTCACAGAAAAAAGGACTAAAGGATTTTTTTCAGGAACATTACCAAAAATTTCGTACAAGAACGGATACATCGGGCAAACGATATCTTACTTTTGCCGTTGTTGTCATAATTCTCGGTATTTTTGTATGGAGTGTGGGTCTGGGATATCAAAGAAAAAAAAACGATGATATAAAGAAAAAGATAGATGCTACCCGTATCTCAGTCGATAAAAAACTAGCACAGGCGGATGAAGCTGCATTTTTAAATATGGCCCACGCAATCAGTCTTTTGCAAGATGCAAAAAGTGAAGTTCAAAAACTGAAATCAGAAATACCGTCTGGTTCCCAAGTAGAGATACAAAAATTACAGGAGGAGATTACTGCTAAAGAAAATCTTATTACCAAAAAAGAGGAAAAGACTGCCAACGAATTTTTTGATTTAGCTGTGGAAAATGCCGATGCTCAGGCGTCTAAAATAGCTCTCCATAATGATACCGCAGCCATCCTTGACTCAAAAAATAAAATAGTCTATTTTTTGTCTTTGTCGAAAAAGTCCATCTCAAAAAAAAGTCTCCCCGAAGTGAATGAGGACTCTCTTTTAACTGTCTATGAAGAAAATGCGTATGTATTGATAAAAGGAACAGGAATAGAAAGAGTGAATGCGGATGGAGTAAAGAAAGTAATTCCCTCAGATGATTCATGGAGAAATATAAAAGATATAACAACCTACAATGGAAATATATATCTTCTTGAGGGAGGGTCAGTGTATAAATATATCCCTACCGCCGATGGATATTCAGATAAAATAAATTATTTTGGAAGTAGCTCCGTATTTTCAGGGTCAGACTCTTTGGCGATAGACTCGTCGGTCTATATTAGTTTTAATGATCATATAGAAAAATATTCGGCAGGACAAAAAGACGAATTTAAAACAGATTTTCCTCTATCTTCGATTCAGCTCGGACAACTATTTACGAGCAAGGATCTCGAAAAAGTGTATGTTCGAGATAAAGAAAAAGGATCCCTATATGTGCTTGATAAGAGCGGAGCATATCAGAAAGAAGTACAAATATCTTCATTTGATAAAGCGGCAGATTATGTAGTTTTTAACGATAGTGTATATTATATCTCGGGTTCAAAAGTATATAAAGCCACACTTTAATATATTTCCTCTTTCAGGTAGAATTTTATACTATGTCGACTCATGATGAGGATAAAAAAATTGTAGCACTTCTTCTTAATAAAGATGAGAGAGCTTTAGGAATTTTTTACAAAACGTATTATCAGCTCCTTTTTGGATTCATAGCCAGACGTCTTCCGGATACTGCTCTTGCTGAAGAATTGACCCAGGATGTATTTATCGATTTTTTGGAGGCTCTCCGCGATTTTCGTTTTCAGTCGAGTGTTAAAACATTTTTATTCTCGATAGCCAAAAATAAGATCATAGATGTAATACGAAAGAAAAAAATAAAAAAAATATTATTTTCTTCATTGCCCGCGTACTTTGTCGAAGAGCTGGCATCAGTTATGTTTGACGAAACACTCGAAAAAAAAGAACTAACTCTCAAAATAAAAAATGTCTTTGACAGCCTTCCAAATGATTATCAGGTTGTTTTAAGACTAAAGTATATCGAAGGGGAGAAGGTCAAGAAAATTTCCCAAAAGTTGACATTGGGATTTAAAGCGACGGAAAGTTTGATATTCCGCGCGAGGAAAGCTTTTACAAAATCATTTCATGCTCAATGACATATGTATGTTCCCTATAGAGTGAAGCACAAATTCGATGAAGTATATTTTATTCAACCGAACGATTTGGGTTTCGGGCCTTTGACCAATGTGTATAAGCTGGTTACGAGACGTTTAAAGCACATGCCCTTTGTTTTAATTGTGCCAGTATCAATTATTTTGTCTATTTTTTTATATATGGTTTTTGGACATCTGTTGGTCAAGTTGGCATCATTCCTGCAATATGGATTTTAAGACAGTAGTAGTTTCATGGCTCGCTTCCTTTTTACTCCTAATGCAAAGGTTTTTTCTCCTCATCATTTCTCCTTACCCGACGATGAGAAAAATAAGCATGGACAGAGATACTATTCAGGCGATACTCATTTTCCTGTGTATTTGGATTTATTTCCAGATTGCAGATATTTTCAAAAAATCACATATTCATCCGACACTTGTTTTTCTTATTTTCTGTTTTAATTTTGTGTGCAGTATTTTTTTTTGTTATGGATTTTCGAGAATCTTTGGACAAAAAAACAGCATCAGAAGTTATATGCTAACTTTTTCATACAGTCTACTACCCACATTGGTCTGGTTTACGGTGAACTCTTTCCTCTATGCGTTACTTCCCCCACCGCGGCAGTTGACACTGATGGGAAAAGCTTTTAGTGTATTTTTTGTCTCTTTTTCTATCAGTCTTTTGGTGTGGAAAATAATCCTTTTTTATTTGGCACTTCGTTTTTCTACTCGTCTTCCTTTCTATAGATTAGTATTCATTCTGGTTTTATATGTCTCAATATTTTTGCCTTATTCGGTTCTCCTTTATACGTTTAAAATATTCCGGGTTCCTTTCATTTAATTCTTAAGGAAATGTTTCCTTGTCATTACACGACTGTATACTCTATGAAACTTCACACGGGAATAAATAGCTCTGCAAGAAGAGAAATATTAAAAAAAGAAACAGGAGTATTGTTTATATCTATCACCAGGGCAGAAGTAAACGATGAAAAAAACGTGAAGATAGAAAATAATATCGGTGGTACATCCATCCCTTTGGGAGTAGCGGGACCTCTATTGATTCGAGGAGAAGAGATCAAAAGAAATTGCTATATTCCTTTGGCTACGACTGAAGGAGCGCTGGTGGCCTCTGTGCAAAGAGGTTGTAAGGTGATAGGATTGTCCGGCGGTATTAGTACAAATGTCAATAAAGTCGGTGCGACCAGAGGCCCGGTTTTTTACGTATCTTCTCTTAAGGAATTTAAAAAATTTTCTGCGTGGCTTTCCGTTCATGAAGAAGAGTTAAAAAAAGAAGCAGAGAAAACTTCAAGTCATCTGCAATATAAAAAAATGGACGTACAAGGAGTAGGTAATTATGTGTATACCCGATTTTATTTTGATACGAATGATGCTATGGGAATGAATATGGTAACAATCGCGACCCAGGCGATTGCCGCATTTATAAAGAAAAAAGCGGGAATTGAGTGTTTGGCACTGGCGGGAAATTTTGATGTTGATAAAAAGCCTTCGTGGATGAACTTCATCAATCATCGGGGTTTGCAGGTGTGGGCGGAAATTATTGTTCCTGCGTTAGTAGTACAAAAGGTGTTACATACCACTTCTCGTAAGATATATGAAGTATGGCTCGCAAAATGTATGATTGGGTCAGCAATGAGCGGGTCATTGGGATTTAACGCTCATTATGCCAATGTGGTCGCCGCCTTCTTTACGGCCACAGGTCAGGACTTGGCCCACGTAGTAGAAGGAAGTATGGGTATAACTACGACTAACATTGTAGAGAATGAAAGTCTGTACTTTTCCGTCTATTTACCGGCAGTTATGATGGCCACTGTAGGCGGAGGAACAAAGTATGAAACACAGAAAGAGGCACTCGCCCTGACTTGCGCTCGCAACGTTGAAGATCTGGGAAAAGTACTAGGTGGAGCTGTTCTCGCGGGGGAGTTATCACTTCTTGCATCTCTTGCGGAAGGATCTTTGGCTCAATCCCATCAGAGGCTGGGAAGGTAATTGTAATTCTTAATTCTCAATATATATGGCTGGAATAGTTTCGTATGGGTTTTATATCCCTACATATAGAATAAAAACGGAAGAAATTGCTCATATTTGGGGAAAAAATCCCGACCACATTAAAGAATCTTTGAAAATCGAAGAAAAAGCAGTGGCGGGACTCGATGAAGACTCCGTTTCGATGGGATATGAAGCTTGTTCTATGGCGATAAGCGATATACCATTGCAAAAGAATACGATTAAAGCACTTTTTTTTGGGTCCGAGACGCCTCCTTACGCTGTCAATCCGGCCTCCACTATATTGGGAGAATTTTTGGACATAGGACATGAATATGTCGCCTCCGATACTCAGTTTGCCTGCAAAGCCGGAACAGGCGCGATGATCTCCGCCTTGGGATTACTCTCTTCCGGTTTCACGGACTACGCACTTGTATGTGCGGCTGATAAAGCGACGGGCAAACCTCATGATGCACTTGAGTATACGGCCGGTTCAGGCGCAACGGCCTTTTTATTGGGAAAGGAAAATTGCCTGGCTCATATTGTGGCGTATGATTCGTTTTCTTCAGATACTCCTGATTTTTGGAGGCGGGAAGGAATACGCCATCCGTCACATGGAGGAAGATTTACAGGCAAACCTTCCTATTTTTTTCATATTCGGAGCGCGACACAAAATCTTTTGAAGAAAACGGGTATGAAACCTGATGATTTTGCCTACGGCGTATTTCATATGCCCAATGGAAAATTTCCTTTAGAAGTGGGAATATCTCTAGGATTTACGTCTTCCCAAATAGAGCCGTCGCTTGTGGTCACAGAGTTGGGTAATTCTTATACGGCGTCCGCGCTTATGGGGTTAATTGCGGTCTTGGAAAAAGTGAAACCGGGAGAAAAAATATTTTTTGCCTCATACGGATCGGGAGCAGGATCAGATGCGTTTATACTCGAAGCAACAGCGGACATAGGATCAAAAAGAAAAGGATTCCGTTCTTTTATTCAA
>JAUSJK010000058.1 GCA_030647255.1 bacterium
GTTACGGCTCTCAAAGTTTAATTTCTGGAATACTTTTCGGTATGTATCTTTTGTCGTATGTAGTTTTCCGAAAAAATGTATTTACATTATTCAGTATTCTTTTCGGGACATGGCTCTTTTTCAGCCTCACCAGTTTTATGATCGGGGGCGGCGCATATTTTGACAGTTGGAAATTTTACGAATATCGTGTTCTCGTTGCCGGTATAACTTATATGTTAATTGGCTATGCCTTCTCAAAAAATGAGCGTGCCTCACTTTCTAATTTTCTCTATGGCTTCGGTATTCTTGGATTTCTTGGGTCGGCTCTATCGCTTGGTGGTTGGGAGCCAAACCAAAATGTATTTTGGGAATTGATTTATCCAGGTCTTATTTTCGGAGCTTTGTTTCTTAGTGTTCATATCAAGAGTAAATCGTTTCTCACTTGGGGAACGCTCTTTCTCATGGCTTATATTCTCAAAATTACTTCCGAATATTTCTCAAGTGGTTTAGGTTGGCCTCTTGCGCTCGTTATCGCTGGACTCTCGATGATTGGTGTCGGTTATATGTCTCTCTCGCTCAAGAAGAAATACTTGTCTGCATAGATTAGCCGCCGAATTTCCGAAAAAACAAATTTTGAATTCCGCCCGCATTCCTCCCCAGACCCCTCCTGCGGGCGGAACGAAAGCCGAGGCGGGGCAATTCCATTCCCCCAGAAAAATAGTTTGCCCCGCCGAGTCCAAATTAGTTTTCAGGATTTTCGTCAAAAAATGTTCGAACTTCGTCCAGAAAACACCGCTAGTTAGGAAATGAAGGAGCGACACTTGTTATAACCAGTATTATAAATAAACTTAATCTTATGAATAAAAAAATTATAGTCATGCTTGTCTTAATCGCTGTTCTTGTTGTTAGCGGAATAGTCACATATCAATATTTGAATAGATATACCAACTGCGGCCCTGGAGGTTGCCCAGACAGGACTCTTAGACATACGGATAAACCGGACTACAAGGAACTATCAGGTTATGGTACAGACTCAGGAGGATTTGAATGCTCTAAACCTATTCGGATGGTGTCTTACACTCTAAATAAAAAACATGAATATGTTAATTTTTTACCAGCTGATCCAGAAGAGGCAAGAGTATTTTGCCATATGACATACGCAATTGAATATAAAGGTAAAATCACAGTCCTGCAAAAACCCGAAGTGTTGGATTTAATTAGCAAATACAAATATAAAGATGTAAGTATCAAAGCCTTGAAATTCGAACTTATCAAAAGCGAAGGATTCGTGGACAGACTGCTTCCACAATACAAAGGCAGAGAAATCGGTTGCATTATAATTCTGGAAACACCAAACGAAAAAATGGTCTTTTTGGAGGATGAAAATTTAGAGACATTCGAGCAAATGGACTATAAACTGTTTGATCAACAATTAGACAAAGTCAGCTTAGCGGATAAACAACTGTTCTTGGAAAATCTGCGGTAAAATAATTTGCCTCCAAAGAAAAACTTGAAATCGTCCTTTCCGCTCCGGTTCCCACCTATCTGTCGAGCACAGTCAGTTCCGTTCGGATATTTTCAAACAGACACCGTAGTAATTGATATAATATCATTATGAACTTTAATCATTTAATTCCAGAGTTGTATGTATCGGATTTCAAAAAGAGCTTGCATTTTTATACGCATATTCTTGGATTTAAATTAGAATACGAGCGTAAAAATCCATTATTTGCTTTTTTGTCATATCAAGGAAGCCAACTCATGATACAACAAGAAGATGAGGACGAAGAATGGCATAATGGCAAGCCAGAATATCCATTTGGAAGAGGATTAAATTTTCAATTAGTGAGACAACTTGTATAATCTTGGGGATTTTTTTAAACTTACTCTATGAAGCGGCATAGATCCAAAAAACACGTTCGATTGTCTTCGACTAGGAATCTTTTTGTTCCTTTGCTCTTTGCAATTATATTTTTGATCATCGGTGTATCAGTCTTGACGTTGGTCAAGCAAAACAAAGTCGTGACGGATTTTGAGTCGTGTGCAAAGGCCGGATATCCCGTCATGGAATCATACCCCGCTCAATGTAAAACTCCGGAGGGGAAAGTGTTCGTGCAGGTTCTTCCTACTCCCCCACCTCAGGATTACTATGGAAGTTCGACGTTTGGTAACTGCGGGCAGACGAGCGATTGCACTGTGGGTGGATGTAATAGTGAGATATGTCAGGGAAAGCAAGAAGGCGGCAAAGTCTCTATCTGTATTGCCCCCGATAAACCCATTGCTGGAAAGATTGGATATAAGTGTCAGTGTGTGGAAAAGAAGTGTATGTGGAAGAAATAAGTAACTGGTATTTCGTATTTGGTATTTAGTATAAAAAGTTTAAGGTTTAATGTTTGACCGAGTCAAACTCGGCTTTGCGTTCCACGTTCTAGGTTCTACGTTTAGACTCTATTTACTTCATGTCGTTTAATATCAGGTATTTTTCAGCTTCTCCTTTGTATAATATACTACATGGATATAAATGAGGCAGTACTAAGATTTTTAGAATACTCTGAGCTTGACAGAAACTTATCCCTCAAAACTGTGAGGATGTATGGGTACTATCTTCAGTTCTTTCAAAACTGGCTCCTTACCAGTACTCAGAAGCAAAAATTTGAAGTCGAAAAAATAAATGAAGAAGATGTCCGCAATTTTAGACTGTATCTTTCACACCAGTATAAAAACAAATACAAAGGAGAACTCAAACGGCAAACACAGAATTACTTTTTGGTCGCCCTCAGATCATTTTTTCGTTATCTATTAAAGCAAAAACTCAAAGTTATTTCCCCAGAAATGATAGAACTGGGTAAGCAGCGCGACCGCAATATTAAATTTCTTCCTCCTGAAGATCTTGAGAAGATATTTAAATCTATAGATACGGATAATATCATTGGACTTCGAGATCTAGCTATAATGCAGGTTCTTTTTTCAACAGGACTCCGTGTATCAGAACTGGCGGCGCTAAACCGAGAACAGGTCAATATGAACGCGGGAGAGTTTGGAGTGATCGGCAAAGGCGGAAAGGCGCGAGTGGTATTTCTTTCCAAAAAAGCCAAAGAATGCTTACAGGATTATTTGAGAAAAAGAGACGATCCTTTTCGAGCTCTTTTTATACGTTACTCAGGTCCCAAGGCTCCCGAAGGATTGACAGATGAAAAATCCCGTTTAACCGTGCGCTCTATGGAACGGATGGTCGAAAAATACCGGAAAAAAGCAGGGATACTTTTGCGTATCGGTCCCCACGTGCTTCGCCATTCGTATGCGACGGATCTTTTGTTTCACGGTGCGGATATAAGATCAGTGCAGGAGATGCTGGGACACAAAAATATTTCGACCACCCAGCTCTATACCCATGTCACAAATGTGAGACTAAAGGAGATCCACGAAAAATATCATAGTGGGAATAAGTGAAAGTTGACCCAAATAGAGAATATCAGACTATCAAGAATACCAAGAGAAAGAATATCAGATAAACTGATCATCAGATATTCTTAATCTGATTTTTCTGATTACCTCGATATCCTTAAAATTATTAGATCAATTAAAAATTAGTAATTTAATGAGAGACTTTTTTACAAAAAATAAATATGGAGTAATACTAAGTCTTTTGATCCTTGCCTACATAGTATATTTCTCCTACTTTACCATTCTCCGCTTGCATACTCTCGGGGCAAGCTACTTTGATCTCGGCATCATGCACCAGACTGTGTTTAATACATATAAAGCTATCGTTGAACATGATCCGTCGCGGATTCTCGAACTGACGAACCCGTTTAACTCAGATCAGATAAAACGTATGGCGATACATAACGACGTACTTCTTGCAGTCCTCGCTATTTTCTATTTTATTCATTCAGGACCCGAGACACTTTTGGTTATTCAGGCAGTTATGTTAGGACTTGGCGCATTGGCAGTCTATGGAATTGCCAACCATGTTTTTCAATCTCAGTCGAGAAAGCGGTTGATTGGATTAGTTTTCGCTCTTGCATATCTTCTTTATACTCCTATGGAGAGAGCGAACATTTTTGATTTCCATGTCGTGACACTTTCCACAGCTACTCTTTTATGTATGTGGTATTTTTGGATTAAGAAAAAATATGTTATTTCTTTCATATTTCTGGTTCTCAGTCTATTCTCCAAAGAACAAGTTGGTCTTACGACATTCTTTTTTGGTCTCTATATAGCGTATAGGTATCTGCAGGCAACAAAAATAAATCCACATATGTCTGAAAAAAAGGAATTGGTATTTGCCTATCTTGTTATGTTGATCAGTGTAGGGTGGTTTCTTTTGTCTATGGCTATCATCATCCCGTATTTTCGGGGAGGAAAACATTTTGCTCTGGACTATTACGGAGATTTTGGAGACAGTTCGCTCGGAGTGGGCACTGTAATAAAACATCTTTTTCATATTGACACTGCAAGATATTTCTGGTTTCTCTTGGGGCCTCTGGCTTTTTTCTCACTCTTTGCTCCTTTACAATTGCTTATTGCGGCGCCTGAATTTGGTATAAACCTTCTTTCAAATAACTGGAATATGAGAAATATCATCTATCACTATACGTCTGTTATTCAACCTTTTGTGTTTATATCTGCAATATATGGAATGCATAATCTCCACATCTTCCTTACACATACAAAAAAGAAACGCCCATTAATAATTTTATCTGTCATTCTGCTTATCTTTTCGGGTATGTTCTCCTTTTTTAAAGGTCCTCTCCCCTACTCTCAGGAAAAAGAACTCCACCCGTTTCTTTATCCACAGCCTGAAGCCAAAGACGCAAGATTTTGGGCGAACACGCTTTCCGATGAAAATTTGAAAATCTCAACCACGGGAAAACTGGCACCTCTTTTTACATCGAGAAGATATTTTTACACCTTCTCATCTCACTATCCTCTGGCTGACTATATTGTGTTAAGATTAAACGAGGTGTATACATTTCCCGAAAAAAAAAGCTTGATCCCTGTATACGAAAAATTATCAAAAGACCCAAACTATACAATGATTTATAAGAAAAATAGGTTGGAAGTGTATAAAAAAATAGTTAAAAGTTAAAAGGTTAAAAAGTTGAAAGGGTTTGAAAGTTAAAAAAATAATTCGTCATCCTGGCTTGTCCAGGATCGTTGTTAATTAAATGCGGATTCTGGAGTCGTCATTTCATTCCTCCCCAGAATGACGTTGGATGTTATGAGTTATAAGAATTAGATCAATTAGAAATTGTATATTGATTATGATATCCATAATTATTCCTTTCCATAATGAGGAAGAGAATGTATCTTTGCTTTATAAAGAGCTGAAGGAAGCTCTTGGGCATATCCATGAAGAATATGAAATAGTATACGTGGATGATGGGTCGACAGATAAAAGTAAACAGGAAGTGGAAAAACTTGCACATGAAGATCATAAAGTGAAGCTCGTGAGTTTAAGAAAAAGGTTTGGAAAAGGAAAGGCCATCTCTCTAGGGGTGCAAGAGTCAAAAGGAGATACGATTATTTTCATGGATGCGGACTTACAGGATGATCCTCGTGATATTCCTAAATTTCTTGAAAAACTTCATACAGGATTTGACGTTATCAATGGAGTTCGCTCTTCCCGTCAAGACAGTTCTATAATCAAATTCTATTCAAAAGGCGGTAACTCGTTTCTTCGATCATTTCTTCATTCCCCTTTTACAGATATAAACTGCGGATTTAAAGCCTTCAAAAGAAAAGTACTCGATGAAATTGTTATTTACGGCAACAACTTCCGCTTTATTCCCTTGGCTGCATATTATCAGGGATTTAAAGTAGGCGAAGTGTCGGTTGCCAATAGAAAGCGCATTCATGGAGTTTCCAAGTTTGGGTTAAAAAAACCATTCATAGGATTTATCGATACGATAACTGCTTACTTTCTGTACCAGTTTTCTGAACGGCCACTCCATTTTTTCGGAATTATAGGAGCAATCTTTGTTTTAATAGGTTTTATTATCTTGGGATATTTAGGAATCGAAAGAATAATTTTCCAGCAGCTCATTTATAGACGACCTATTCTTTTTGTTGGACTTCTCGCCGTCATCGTCGGTGTACAGATCACCATGACAGGATTTATAGGTGAGTTAGTAGTGTACCTACATAAAAAAAAGTGAATCCCATTATCTCACTCATAGTTGCCAATATTATCTGGGGTGCAGCTGCTCCTATATTCAAATATTCGCTTACGAATATCCCACCGTTTACTCTCGCATTCATGCGCTTCTTTTTTGCCGCTTTTTTATTTCTTCCTTTTATAAAGCTTGTACACATAAAGCAACTTACCCGAAAAGATTGGATAGAGATACTCGTAGCATCGTTTTTTGGCATAACGGTCAATATCTCTTTTTTCTTTCTTGGTTTGCAAAAGACAACGAGTATCAATGCACCTGTCATCGCTTCAACCGGACCTCTTCTTCTGTTCATACTCTCTGTTATATTTTTGAAAGAAAAAATGCATAGAAAAGTTTTTTTGGGTATGACAGTTGCATTTTTAGGAGTCATGGTGATAGTTTTCTCTCCTTTGTTATTTGAAGGATACAGAAATGAAGAGGTCAATATGTTTCAAGGAAATTTAATGCTTTTGGTGGCTACTCTTGGATCGGTTATAAATCCATTGATGCTGAAAAATGTGCTTAAGAGAATAAGTCCTATAACAGTGACGGCGATTGGATTTTTCTTTTCTTCATTTACTTTTCTCCCTTTTATGCTTCATGAGTTTGAAACGTGGAACATAGGTCAACTAAATAGCGCAGGATGGGTGGGGATACTTTTTGGAGTATTTCTTTCTTCAGCGTTAGCCTATTTTCTTTTTTATGACGGTCTTTCTAAGATTGCCGCCCAGGAGGTGGGGGTGTTTACGTATATCGATCCTATTGTTGCGGTTCTTATCGCCATACCTTTACTTCATGAATTTCCAAATCTATATTTTATCCTTGGATCGATTCTTATCTTTGGGGGGATATATGTAAGTGAAGGAAGAATCCAATGGCACCCGATCAGAAGATTAAAAGTTAAAAATTAAAAGTTAAAAATTATTTCGTCATCCTGGTAAGTCCCGATGTTACTTCGGGACGCATCCAGGATCGTTGTTAAATATAATTAACTACGATTCTGGAGTCGTTTCACCACGTTTGACGTGATTTCACTCCCCAGAATGACGAAGAAACACTTTCCTTCAGATCAAATTATCTGCTAGAATTCGTATATGGCGAAAATTCTTATCACTGGCGCGGGCGGATATATTGGGTCGGTCGCAACGTATCTATTCCTTCAAAAAGGATACGAGGTCGTTGGAATAGATAACTTCGCCCGAGGGTTTCGACAACCTCTCGAGTTATTGCAAAGTAAATTTGGAGAAAAACAATTTCGCTGGTATGAAGCTGATCTGAAAAATGATCTCTCCCCTATTTTTGAAAAGGAAAAAGGTATACAAGCGGTGGCCCACTATGGAGCTTTTTGCAATGTCGACGAATCCTTGACTCATCCTGAACTTTATTTTGCCAATAATACGTGGGGGTGTGCGCATTTGGTTGAAACAATGGTAAAGTATAACGTGCTTCATTTGGTATTTTCTTCTACTTGTGCAGTATACGGTCAGTCACAATATGTCCCCTTGGATGAGAAACACCCCGTCAACCCTATTACTCCCTACGGTGAATCGAAACATTTGGCGGAAAAAGTGGTAGAGTGGTATGCGAAGCTCAAAGGGCTGAGTTACGTTATGTTTCGTTACTTTAATGTCTGCGGTGCGTCGGACGACAGTCTCATCGGCGACTCGAAAAAGCCTTCGTTTCATCTGATGCAAAATGCCATCAGAGGTGCTTTTGGTATAGAACCTTTCAAACTTACTTGTCCCCAAGTAGATACGCCTGATAAAACCCCTATCAGGGATTATCTCAATGTTGTCGATCTCAATGAATCTCACTTTATGGGACTGGAATATGTATTGAAAGGCGGACAAAGTCAGGCTATCAATTTGGGAACGGGTACGGGTAATTCCGTCTATGAAATTATAAAAACAGTAGAAGAAGTAACAGGAAAAAAAGTAGAAGTTTCCTCGGGTGCACTTCGCAAAGGTGACCCGACAAAACTGGTTGCTTCGATTGAAAAAGCAGAACAAGTTTTGGGATGGAAACCCAAAAGAACCATAAAAGAAAGTGTTGAAACATTGGTCAAATGGTACCAACAACATCCCCACGGGTGGAAAAACTAATATGACAGGAGGAATTATTCTGGCTGGAGGGAAAGGGACGCGCATTCAGTCTACTTCTGTCAACAAAGTTGCTCTTCCATTTCATGGGAAACCTGTCATCAGATATGGTGTCGATCTTCTTAAAGGTATAACTGATCCATTGGTGATTGTCGTCGGCGCGTATGAGGAAAGTGTCAAAGATGCTCTTAGGGGATATAACGTATTTTTTGCGAAACAAATAGAACAGCTTGGAACAGGTGACGCGGTCAAATGCGCTCTCTCCCTTCTCCCCACAACTCTTAAAAGTGTTATTGTAGGCTACGGAGATCACATGATGTTTTATAAAAAAAAGACGATGATCAATCTTCTCCGTATGCATCAAGATATGAATCCGGCGATAACTATGATTACGACGATTATTGATAAGCCAAAAGGTTATGGGAGAATTGTCAGAAATAGCGAAGGATATATTGAAGCGATCATAGAAGAAAAGGACGCGACGGAAAAACAACGTATGATTACGGAAATTAATGCAGGGTTATACTGCTTTGATTATCAGTTTCTTGTCTCGACAATTGATAGTCTAAAAATGTCACCTATTACAAAAGAATATTATCTGACGGATCTGATTTTCATGGCGATCGAAAAAAATAAAAAAGTTCTCGGGCTTAAAGTCGATTTCAATGAAGTGGGCATCGGTATCAATACCTCTTCAGAACTCCAATCCTCTCAAGACCTTTATTCGCAATTCGAGTCGAAGTGATATAAAATGCATAACTATGGACTATAAAACGATATCGATACTCATACCTGTCTACAACGAAGAAAAATTTATCGTTCATACGCTTCAGAGAGTAATAAAGTCCGATACATCAGGCTTAAAAAAAGAGATACTCATCATCGATGACTGTTCCTCAGACGGAACATATAAACTACTCAAGCAGGAGATCTCTCGGCTAAAAAAAGAAGTCAAAACTTCCAGTTATCCAATTACGCTTATACATAAAGAAGTCAATGAAGGAAAAGGTGCGGCAATAAAAAAAGGCTTGACAGAATCAAAAGGAGATATTGTCATCATCCAGGACGCAGATCTTGAATACGATCCCGAAGATTACCCTCTTATGCTTTCACCTTTTGTCAAAAATAATGCCGATGTGGTCTATGGATCGCGTTTTATCACGGATAAACCCCATCGAGTATTGTATTATTGGCACTCGGTAGCCAACCGGTTTTTGACAATGTTTTCCAACATGTGTACCAATCTGAATCTTACGGATATGGAAACGGGTTATAAAGCTTTTCGAGGAGATCTCATACGAAACATTGCTTCTCAACTGCAGAGTAAAAAATTCGGATTTGAGCCAGAGGTTACCGCCCGACTTTCAAAGATAAAGGACATCAACTTTTACGAAGTCGGTATTTCGTACACAGGCAGGACGTATGCTGAAGGAAAAAAGATAGGGTGGAAAGATGGAGTAGAAGCACTCGGGGAGATTATTAAGTTTAATTTTTTATCCAAATGAATCTTTTTGAAGAAGCAATGCTTGAGCCGGTAGCTAGATATTGGCGTTTTACTAAAGGGATAGAGCATATGGAAAAAGATCGGAATATTACTTTGGTCGACTTGGGGTGTGGGCAGAAGATGCTATTTTATGATTTCTATACTAAGAAAAGAAGTAATATCAATTCGTATATTGGTATCGATCCTTTACTGCGTGTATCTTCCACAAAGTCACATATAAAACTCATTAAAAACTCCTTAGCTAAAAGTATTCCCTTATCTGGTGCAAGTGTAGACTATGTTGTCGGATTTGCTTTTCTTGAGCATATAGACTCTCCAGGTAGTATCATCGGTGAATCGATACGAGTATTGAAAACCGGAGGAAAAGCTATTTTTACTACACCTACCTGGAAAGCAAAAGGGATGTTGGAATTTCTAAGTTATAAAATGGGCCTTATATCTCGACGTGAAATAGAAGAGCATAGGACATATTTTAACAAGGAAAACCTACTCTCTCTTGTTAAATGGGCATCAGCACGCATTGAGACACATCATGCGTATTTTGAGTTGGGGTACAATAATCTTTTTGTGATAACTAAAAAAAATGAATAGTTCAATTAAAAAATTGATTTTACCTCGATTTTCTCTCATTGTAATTTTAATCTTTTTATTTTTGTCTTCTATCTTAGGAGTTTTTTACTTCTTCTTTGTGAATCTTTCGACAGATATGATCATGTTGTTTTTGTCGTCGCGCATTTTTGAAGGACAATGGCTTGCAAAGGGAGTTATGCCATGGTTTAATCCGTATGTTTTTGGAGGGGTACCTTTTGGATTTGATTCTGCTCTTGGTACTCTTCACCCACTTAATATCGTATTTATATTCCCCTACCCTTTTTCCTTATTACTGTGGGTATTCATATCATCATTCTTTTTTTTGACAGGATTTTATTCATTATTCACTCTCTTCACCAAAACAAAAATATGGGCGTTTCTTCTTACACTGTTGCTGTTTTTTTCAGGTAGCGGAGTCCTTTTACGGATGAACAATCCTATCATTCTTATTGTGATTGCTCATTTTGGCTGGTTCCTTTATTTTCTGAAAAATATTGATAAAAAAGGAATACAAAGTTTTCTACCCGCAATCATCGTCGGAATTTTCATGACTATATCTGGACATATTCAGTTTGTACTCTATGGATATGCATTAGCTTTTATAGTTGCAGTACTATTTTATAAAATCAAACCAATACGTTTACTAATGTTTTTTATTTTTCTGGGAATGTCTGTCAGCTGGTTTTTCCTCTTGTCTCTACCTTTGGCTATCGGGTCGACTAGGTTTGGGAGCCAGATAGGGTATTCAGATATGGGAAAACTTTCACCTTTTCAATTGGCGCAGTTCATTTTTCCTTTTATATTCGGACATGTTTCAAATGGTTCAAAATGGAATGCGGGACCGTCATATATTTCTGTCGTCTCGCCTCTTTTTACATTATTAATGGCAGGAGCTTTTTTAGTTATCTCAAAAGTACAAAAAATAATTTTTGTTTTAATTATGGGAGGAATAGTGTTGCTTACATTGGGAATTGTCAATATTCCATTTTTTAGAGCAGCTGGACAGGCGGTCATGCTTTTGCATATAGTAGGAATACTATATATTGCTTCTCGTGAGAAGGAACTGATGAATATTCTTCACAAGATAAAAGAAATAAAAGGATGGTTTGTTCTGGCAACTGTTTTGTGCGTTTTTTTCGCTATTATTTTCCTGACTCCCCTATTCAGTAAGTTCTTTATTTTTGTCTACATGGTTACTAAGAAAAAATCTCTCGGTTTATTTTTTGACGAACAGACGATACGGGCTGTAGGAGTCTTATTAGGGCAGAGTTTTGCCGTGCTTGCCCTTATGTCAGTTTCTATATCTCTGGGGTTGAGATGGAAGAAATATTTTCTTCCTGTTCTTTGTGTATTTATCATCATTGACGGAATGATTTTAAACTATTTGCATAATTATTTTATTCCCGCAAGTATTCTAAATATTAAAGTATCGTTACCGCCGAGCTGGAATACAACTCTCTATCGAGTACAGACGGAAAGCGATGTCAGACCTTACTTTGGATTTAATACATATATCGGAGACGTAATGTTTCGTCCGCCTTTTTCTAAAGAAAACCCCATATTGAATCAAGAAGAAGAAAAAAATAGAGAGTATTTTTCTTATATTTTGCGACTACTTCCCTCTTCGTGGAAAAGCGTTGGGGGAGTAAAAACAGTACAGGGTTATAACACATTTGTCCCCATGAAGTTGGCGCAACGGTTTGGTACTCCTTCGGCCGACATTCAAGAAGTCTACAAAGATATCCTCTCACGCAATTCATTATTCCTCGAAGAGCAAAATGTCACACATATCAACTCGATCGACACCTCCCGTATCACTCTTACTGACCCTCGCTGGAAAGAGATGGGAGTAAAGTATTATATCTCCGGTCATAAACTGTCCCGATATACCTTGGTGAAAGAAGACAAGAATATATTTTATTACGAAGACTCGTCAGTCAAACCAATCTACAGGGTTGAAAAAGGAAATGAAATGATTTCGCTTTCCCCTATCAGGGAAAATCCGAATGAGATTGATTTTATCGTTACCAAAGATATGGTCGGAGGAAATGTGGTAGTAAATATCAATCCGGATGGATTTGAGGTAAAGGAAAAGGGAGCACCCCTTGATTTTCAGATAAAAGATTTTGAGATAATTATTCCTATAAAAAAAGAAGGAACAATAAAGTTCTCCTATTCTCCTTTATTTCATCTGCGGCAAACTTTCAATAGGATAGTTCGTCATCCTGGTAGCGATGATTTTTGAAGCGTATCCAGGATCGTAGTTAATTCATTCATAACGATTCTGGACAAGCCAGAATGACGAGTGATTCAATTGTATAATCATATTTATCCATGACAACCATCTATATCGTCAGACACGGACAATCACACGGGAATGTGGATGTCGTATTAAGAGAAGGAGATCCTCACCTCACGGATATAGGAAAAGATCAAATAAAGGAAGTAGCTAAGAAATTGATACATGTGCATTTCGACGCTATTTTTTCTTCTGATCTGACCCGCGCTATCCAAACGGCAAAAATTATCAATCTCAAAAGAAAATTAATCTTAAAAACAACTCAAGTACTGAGAGAGAGAAATTTCGGCAGTTTTTATAAAAATAAGAATAGAGAGGAAATAAAGATGATGCTGGAACAATTAAAGGCGCAGATATATACACTTCCTCAAGAAGAATTTTGGAAGTACAAAATGATTGACGACATGGAAAGTGAAGAAGAAGCTGTTTCTCGCTTCATTACCGCTCTTCGAGAAATAGCGGTAGCCTATGATGATAAAACAGTGTTGGTCATCGGTCATGGAAATATTATGCGTTCCTTTTTGACTCATTTGGGTTTTGCGACGTTTAGAGAACTTCCTTCGGGCAGTGTCAAAAATGCAGGCTATATAAGACTGGAAAGCGACGGTGTCGACTTCTTTCTTAAAGAAATGGTTAGTATCACAAAAAAGACAGTCATTTAACATATATAGATGTATATCTATTGCAATTGCCACTTTTTTTGAAATAATAGACATGTATGAAAGTCAGAAAGTCTAAGAAAGCTCCTCCTAACAATATATCTACTCATTATCGGACATTCAATACAAACGATAAAGTGTCTTTTATTGTAGCTGTCGCAGTACTTCTCATACTTATCGGCGTACCGGCATTTTATCTGGGTAAACGAAGCAATGAGATTAGAATGAAGTTCTATCCCAATAATAAAAAGGTTGCCATAACACCGACGGGTCGTCCGATGATACCTTCAAGCTGGAAAAAATATGACGGGACTATTTATTCTGTGAAATACCCCGATGATTGGACAGCAAAAGAAGAACACGATGATTATTTTGGAGACCAAATCATTGTCTCCAATCCTTCAGGATCAGTCGTCTTCCGAGTACTCACTGGCACACAGCCATTTGGATTTGGCGGCCCTCAAGATATTAAAAGTAACGATATGTCAGTTACCATTGAAGGAAAGCGTTACGATATAAAAGAGGCAGTTGTAAATAATAGACAAGCATACGTAGACCACACGTTTAAAAAAGGAGATAAAGAATATCAGCTGCTTTTTGGAACGGGTTACCCCGTTGGCGCGGACGATCTGGCTTCCCTTTTAGACTATACTAAATCAAAAGCAACGCTTATCAAAATCCTCTCAACGTTGTCTATAAAATAATACTGATATATTCTCTTACCTAGTTGAGAAGTAGCTTCTCTTCCATGTATTAAGAATATCATATTTGTATCTCTTTTTCTCCAAATAGAATGGCTTTTCCTCCAACCCTCACTTTTTTAATCTTTTCACCAGCTTTATTTACTTCACAGGAGTTGTAGTTATACTGATTCAATAATTACCTCACCATCTTTAAGTGTTCTGAAGAGCATTTTATTTTCAATAAAATATTCAACCGTTTTATTTATTGCCTCTGATTCAGGATGATTTGAATGATAGTGCGGAGC
Organism: bacterium; assembly: GCA_030647255.1. Taxonomy (GTDB): domain Bacteria; phylum Patescibacteriota; class Microgenomatia; order UBA1406; family GWC2-37-13; genus JAUSJK01. The sequence goes on from JAUSJK010000058.1 coordinate 14,278, forward strand.
AACGGAATAATGTATTAAACCGACTCCGTCCCAAATGGTCTGATTTTTGTAGCCAATCGGAAGTATTACTGGATCATCAACAAGCTCGGTACCTTTTAATGTAGGGGTAATCACACAAACGCCCGCACTATACCCTCCGTATACTAACTCATCTTTTCCTCTGTATTCTTTGATAATCTTATTAAACCCACTTTCCTCCATCGCTCTTAGCAAAACGAAACAATTTCCACCTCTCACCCAAACCAGTCCGTATTCCTTTAACTTCAATCTTAATTCGTCTGCCTTTCCGAAATATGTTCTTAAATCCAATTCTTCAGGTTGTAGATCTAAATTTTTTAGATCATCTAGTTCTTGTCGCATACTTTCTTCCCGTTTCACAGGATCTTGAATAAAATCCATTGCGTTAAGAATGACGGCTGCCTTTTTATTGGCACCAATCATAGCCTTAAGCTTTTCGGAATGATTTCCGAGATGGTAGGAAGATAAATATAATTTCATAGGCGGGCACAATCCCGATGTTGTATCGGGATAATGAGCGGTGGACGGGATTCCCTTCGACTCCTTCGAATCAATGAGCCCTCCTTCGTTCATGTTCGACTCGTGGTCTACGTCCACGCAGTCGAAATATTCACTTCGGCGGGGCACAAGAGTCGCTACTTCTTCATTCTTCAGAAAGCGACTCTAGTGAGCGGTGGACGGGATTCGAACCCGTGACCCTCTGTTTGGAAAACAGATATTCTACCGCTGAACTACCACCGCAAAATTTGTCATCAGACGTTAGTCGTTAGACAGCTAGAACAAGCGTTAGAAAGGTACCTAATTATAATATACTTCTCCCCTGTTTTAAAGTAGCCGGAATAGTCCATTATGAAGATTAAGCGGCTTCAAGTAGTCTTTTACTTTCTAGTGCCTGGGCGTGGGCAAGTTGGATAAGTAACTCGGCAGTTTTAACTTCATCATCTCTAAAATAGGAAAGTATTTCTCTTGCCTGGTCAAAATATTTCTTATCAATAAGTGATTCTATAATACTTTCAAATGTAGCAAGTTTACTTAACATTTCATTAACAGATTGGTCTTGATGATATAAAGGATGTGGAGATATACTATCGGCCGCCGTAATGGCCGCCTGATAAAGAGGCTTTGCGTCAAAGCCGATGCTATCGACCATCTCGGCGAGTTTCAATAATGCATCTGCTCTGTCTTCGGATTTGGGTATTCTTTGTGCATTCGCTAGGGCTATCTTAAAAGGTACAGATCGATTTTCACCAACTATTTTATAGGTAGCTCCTATAAAACCGTACATACCTACTTGCCAATATGGATCATCTGTTGGTTTATGTCCTTGTAATGCCTGATCTACGGCTTTAAATGGTGGAATACCTTTTTTTGCTTGTCCATATGCGAGCGTGGCATAGATTTCCGCTTGGATCTCAGCTCCGCTTACATTTTCAACACCTTTAAATCTTTCGACAACTTCGGTCACTTGTGAATCACCTTCTAGTGCTTGTGCCCGGGCAAGAGAAAAAAGTATATGTTTTTTTAATACCCTATCATTAGGTACTTGGTCGGTAAGGAGCACTGCTTCTTGAAAACGTTTCGCTAAAATAAGAACGCCTACGACGGTTTCGATACTTGCAGTCTTCCAATGTGTTAATTCGCTTGCTCGTGAAATCAATTCATCTCCAAGTTCTTTAAAATCCATTCCCACTGCTCCTTTTGCTTCAGCCACTTTTGATAGGCGAAAAATTTGATCATAATCGTTCAACCAATCTGTTCTCCCTGGGGTGCGAGCAATTTTTTCGGCTTTTTGAAACATCTCGGATGAATCCTGATCGAGTCTCTGTTGAGCCTGTGCAATTTCCAGATACGGATTTATGAGTGTAAGTTGTTCTGGAGGAATTGATTCAACCATCCGTCGGGCTTCTCCTACATTTCCGGCTCTTGCTATTATTTGAGCCCGCTGTTGAAGTCTTATATTGACGAGTTCATCAGGAGAAAATTCCGCAGAAACTGTATGTATTGGTAATTGGAGAGTTTGTAAAACCGGAGTCGTGTCCATGCCAACGTCAGCTAAGGCAAGTCCTAAGCTTACAGGGTGACGTCCTGTTTCTAAAGCCGTTTCAAAATCTCGTATCGCAGATTGACGAAGGGCAAGTGCATATTGTATTTCTTTGGGAAGTTTTTGGTCAAACTTTATTTTTTCAGCCATTTAAAAATAAAGTATAGCAACTTTCTAGATTATTTCAATCCCTAGAGAAATTTGTTATAAGTTGCTATAGTAGTACAAAATATGAGCGAAAAGATAGCTTTTCTATTTTCCGGACAAGGAACGCAATATGTTGGTATGGGAGAGTGGATATCCGATCACCAAGTAGTAAAAGAAGTCTTTAAGAAAGCTCATGATGCTACAGGAATTGATATTAAAAAGCTTTGTTTTGAAGGTCCTAAAGAAGTTTTGAACGAAACTATCAATACACAACCTGCTCTTGTTGCTGTAGGTCTGGCTATGATGGCATACCTCAACGAGCAAGGCATTGTTCCTCATGAAGCGGCCGGACACAGTCTGGGCGAGATCACGGCGCTGGCTGCAGTTGGCGCACTCGGATTAGGACAGGCGGTGGCACTTGCAAAAGAACGTGGAAGATTAATGCAAAAAGCTGGTGTTACAAGTCCGCAGACGATGGCTGCACTTATAGGACTATCTCTTGATGAAATAGCGGCTATATGTACTGAAACTGGTGCATATGTGGCAAATATCAATTACGCGACGCAGATCGTCATATCGGGAACGGTAGTAGATGTAGAAAAGGCTTGTAGAGAAGCTAAGGCGCTTCAAAAAGCTAAAGGAATGAAAGAAAGAGTATTTCCCTTGAATGTCAGTATTGCCGCACATTCACCTCTTATGGAATCGGTACAAGAAGAATATAGAGACTATGTAATGGGTATTCAATTTGAAAATCCACACATCCCATTTGTTGCAAATTATACAGGGGAATATGTGCGAAGTGCTCAACAGATACCAGAGTTACTTGTAAATCAGCTGACCGGCACGGTTCAATGGCTCAAGACTATTCATACAATGACGAATAACGGTGTGGATACGTTTTATGAAGTCGGACCTGGGAAGGTTTTGACTGGATTGATACAAAATATCAATCCAAACGTTCACGTTGTCACTACAAATGTATAATATCCTTTTGTGACGGTCTCTCCCACCTGCCAGGTTACCTGGATTGTCAGAGTAATCTACTTATTAATATAATAAAGCAACTTTAAAAGTAACTTATGGTTGAAAATATATAAAAAACCCTTATAGTGATAATATATGAGTAAAACTAGACTTAAAAAGCCAGCAAGGAAAAATCTAAAAAAAGAGACAGAAAAGAGGTATCGAAATATGCTTACGGATAGAGAGAAGGGTCAAAATTGGAATATGGCTAAAAATATTGACGATCTTTTTCATCAATTAACTAGAGATTGATGACGGTCATATCTGATAAAATAAGCTTCAGATATGAAAAAGAAACTTTTTGTTATTTTTCTTTTTGCTTTTCTAATAAGACTTATTTCTCTCAATCAATCTCTCTGGCTAGATGAGGGGACGACGGCGAAGGTGGTACAGACATTTTCACTTCTTGATATTCCTACGAAGTTTTCTATCCACGATTTTCATCCCCCACTCTACTATATTTTCATGAAGGTGTGGACAAATGTATTTGGGTATACAGAAGTGGCTCTGAGGATGCCTTCGGTTATTTTCTCATTGCTGACGGGGTGGTTTGTGTACCTTATTGCTAAGAAAATTCAGAAAGTCGACGTTTCTCTCTGGGCGGTGGCATTTTTTCTTTTTAATCCTCTCATAATCTACTACTCTCAAGAGGCCCGGATGTATATGATGAGCACTTTCTTTGTCACGGGAAGTATATATTTTCTACTAAATATTTTAGTACATCCCGATATTAATGTCGGAGAATATAAAAAATTAAATATTAAATATCAAAATGACATAGCAAAAATTAAATATCTTTTTCTTTTAGGATTATTTATGGCTTTATCATTTCTGACTTTTTACGGATCGATATTTTTTATCGCTTCCCTATTGATATATCTATTTTTCAAAAAACAATATAAGTTGGTTCTAGTTCTAGGTTCCACGTTCCTTGTTCTACTTCTCCTTCTTGCTCCCCTCCTCCTCACTCAATGGGCAAATGCCAGACAGATGTTGGGGGTAGTGCTGAACTGGTCACAAGTATTGGGGAAAGCTAACCTTAAAAACTTGGCTCTTATTCCTCTCAAGTTTATGTCGGGAAGGATCAGTTTTGAACCGAAGACCGTATATTACGCTGTCTGTGGGATCTGGACGATGATGGGAGTATCTTTTTGGTTTCTCGGAGGAATGAAGAATAAGTTTTTATTATATTTTTCTTTTATGCCTCTTACCTTGGGTCTACTTGCTTCCTTTCTCACTCCCTTGCTTCAGTATTTTAGATTTTTATATCTTCTTCCTTTTGTGAGTATCTTAATGGCGTCGGGAGTGGTTGCTTTGTGCGAATCTCGTTATACTAAAAATAAGGATCGTATCATTCATCTGCAATCTTTGTACTTGTCACTTTTGTCGGGATACATTATTTTTTCACTTGTCTATCTTCTCATTCCTTCGTTTCACAGAGAGGACTGGAAATCACTCTCCTTCTCCTTGTCTTCTCAACAGATCTATGGAATCCCTTCGTCTCTGGACGCACTTCGTTATTATGCTCCTTCTGTAAATATGATCGATATACGTTCTATAGATACAAAAAAGGTGAAGGATAAAGAAATACTGGTCGTATCTTACACATTTGATATTTATGGCATTGATTCGAAAAGTAAACTTTATCCGTTTACTCTATCGTCTACGAGTGAATTCCGTGGAGTAACCTATCAACTTTGGACAAATAAATAAACATATTTACTTCATTTTCCGATATTCTTTGATCGTAGCGATGCTTAATATGGTAGTTGAGACGAGGAAGGCTGCGAATATCGCCCAAGGGGGTCCAAGTACTTTCATTCCCGGGATAAGAGTGTATGATCCGGCCGTAACGATAAGAAAAAACATAATGTTCGCCATAAGAATATACACAGGCTTTTTAACGGTATAGAGAATAAATAACATAGGCAGACTGCTCAGAGAGTAGAGTATGAAAGGCAGACTGAGCGCTCGGATGATAGGAACGGCGGCAAGATATCGTGTGGTAAAAAATATGTCATAAAGCGGTACCGGAAAGAAAAAAAGCACACAAAAAAGAGCAGTGGGAACCAAAAGATACATGAAGCCGGTTTTAAATTCACGGAGAGT
>JAUSJK010000059.1 GCA_030647255.1 bacterium
ATATGATTTCTTCTGATACTCAAACCACAATATTAGTTACCATTTTTTCTTCCGATCTTCTTGAACTCTCATTTAAAACAGCCAATTCTCTCAGATCTCAAGGTATCAACACATTGATTTACCCTGATGAAAATGCAAAGCTTGATAAACAACTCAAGTATGCCAATAAAAAACAAATTCCGTATGTTGTCATCATCGGACCCGAAGAAAAAGCTAACAATAAAGTGAAATTAAAAAATATGAAAACAGGAGAACAAAAGGAAATAACTGTCGTAGAAATTGCAAAGAGTTTAAACGTCATTCTGGGGAGGAATAGTTCGGCAAGCTCACTATAAACTATGACGACTCCAGAATCGTTGTTGAAATAAGTTAAATACGGATTCTGGATGCGTCCTGAGCAATGCCGAAGGACTTACCAGAATGACATTTGAATAGTCTAGAAATTTTCCGTTGTCATTTTGATATATAATTTTTTAATTTTGATATTCCTATCATATGCAAATTAACCCTAACGTGGCCATTATCGAGTCCCTCCAAGGCGTCGGAGGGGATGAGTCCAAAATCTGGGCAAAAGAGCTCCTCCTTTCGTACGTCCGCTTTGCTGAAAGAAAAGGTTTCAAATTTATCTATCTTGATGACACTATTATAAAAATATCTGGTGAAAATGTGTATCACCTATATAAAAATGAGATGGGAGTTCATCGGGTACAACGGATTCCGACAACCGAAAGAAAAGGAAGAATCCACACCTCGACGGCTGTTATCGTCGTTCTTCCTCAGATTATTCAGTCTGACATGCGCATCAATCCAAGCGATTTGGACTGGCAGTTTTATCGAGCGGGAGGACACGGTGGTCAAAATGTCAATAAAGTATCTACGGCTGTAAGATTGACACATGTTCCCACAGGAATAGTAGTTACGGCGAGCCGGGAAAGATATCAAGAAGCTAACCGTAAAATAGCCCTGGACCTTTTGACAGGAAAATTGTATCAGCTGGAAGAAGAAAAGAGAAAAGGTATCACGAATTCATTGGTAAAAAATATCGGCACGGGTGAACGTTCAGACAAAATGAGAACATATAATTTTCCTCAAAATAGACTAACTGACCATAGATTTAACAAAAGCTATCACAACTTAGAAGACATCATTGATCAGGGAAAGTGGGATAAAGTTTTCCAGAATTCTTGATTTTCATTCCCATTCAAGAAAATTCTGTTATAATCAGTACCTATGAAAGCTAATATCCATCCGCAATACTTTGAAGACACAGTCGTTATATGTGCCTGCGGTAAAAGTTTTATTACGGGATCTACCAAGCAACATATCTCCGTTGAGGTATGCTCTCAGTGCCATCCTTTCTACACCGGCGAACAGAGACTCATCGATACCAAAGGAAAAGCGGAAGAATTTAACCGCCGCATGGAACAAGCTAAGACATATAAACAGACCAGAGCAGCCAAAAAGAATAGGGAAGAAAAGGGTCAAAGAGAAGCTAAAACATTGAAAGAACTCCTGAGCGAAGCATGATGATTGTGTTTTTGCTTTTTTTTTGCTATAATTATTGCATTCACCAAAACTTTAGGCTTGCCAGTAAGAAGTTGATTCACCTAAAGGAGATTCCGATTACAAATCGGAACAAGTGAAAACATATGGTAAACCAAAAAAATATAACAGAACTGCTTGAGATACGCTCGCTTTTGGAACAGGCATCCAACTTTGTACTCGTAAAATTTGAGAGAACTCCTCATATAAAGTTTGAGGAACTCAGGAAACAACTGAAGAAAGACGAAGCAAAACTAAGGGTGGTTAAAAATACACTTCTCTCTAAGGTCCTCACTAAAGTGGGTATGGGAAATAAAGACATGGCTCCGTTAGTAACCCAGGTCAAGAAAGTTCGGGATAATTCCGCACTGCTGACTTTGGGGAAAGATTGGAGTAAAGCATTGAATTCTTTTTATAAATTCTCTCAACAGGAAAAAACGTTGTCATTTAAAATCGGCTATATTGACAATCAAACTTTTTCTTCTGCCGATATGGAAAGACTTGCCCAACTGCCAAGTAAAGAAGAGCTCATCGCCAAGATTATAGGAAGCATGAAAAGTCCCATATCCCATCTAACTCATGCAATGAAATTTAACACGCAAAAGATAGTTTATATACTTTCAGAACAGTCTAAAAAGACTAGTTACTAGTTTCATTTTTATAGAAGAGAGGTGAATTTGATCATGACAGACCTAAAACTTTCTGAAAAAGTACAAAAGATCGCCACAGAAATTGAAAGTTTAACCGTTTTGGAACTCGCAGATTTAGCTAAATATCTTGAAGAAAAATTCGGAGTTTCCGCAATGCCTATGGTAACCGCCGGAGCACCCGCTGGAGCCGCCGCCGCACCCGCTGAAGAAAAAACATCTTTCAGCGTCGTTCTTACCGCCGCAGGAGATAACAAACTAGGAGTAATCAAAGCAGTTCGGGAACTCGTTCCTACTCTTGGACTGATGGATGCTAAAAAATTAGTAGAATCAGCACCAAAAGAACTGATACCTAGCGCAAAGAAAGACGAAGCCGAAAATGCAAAAAAGAAACTTGAAGCCGCTGGCGCAAAAGTAGAGTTGAAATAAGCCCATATACTAAGTATCTTCTATCTATGACAGATCAAAGTAAATACGGAGCAGAATCGATTGTGGTGTTGGAAGGGTTGGAACCGGTACGCAAAAGACCGGCCATGTATATTGGCTCAACATCACAGGTAGGAGTCAACCACTGTCTCAACGAGATTGTTGACAATGCCATTGACGAAGCGCTAGCGGGCTTTGCACATAACATCCACGTCATTGTGCAGGCCAATGACTATCTTACCGTATTCGACGACGGACGAGGCATCCCTGTGGATATAGTACCTAAGTACAAAACCTCAGCACTGGAGATTGTTATGACTAAACTCCATGCAGGTGGAAAATTCAATCAGGGAGCTTATAAAATCTCAGGAGGACTCCATGGAGTAGGAGCTTCCGTCGTCAACGCACTTGGGGAACATGTCATTGTCGAAGTAAGGCGGGAAAACAAACTATACCGTCAAGAGTACAAAAGGGGCAAGCCTTTGTACCAGGTCAAGAAAGTAAGCGACTCTCTCCTCCATTTCCCGTTTAAGAATGGTACCGCCTTCTCCTTCATTCCAGACAAAGAAATCTTCCAGGAAACACGGGAGATCAATTACTCCATATTTAAAAAACAAATAAAAGAACGGGCGTATTTGGTATCAAATGTCGACTTTAAAATAAAAAATGAAAAAATAAATGAACGCATTTCTTTTTTCTTTGATGGGGGAATCATCTCTCTTTTACGAGATCTTAATCGGAATAAGAAGGTGCTCCACGATCCAATTTACATCAAAAAACAGGTTGAAGATAAAGAGGTCGAAGTTGCTATACAGTTTAACGATTCTATGAGTGAGAATATGTACTCCTTTGTGAATGTCATCAATACACACGAAGGCGGAACACATCTCACGGGATTTCGAATTGCTTTGACTAAATCAATAAATTCCTATGCCAAAAAAATATTAAGCGAAAAAGATTTAGGAGAGGCATTTACGGGAGATGACATCAAAGAAGGACTTTCCGCTATCGTATACATCAAAATGCCTTCAACAAATCTTCAATTTGAGGGACAGACGAAAACCAAACTAGGCAACTCGGAAGTTCAGGCTATAGTTCAGCAAGCGGTAGGCGAGTATCTTGATGTTTTTTTTGAAGAAAATCCTAAAGTAGGTAAAGACATATTATCCAAAATATTCCTTGCACAAAGAGCCCGGCTTGCCGCTAAAGCAGCCAAAGATGCGGTACTCCGAAAAGGAGCTTTGGAAGGAGCAACTCTTCCCGGAAAACTCGCCGATTGTCAAGAAAAAGATCCGGCGTTATCGGAACTTTTCATCGTCGAAGGAGATTCGGCAGGAGGTTCGGCCAAACAAGGAAGAAACAGGAAATTTCAGGCAATTTTACCCCTCAGAGGAAAAATTCTCAATACTGAGCGCGCGTATCTCGATAAAGTGCTCGGGTTCAAAGAATTGAAAGACTTGGTTATTGCTCTGGGTATGGGCATAGGTGAAACAGTCGATTATGGAAAACTCCGCTATCATAAAATCGTCATCATGACAGACGCCGATGTAGATGGAGAACATATTCGCACACTCATTCTCACGTTCTTTTTCCGTCATTTACCTGATATTATTCAAAGGGGGCATCTCTATATTGCTCAACCGCCTCTTTTTAAAGTACAGAGCGGAAAATCAGTAAAGTATGCGTATTCAGACGATGAAAGAGACGCTCTAGTCAAGGAAATTACACAAGCAAAACAATCTTCAATTATTATTCAAAGATACAAGGGTCTTGGAGAAATGAATCCGGACCAATTATGGGAAACTACGATGAATCCGGAAAACAGAGTTCTTAAACATGTGTCCAACGCCGATTCACAGGAAACAGACCGCGTATTTTCCATGCTCATGGGAGATGATGTACCTCCAAGAAAGAAATTTATTGTAACGCACGCGAGACTTGCCAAATTAGACGTATAATATGGCAAGTCGAGTCCGCCATGTAAGAGCAGTGGACTAAGATGATAATTTACAATTATAAATTTATATAATTTATATGAATATTGCAAAACTTTCTCCAGGAAAGAATCCTCCTGAAGAAGTAAACGTATTGGTCGAGATACCCCAAGGTTCGCTTATCAAGTATGAAATAGACAAGGAAACAGGGCTTCTTATGGCAGACAGATTTCACTATACCTCTATGCCATATCCGTTTAGTTATGGGTTTATTCCTCGATCTGAAGCAGAAGACGGGGATGCGATAGATGTGTTGATTATTGCCTCCCAACCAGTGATGGCAGGAGCGGTGATCGCAGTCCGACCTATCGGTATGCTTGAGATGGAAGATGAGGAAGGGATAGATACGAAGATTATCTCTGTTCCGACCAAAAAAATTGATCCGTTTAACGCACATATCGAGGATATCAAAGATGTTGATGAAGCCACCAAAAAAAAGATCAAACATTTTTTTGATCATTATAAAGAGCTTGAACCGAAGAAATGGGTAAAAACGAGAGAATTTTTGTCGAAAGAAAAAGCCTACGAGGCAATCAAAAAAGCAATGAAATAAAATATGGCTGATATCATAAATAAACACATACAAGACGCAGAGATCACTTCAGAGATGAAGAGGTCATACCTTGATTATGCAATGTCCGTCATTGTCTCAAGAGCTCTTCCTGACGTACGGGATGGTCTGAAACCCGTGCACAGAAGAATACTCTTTGCAATGTATAAAGTGGGTCTTACTTCTAGTGCCAGATTCTCCAAATCTGCCAAGGTTGTCGGAGAAGTGTTGGGAAAATATCATCCTCACGGGGACGCTCCGGTATACGAGTCGCTCGTCCGTATGGCTCAGGATTTTTCGATGAGATATCCTCTCGTGAAAGGACAAGGTAACTTCGGATCTATTGATGGTGATCCGGCCGCCGCCATGCGATATACAGAGGTCAAACTCGCTAAAATTGCAGAAGAACTGCTTTCTGATCTGGAAAAAGACACCGTAGAATTTATCGACAACTTTGACGGAACATTGAAAGAACCGACATATCTTCCGGGTAAATTACCAAACCTGCTTCTTATGGGAGCCGAGGGTATCGCTGTCGGTATGGCAACCAAAATTCCTCCCCATAATCTCACTGAACTCATAGATGCCATAAACTTCATGATCGATAAATCGAAAATAGCCAGTGACACCCACATCAACCTTCCTCTCAAGGAACAAAGTAATCTTATTTCCTATGAAGTCACCATTGACGACCTTCTCCAATTTATTAAAGGGCCTGATTTTCCCACCCGAGGTATTATCTACGGAGCGGCAGACATCAAGCAACTTTATAGCACTGGAAGGGGAAAAATACTCATCAGAGGAGTAGTTGATGAAGAAGATTTGGGAAAGGGCAAAATGGCTATCGTGATTACAGAGTTGCCTTATCAGGTCAATAAAGCCAATTTAGTAGAAAAAGTTGCTCATCTTGTCACAGATAAAAAAATCGCCGGCATCTCTGATCTGCGTGATGAATCCGACAGAGATGGTATACGAGTCGTAATAGAGCTCAAGCGGGACGCCTCATATAAAAAAGTCCTCAATAATCTATTTAAATTTACAGAGCTTCAGACCACATTCCCCGCCAATGTAGTCGCACTTGTAGACGGGGTTCCTCAAACTCTTTCACTCAAATCAATCCTTGAATATTATCTTAAACACAGAGTTGATATCGTCACCAAGCGATCCGAATACGAACTCGCTCAAGCCAAACACAGAGCACATATTTTGGAGGGATACCTCATTGCGCTTGATAATATAGACGCGGTGATTGAAACAATAAAAAAATCAAAAGATGAGCCAGAAGCGAAGCAGAACTTGATGAAAAAGTTTAAGCTCTCCGAGATCCAGGCACAGGCAATTCTCGAGATGCAGTTACGCCGTCTGACAGGTCTTGAAAGATCTAAAATAGAAGACGAACTGGCAATGCTCAAAGAAACTATCGATTATCTCGAAAGTCTTTTGAAAGATATATTTAAAATTCTTAAAGTTATTAAAGATGAACTGCTGTATTTGAAGGATAAATATGGAGATGAAAGGAAAACAAAAGTCATTAAATCAAAACCCGGAGAAATAAGTGATGAACAACTTATTGAAAATAAAGAAGTAATCGTCGTACTAACCAAGGAAGGGTATATTAAACAGATTCCTCGAGAGACATTTAAAGTACAAAATAGGGGCGGAAAAGGAGTAGCGGGAATGGAAACAAAAGAAACTGATAATGTCTACAACATCTCAACGGCCATGATGCACGATCACATTCTTTTCTTCACAAATCAAGGACGGGTATTCCAGACTCGCGTATGGGAGATACCCCCAGGTTCGCGTACATCCAAAGGCAAGGCGATCGTCAATCTTCTGACCATTCGTCCTGATGAAAAAGTTACTTCTATCTTGACATATGATGTCACCGATTCGACTGAAGGTGAAAAATATATTCTTATGGTAACAAAAAAAGGAACAGTCAAAAAGACACCTTTTGCAGACTATGCGAATATCCGTACAAACGGTATCATAGCTATTCGCTTGGAAGCGAACGATGAACTTCTTTGGACCAGAATCACCGATGGTAAATACAATGTCATTCTGGCCACAAAACACGGAAAAGCAATTGTATTTAAAGAAATGGAAGTGCGTATCACGGGCCGGTCTTCGATAGGAGTCAAAGGTATGGAAGTAGTAGTAAGTGATGAGGTAGTCGCCGCCGACGTATTCTCAAATCAAGACTTTAAAAAGGATCTTTTTGTCATAGGAGAAAAAGGAGTAGGAAAAAAGACACTTCTTTCTCTATTTAGAGGACAACATAGGGGGGGAAAAGGTGTCAAAGTAGCCTCCGTAGATAAAAAAATGGGGCAGATCGCATACGCGCTTATTATTCAGCCTGAAGATGTTACAGTCATCATCACGAGCAACCTCGGACAGGTAGTCAAAATTCCCCTCGAATCCATTCCTTCCCGCTCACGAGACGCAAAAGGAGTCATACTTATGCGATTTTCTGAAAGTGAAGATAAAGTAGTCAGTGCCACGTTCATCTAGACTATATATATACATATCAAATATATATTAATCTGTATAAATCTCCTCTATCCTGCCTTCCATTTTACCTTCAATATGGTATAATGGAAGCTAAATTTATGAAACTACCGGGAAATACGATTGCTAATGCAATGCAAAGAGAAATGAAGAAAGAAATAAAGGCACTAAGTAAGGGAAAAAAACAACCTCATTTAGTTACTTTCTTGGTAGGCGAATCTGCTGAACAGACCTCCTATGTGGCTATCAAACGCCGGGTTGCAAAAGAACTGGGAATCAAATTCACATTTATACATATAACACATATTCCCATATTTGAGAAGTTGATACATCAGATTAGAACATATGCCCATGACCCTACTGTGACAGGAGTCATCATACAGCAACCTTTACCACCTCAGTTACAGACAGATAGTATCTACAATTTTATTCCTAACGAAAAAGAGATCGAAGGACATAAGGAAAAATCACTTTTTTTCCCCCCCATAGGTTTAGCTGTACTATGTGTTATCAAATTTATGTACACAAAGCAAAAAGCAGATAGTACATGTATTGTTCAACTCAAAAAAGACACTGAGTTTTTTAAAAAAATTCTCAAAAACAAACGTGTCTGTCTCATAGGAAGAGGTCCCACAGGAGGCATGCCAATATCAAAAACACTGTCTGCTCTTAAAATCAATTACATCAACACCAATTCTACGACACCTACACCGGAACAGTACTATAAAGAGTCCGATATTATCATTACTGCCACTGGGAAAAAGATTCTTTTCAAAGAAAACATAAAACCAGGGACAATGCTTATCAATGTGGGATTACGAAAGGAAAAAGGTAAACTACATGGAGACTATGATGAGAATGATATAAAAGGCGTAGCGTCTTCGTATACGCCAACTCCGGGAGGGACAGGCCCAATAGACGTGATGTACCTCTACAAAAATCTTATTGAGGCGACTAAAATGCAAAAGTAACATGAAGATTACTGTTATTACTGGTCAGACAGCCACGGGAAAAACAAAGCTCGCTTTAGAACTGGCCACAAAATACAATGGTGAACTCATCAACTGCGATTCTCGACAGATATATACCTCTCTCAATATAATTACGGGAAAAGATATTTCTCCTACAAGCACATTTCACTCCATTCACTCTATTGGTAACTTTGAGCTCGGGTATTATAAAGATTCCGCCTCTCCAATATGGCTCTACGACATTGTCCATCCTGATAAATCGTTCTCCGCTTATGATTTTAAAACCTGTTGTGTGTGGGTCATAAAAGATATTATTCAAAGAGGGAAAATACCTATCTTGGTAGGAGGAACTTATTTTTACCTTCAAAACCTACTCTATGACACAGTTGCCGTTGATATTCCACCCAATGAGCCTCTTCGGAAAGAATTAAAAAATCAATCAGTTACGGATCTTCAATCCCAATTAAAACAACTCGATTCTCTTTATTTTGAAAGTCTCAATAATAGCGAAAAGTATAATCCTCAACGCTTGATACGTAAAATCGAAATCCTTAAATCTAGATTATCCCAACAATCCGTACAACCTGACAGGTTGGTCAGCCTGTCAGAACAATTTAAAAACGTAGATTTTATGGGCCTCCGATTCGGGAATAAAGAAAAACTTGAAGAAGCCATTAGAAAGCGGGTAGACAAAAGGCTTCGTGAAGGGGCTATTGGTGAAACAGAGTCTATTTTAAAAGATGGCCATGACGAACATGATCCCGGTCTCAGAACCATCGGCTACCAACAAATAATCCAATATCTTAAAGGGGCAATAACAAAAGACAAAGCGATTGAGGAATGGATAACGAAAGAAATACAGTATGCCAAAAGGCAATATACATTTATGAAAAAAGACGCCAATATTAACTGGAGAGAGGTATAAATTTAACTGTTTCTGTTAAACAACTTCATAAACGCCTCTTTTGGTATTTCAACTTTTCCGATCATTTTGAGCTTTTTCTTCCCTTCTTTCTGTTTATCTAAAAGTTTATCCTTTCTTGTTCTGTCTCCGCCATACAGTTTGGCTGTGACATCTTTTCTGAAAGGAGATATTCTTTCTGAGGCAATAATTTTACCTTTGTACTGGGCTTGAATTTTCACTTCGTATTGCTGTCGCGGTATAACTTCCCTCAGTTTTTTCACTAACGAATTGGCTTTTTCAACTGATCTCTCTTGTACGACAATCTCGGAAAACTCTTCCACCTCGTCTCCATTTAACAAAACCATCAGTTTATCGGCTTTTACTTCTACATATCTACTAAACTCCCAATCCAAAGATGCATAACCTGAAGAAATACTTTTTAAATTATCATAAAAATTAGCAATCATCTCGGAAAGCGGCATTTCATATGTGAGAGAAATCTGATTTTTATTATCCATTGTGACAAATGTGCCTCGATAATCTTCGCATAATTTCATCACCGCGCCAGTATACTCGTTGGGGGTGATTATCATAATTTTGACGTAGGGTTCAAAAAATGATTCTTGTTCAAATTTATACTCCACTTTGGGAGGAGTGATCACCAAGCTCAGTTCAAACTCACGCTCAAGCCTTTCTCTGACCACATCCGCATGAAGTAGACCCAAAAAACCTACCCGAAAGCCTGCGCCAAGAGCTTGACTATATACAGCCGAAAACTCTAGTGATGAGTCATTTAAATATAACTTCTCAAGTGCTCTTTTAAGATGGAGATAGTCGGCGGTATCAGTAGAGAATAAAGACGCATAGACCATGGACTTCACTTTTTTATACCCCGGGAGAGG
>JAUSJK010000069.1 GCA_030647255.1 bacterium
ATTGCGGTCTTGGAAAAAGTGAAACCGGGAGAAAAAATATTTTTTGCCTCATACGGATCGGGAGCAGGATCAGATGCGTTTATACTCGAAGCAACAGCGGACATAGGATCAAAAAGAAAAGGATTCCGTTCTTTTATTCAAAATAAAACATATATATCTTATACGACGTATCTTAAGTATATGGGGATGATATGAGGTTAGTTGAAAGTGAAAAGTGAAAGGTTAAAAGTTACATGTTCTATGTTGTCTATCATTGGCTATTACACTACACAATTTGGAGAGTTATGGGAACATTCACTTTTCGATCTGGTCGAAGAGGCCGCGTCGGGAGTTCTAAAATCGACTTCCATAGAAAAAAAACAGATAGATGCTGTTTTTTTTGGAAACATGATGGCCGGAGTGTTAGAAAATAATTTATTAAGTTCAGCTAAAATTGCGGAGGTGCTCGGTATCCACGTGCCCATTTTCAGAACTGAGGGAGCCTGTGCTTCGGGAGGGATGGCCTTCCATTTAGCTACCAGATATATCCAATCAGGTTCAGCTAAAACAGTGATGGTTATCGGAGGGGAAAAAATGACAGATTACTCACCTGAAGAAGTAACGGATGCTTTAGCGGCCGCTTCCTCGGGAGAAGAACAAGAGGCTGGTATGACATTTCCGGGACTTTATGGCATGATGGCACGAATATATTTGGATAAGTATGAATATACGGAAGAGCACTTGGCCCATGTTGCTTCCAAGAATCATTATCACGGAAGTTTGAATGATAAAGCCCATTTTAAAAGAGAAATTTCTCCCGAAAAAATACTCAAAAGTCCCTACGTTGCCTCGCCTCTTAAAATACTCGACTGTTCTCCCATTTCAGATGGGGCATGTGCCATAGTATTGACTTCCGATAAAAATCTTGTCAAGAGAGGAAAAGGAGTAGAAGTAGTATCTTCAGAGATGGCGACGGATGTCATCTCGCTTAAAAACAGAAAATCTTTAGATAGTATCGAGGCCACCTGCATCGCCGGACAAAAAGCATTTAAAAAAGCCGGCATCACAAGAAGGGAGGTCGGAGTTGCCGAGGTGCATGATTGTTTTACTATTGCCGAACTTTTTGCCTTAGAAGATCTTGGGTTTTGGAAAAAAGGAACCGCGGGAGGAAAAATAAAAGAGGGAGAGGGAAAATATGGGTCAACTTCAAAGCTTATCATCAATACTTCAGGCGGACTCAAAGCAGCGGGTCATCCGGTGGGAGCGACGGGAATAAAACAGATAGGCGAAGTGTACCTGCAGCTGACGGGTCAGGCAGATAGAAGACAGGTAAAAAATCTAAGATACGGATTAGCTCATAACGTTGGTGGTTCTGGAGGAGTAGCGGTGGTGACGATATTAGGAAGTTAGTTTATAAAGTTATAAAGTTTGTAAAGGAGAAATTGTATATCGTATGATCAGTCCTGTTAAAATCTGGAGACGACAAAAAGAAATAAGAAAAATACTCGGGAAAAAGGGGAGCATTGTGACTTTTACCAAAATATTTATACCCGGATCCGATTTTAAAAAGTATGCACCATATTTTGTCGTTCTGGTACAGCTAGACGACGGAGAAAGATCGACGGCTCAGCTCGTCGATTGTACCGATACGAAAGTAAAAATAGGCGCGCGGGTGAAGGCAATCTTACGAAAAGTGAGAGAGGTGTCGAGCGAAGACGTTATTGCCTATGGAGTTAAATTTAAATTAATCAATTCATGAAAATATCATATTCGGCTCCGGCCAAAGTGATTCTGTCAGGCGAACATTCCGTAGTTTTTGGTAAACCCGCATTTGTCTCGGCACTTGATCTGCGTCTCCGTTTTACATTGTGGGAAGAGAAAAAAAATCAAGAGAAAGAGAAAAGCATACAGATAATAGAAAAAAGCGTGAAGGAGTACTTACAGAATAAAAAAATAAGATACGAAGATAAGATATATGCATATTCTATTCAGTCGGACATTCCCATTGGTCGGGGGCTAGGTAGTTCCGCAGCTCTTGGGGTTGCGGGAGCGGCAGCATTTCTTGAGTTTTATACGGGAAAAGAATTTTCCCGTGATGAGATAAATATGGTTGCATATTCAGTGGAAAAATACTTTCATAAAAATCCTTCAGGAGTTGACCCAAGCACGTCATGTTTTGGCGGGCTTATATATTACCGAAAGGAATTTGAATTTCTTAAACAGATATCCGCTCTCACGTTTAAAATCCCACGACATATCGAAAATAAATTATTTTTGATAGATACGGGAAAACCTCTGGAAACAACCGCTGTCATGATTGAGTCTGTAGGAAAACTATATAATAAGGAACCAGCGATGACGGAAAATGTGTTAAATGAAATGGAGAAGATTACCAAAAGAATGGTACTATCTATTATAAAAGAAGATGAATTGTTCTTTAGAGATTGTCTTTTTAAAAATGAAATATTACTTGAAAAACTAAATATAGTTTCAAGAAAAGCAAAAAAAATAATAAAAAATCTATCACAATATGGGACAGGAAAGATTACCGGAGGTGGAGGAAAAAAAGCAGGTTCTGGTATTATATTATTCCTGGCCGAAGATGAACAAAAGATGCGTAGTTATTGTGTTTCTAACGACATTCCGGTGTTGAAATTTATACACTCTCATGAAGGAGTGAAAAAGGAATCGCTATGAAAATTCAAACATCTGCTCCGGGGAAACTAATGCTTTTGGGAGAACATGCGGTCGTGTATGGATATCCATGTCTGGTAACTGCGGTAGATAATAGATTGTATGTCAGTGCCGAGTTACACAAAAAAAAAGAGGATGAAATAGTCGCACCACAGGTAAAAGAAAGTAATTTTGTCAAGGAAACATTGAGGGTATTTAAAAGTAAGTATCATATTTTAGACAATTTAAAAATAGAAACTCAGAGCGAGTTTTCCCACACAGTTGGCTTTGGCTCATCTTCAGCTGTGACAGTCGCCACATTAAAAGCATTATCGATTCTTTTGGATATTTCGTTGTCTTCCAAAGAAATATTTGATCTAAGTTATGAAGTTGTGCTGGCTATACAAAGTGTCGGATCAGGATTTGACGTAGCAATCGCCGATTACGGACACACCCTATATTTTACGGGAGGGGGCAAAGAGATTCGCCCGCTTAAAAACGACGAAATGCATCTGGTTGTAGGGTACTCAGGTACGAAAGCTGATACTCCGACGCTGGTTAAAAAAGTTTCCGCTTTAAGAAAAGAAAAAAAAGAAGAGGTAGACGGGATTTTTGATTCTATAGGAAAACTGGTGGGTCAAGCGACGGAATGTATACAAATAAAAAAGTGGGAAGAGTTAGGGAAACTGATGACACAAAATCACACATTACTGCAAAGTTTGGACGTAAGTACAGACCGATTGGACTCAATGGTACATACAGCGGTCGAGGCAGGCGCATATGGGGCGAAATTATCGGGTGCGGGAGGGGGAGATTGTATGATCGCGTTGGTACACGAAGATAAGAGAGAAGCTGTTGAAAAAGCGATAGAATCAGTCGGAGGAGAGGTAATCAGAGTTAAAACAAACGCAGAAGGTGTACGAATAGAAAGTGGTGAGTAAATAGTATCGAAAGAAGATAGAAGTTAAAAACATATCGTCATTCTGGGGAGGAGTAGAACGACGACTCCAGAATCGTTGTCAATAAATCAACTACGATCCTGGATGCGTCCTGAGCAAAGCCGAAGGACTTACCAGGATGACGGAATAAGAGAGATATGTTACATGTTACACGTTCAAGGTTCAATGTTATGAAGGCTACTGCTGTTGCTCATCCGAATGTCGCATTTATCAAATATTGGGGAAGAAAGAACGAGATTCTTCGACTGCCGACAAATGGAAGTATCTCCATGAATCTTGACGGACTCACGACGACAACAACAGTCGAGTTTTCTCCAGATTATAAAGAGGATTCAATACTCATAGACGAAGAAAGTAAATTCGACGAGGCCAAAAGAGTCATTGAACATCTCGATAGAATAAGAAAAATAGCTCATATAGCCTTTCGAGCAAAAGTGGTCTCACAAAATAATTTTCCTTCAAGTACTGGTCTCTCTTCATCTGCTTCAGGGTTTGCCGCGCTTACGGTCGCGGGTGTCAAAGCTCTTGGTATTGAACTTTCGGAGAAAGAACTTTCTATTCTGGCCCGTCAAGGTTCTGGTTCTGCTTGTCGTTCCATTCTTTCAGGATTTGTCGAGTGGAAAGATGCGGATACAAGTGAGGACTCCTATGCATATACTCTATTTCCTTCGGATTATTGGGATATAGTCGACATTGTCGCGGTCGTCAGTACGGAAAAAAAAGAAGTCCCGACATCTGAGGGACAAAAGCTTGCTCAAACGAGCCCTTTTTTTACTGTGCGATCTTCTCACATAAAAGAAAAAATACAGAAAGCAAAAAAATATATCGAAGAAAAAAGATTTGAGGAGTTTGGTGAACTGGTTGAAGAGGAGGCCATCGAAATGCATGCTGTTATGATGACCTCACACCCTTCCCTGCTCTATTTGAGTCAGGGAACACTCGAGATGATGAAACTGGTTACAAAATGGAGAAAAGAAGGCTTGCCATTATACTTCACTATTAACACGGGTCAGGATATTCATCTACTTTGTGAAAGAAAAAATGTAGACAGCATAGTTGCAAAAGTGAAAGAAGTATCACAAGTGAAAAAAATATTTGTCAGTCATCCGGGAGAAGGTGCCAAGTTGATTGAAAAGCACCTTTTTTAATTATGGTCCGCCGAGAGTAGGCAGATTAAATATCCACTGGCCGTCTTTAATGACGACAATACCCAAGACGTTGCCCGTGACGATTCCGAATATAGTTAAGGCTCCTACAATCATGATCATCCCGATGACGGCATTGGTAATCTTACTCTGAGCTTTGCTGATCTTTTCCTTTTCTCCTCCCGAGGTAATCCAATCAAACGCTCCCCACAAAAGATAAAAAAGCATAAAGATTGCGGCAAGAGTGATAAACATATTGACACCAAATCCAATCAGTCGGCCAACTTCTGCGATTGGATCACCCTTTAACGGTCCAACAGGATCTATTTTCCCAAAAATTCCTGTAGGAGTAAGTGGGTCAGGTGGTGGAAAAGCTGCCAATTTTATCATAGAGGTATATCAAGTTTTAATACTTTCGCAACGAGTCTGACTATTGTATACGCCGAGATAATGAGAATGAGCCCGATGATGGCGTTCGTCATAGTTTTTTGAGCTTTCGCTATGTTTTCTGCAGTTCCCGCGCCCGTGAGAATCGTAAATGCGGCGCGAAACAACATAATCAGGAATAAAAGAGCCGCCGCGATAGTGACGAGGGGGAGAACGAGGTTGAGAATGCTGGCGATATTTCCAAATATTGCCAGGGGATTTTCTGATGGTTTTGAGATATCTATGGCGTGGACGATCATAAAAACAGTCTATACAAAATGAATTTTGAAGTCAAGAAGACTACACTAGTCTATGAGATCTTTCCAGATTCCGTCAAAGTTTTCATTCCCGCCAGTGCTCGACATGGCGGCGAATATCGCCAGATCTGTGCGCTGTCGGGATCCCTTTCAACTTTGCCACCTGTCCCCTATAATTTCTTCTTATAGTTATATTTTATTTCAGTGAATTATATGAATAAAAATAGTAAGATTCCTCAACATGTCGCTATCATTCCCGATGGAAACAGGAGGTGGGCGAAGGAAAAAGGTCTGCCCACATTTGAGGGACATAGACGGGGATTTGATCTCACGATCGAACTGGGAAAAAAAGCCAGAGAGATGGGAATAAAAGTACTTACATTTTGGGTATTTTCCACAGAAAACTGGAACAGATCTTCTGAGGAAGTGAGTTATTTAATGAAATTATATGAACAGATGATAGATAAAAATCTTCAGATTGCTAAAAAGGAAGAGATACAGATCGTTCACATCGGCAGAAAAGATAGAATATCTGAGAAACTAAGAAATAAAATGATTCGTGCCGAAGAAGAAACAAAAGATTATAAAAAATATATTCTTGTCATCGCCTTGGATTATGGCGGAAGAGACGAAATAGTCCGCGCAGTTCAGAAAATCATCGCCTCTTCCAAAAAATCTGAAGAAATAAATAAAGAAACCTTTTCCGACTATTTGGATACACACTCTCTTCCCGATCCCGACATTATCATTCGAACGAGCGGAGAACAAAGAACTTCCGGGTTTATGCTTTGGCAGTCAGAGTATACAGAATATATATTTATTGATAAACATTTTCCTGATTTTAGTCCTCAGATCTTCGAGAAATGTATCGAAAAATATATGGAAAGAGAGAGACGATTTGGCGCATAGAATGGTAGTATAATGATGCTATGTTTAATCCTTCTTTTGTCATTACAAATAAGATTTTAACCCACATTTCTAAAATAGAAGCCGCTGAAGAAGTGATTCGTCACGCCCCTCTTTTGCCTCTCTGGGAAAGACAGTTTCGGGAAGATGCGGTGATACGCGCGGCTTATCACGGCACTCATCTGGAAGGCAATAAACTTCAGAAAGATGAGGCAAAAGACGTCTTACTCGGAAAAGATGTTATAGGGAGACCTCGCGATATTCAGGAAGTGATTAACTATCGTAAAGTAATAGAGTATATCGACGACGAAGCCAAGAAAAACATCGATAAGATTACCGAACCTCTTATTAAAAAACTGCACCGATACATCGTCAGTAGCATCCTACCTGTCGATCAAGCTGGAGAATATAGACTAAAACAAGTTATCATACGCAACTCTCAAACGGGAGAAGTCACCTTTAGACCTCCTCCTGCGATAGAGGTGCCTTTTTTGATGAGGGAGTTCTTGTATTGGTTTAACAGGTTAGAAAAAGACGAGATGCACCCTTTGCTTAAAGCCGGTATCACACATCATGAGATAGTACGTATTCATCCGTTTATCGACGGGAACGGGAGGGTGGCGAGGGTATTTGCCACTCTTATCCTTATGCTCGGAGGATACGATATTAGAAGATTCTTTTCCTTGGAGGAGTACTATGATCGGGACGCAGTGACTTATTACGAAAATCTTCAAAAGGCGTCTGCGGGTGATCTGACTTCCTGGCTTGAATATTTTACGTTTGGAGCAGCGGTTGAGTTTGAAAAAATCAAAGAAAAAATACTCAAATTATCCAAAGACGCCAAATTAAAAGAGCGTTTTGGAGGTCAACAGATTTTTTTAACTGAAAGGCAGGTAAAAATAATCGAATATATTCAGGAAGTGGGATATCTGCAGAACCAATCATTCATGACGTTGTTTACGGATGTCTCAGAAGATACGGTTTTAAGAGATATACAGGATTTGGTAAAAAAAAGTTTGATAAAAAAAGTTGGCAGTACGAAAGCCGCCCGCTATGTAATGGTATAATCTGAATCGTATGAAATTTTCAGAACTGGCTTTATATTTTCAAAAAATAGAAGAGACTTCTTCAAGATTGACCATAACAGAACTGTTAGCCCAACTTTTTACCGAGCTTCGTCTTGATGAAGTCATACAAACCACCTATCTACTCCAAGGAAGACTTTCTCCTTCATTCGAAAAAATTGAATCGGGAATGGCGGAAAAAATGGTTATTAAAAGTATTCTTCTGGCCATGCAGATAGACAGAGATATATTTACGAAAGAGTATAGGAAAATGGGAGATTTAGGGAAAACTGTGGAACACTTTAAGAAAGAGATACAAACAATAGAAAAGAAAGACGCCTCTGTGCTTGAGGTATTTGAGGATCTTTACACATTAGCCACTTCGTCGGGAACGGGATCACAAGATGTAAAGGCGGGTATACTCTCTAAACTTATCCGGGAACTTGACCCGTTGTCGGCAAACTATGTGGTACGGATTCCTATAGGGGTGATGCGGCTGGGTTTTTCGGATATGACGGTACTTGACGCGCTGTCTTGGATGATCACGAAAGACAAAACATTGCGTCCGACGATAGAAAAAGCATATCATGTGCGTCCTGATCTTGGGCTTATTGCCCGGGCAATCAAAGAAAGTGGAGTGGCAGGACTTATAAAAATAAAACCGGCTGTATTTACCCCCATCATCATGATGAGAGCGGAGAGACTTTCTTCCGGACAGGAAATTATAGATCAAATCGGCAGATGTGCCGTTGAACCCAAGTATGATGGATTTAGACTGCAAATCCATATAAAAAGAAAAAACGGCAAGACAAAGGTCAAGCTTTATTCCCGCAACCTCGAGGAAGTTTCTTTTATGTACCCGGATGTTATCGCAGGTGTAACGAAAGAAATAAAAGGAGAAGAAGTTATTCTGGAAGGAGAAGCAATCGGTTTTGATCCCCACTCGGGAACATTTCTGCCTTTTCAAGAGACGGTTCAGCGCAAAAGAAAATATGGAATAGAAGCAAAAGCATTGGAAATACCTTTGAAGTTATTTGCGTTTGAACTTTTATATCATAACGGGGAAAACCTGTTGCGAACTCCGTATGAAGAAAGACGTAAGAAACTGCAGAAAATAATTCGAGTTACAGGTGACATCTTCAAGGATGTAGTGCTTGTTTCCCCGGAACATATCATCGAAGATCCCAAAAAACTGGAACTGCTTTTTGATGACAGTATTTCTAAGGGGCTGGAAGGTATTATTGCCAAAAAACTCGACGGTATCTATCAACCGGGCGCCAGGGGATGGAACTGGATCAAATTTAAAAGAAGTTATTCGTCAAAAATAGAAGATACGATAGACTGTCTGGTGATGGGCTATGACGTAGGAAAAGGAAAAAGATCAGGATTTGGCATAGGCGCGTTTCTGGCAGGGGTGTATGATGCAAGCCAGGATAAGTATGTGACTGTTGCTAAAATCGGTACAGGGCTTACGGATATAGAATGGAAAGAACTAAAGAAAAGATGCGATAAATTTCATACTGCACACAAAATAGCTCTGTATGAAGCGGATAAGATGATGGAGGTAGACGTGTGGGTTAAACCCGAGATTATTGTGGAGATAAAGGCGGATGAGATAACCAAATCTCCCGTACATACTGCCGGACGAACTCTCAAATCCTCCAAGTCTGGTAGTGCGATGATGGTTGACAATCCGGGTCTGGCGTTACGTTTTCCCAGACTCCAAAGATTTCGTGATGACAAGCGGCCCGAAGAAGCAACCACTTTGAAAGAACTGGAGAGTATGTATAAGGAACAGGGGAAATAGTAGCTAGTAGTAAGTAGCGAGTAGTTAGGAGTTAGAAAGTTAAGAAAGTTGCCTAGATTGTTTCATTGTTCGATTGTTATATTTTAATTTAGCAATTGAGCAATGTAGCAATTGAACAATCGATTTTCCTACGTTCCACGTTCCACGTTCTTGTGGATCCTGAACGTATTGATCAACCGTCGAGGGTATTCAATAAAGAAGGATAGAGGGTGTTGTTTGATTCTTCTTGCAGTAGTGTGAACAATAAGAGTGTCGTCCGAGATTATTTTTCCTCCTGCTCGTCTGATATGAATACTTAGATCGATATCTTCGTGTACCTGAGAATCTTTAAGACAGACGTCATTCTTTATTTTGTTCCACATTTCCTTTTTGATGGTCATGTTTGGTCCTAAAAGGGCAGGTTCCCCTTTTTGTATATGTTTTAAAAGATGCAGAAATATTTTTGCAGGAAGAGGAGTGTTAAAAGGTAAATCGTAGTAGACGATCGGTCCTCCTACGGCATCAACTGCATAGTTTTGGAAATGTGACTTTATTTTTTCTATCCAATTTTGCGGAAGTAGTGCGTCTGAGTCTGTTCGCGCGATAATATCCCCTTGAGCTTCATCAAAACCCCTATTTCGGGCATAAATAATTCCCTGCTGTTTTTCATTCACTATTTTTACCCCATATTTCTGGGCAATAGCAACGCTCGCGTCAGTTGAATTATTGTTTACGACGATAATTTCGTCAGGGGGAGTAGTTTGTTTTTGCAGACTTTGCAAGCAGGCTCCAATGTGTTTTTCTTCATTATATACCGGGATGACGACTGAAATTTTCATACACATCATTATACCTTGTAGGGAGGGTAGAGATGAATAAAATGATATAATTGGGCTATTATGATAGTGAAATATACAGATAGTCCTTTTTTTTCTGTAGTCATACCGACGTTGAATGAGAAGCATTTCTTACCCCACATACTCGACGATTTGGCAAAACAAAAAACAGACAGTTTTGAGGTGATTATCGTGGACGGACGTTCAGATGACGGTACCTGTGAAGAAGCTTCTCAGTTCAAAGATAAATTGAAACTGCACATTATCTCTACCCAAAAGAGAAACGTAGCGTATCAGCGGAATATAGGGGCTCAGTCTGCAGAGGGAAAATACGTTATTTTTATAGATGCGGACTCAAGAATTCCTTCTTCGTTCATAAAGAAAGCGGCATATCTCGTGAAAAAGAAAAAAGGCCTTGTTTTTATACCCGCTATCATCTCCGAAGAAAAATCAACTCAGGCGGAGATGTTTTTTCAGCTCCTTAATTTCTTTATAGATGTATCTCAAAGTATGGGACGGCCATTTTCTACCGGAGGATGTATGATAGTAGACAGAGGAATCTTTCTCACAATAGGAGGATTTAAGGAGAAGCTTTTTTTGGCAGAAGATCATGATCTTATCTATGAAGCATATAAATGGGGTATACGGGCCAAATTTTTGAAAGATTTACAGATTAAATTTTCCTTTCGCAGAATAAAAAGAGAGGGTAAACTCAAATTCTTTTATAAATACTTCCTGGCTACGGCCCACTTTCTGTTTAAGGGTGAAGTAAAAAAGAAACTTTTTGAATACGAAATGGGCGGTCAACTGTACAATTCTCCTGAAACAAAAGAGTACTTCAGCCGCAATATCGGAGCTTACTCCGTCAATAATTTCATCTCACACATCAAAAAAATATTCAGCAATCTGCTTGAAGAAGAGAAGAACTAGATCTGAAATGAAGATAGGATGGGGAAGTGATCCGAGAAATTAATACTCAATCTCTGAGTTTCTTTGAACCCAACTCCTTTATAAAGGACATAGTCAAGTTTTAGTTTGATAGGAATAAACTTAAATAATTTACTCTGAAGAGTATAATAAAGATTGCTCGTTGCTTCGGCAAGACCATACTGAGCAATGAGTTCTTCAAATTTCCTTCTACCATAGGGATAATTAAAGTCGCCCGCGATAAGAACGTGTTCCAGTTTATTGATATTTAAATCGGAGAGAGTTTCTTGTATCTGTTTGACGCGGATACCGTTTGTGGCCCAGGGAGTAAGATGAAGATTGTATACGGTAAACTTTTTGCCGGTATGCCTATCTTCAAAATCAGCTTTCAATACGGTGCGGGGGTTATGCGCTCCTCTCATTATGGAAAGAAGTATTTCGGAATAACTGCGAGGGAGTGTCAGACTTTTTGAGCCGAGAAAAGTGAGCGCTTTCTCATTATAAAAGGTGGCGAGCCCATATACTTTACCAAACTTGATAAACGAATTGGAAAAATCTGCCAGCTTGTATCCGAGGTCTTCTAAAATCTTAAAATTTTTTTCGTTCGTGATCATCTCTTGAAAACAGAGTATGTCAGGCGAGTAAAGCTTGGTAATTTTGCTTATATGGGTAATTGCTGAGCTGAAAAATAGATTGTAGGTGAGTAGGGAAGTCGTCATGTGCACATTATATAAAAAAATGAGTTGTATGAGTGCCGAAGTTATCCACAATCTAATATGCAGTAGATAAGATACCATTGCAAAGGGCTAAAGGTGTTATATAATAATATAGGCTATCTTATAGAAGTAGAGCATTTTTCTATAGGTCTTGACAGAAATCCGGCAAGAACTTATAGTTAGGATATGAAATTAATGATCTCAAGGAAAATGAGGATTTTTTTCGGTAAGAAGGGAAAAAAGTCTGAGAATGAGTATGTAGGATTCGGGAGAAGGCAGTTTGCCGAGTTGGCGAAGAGAAATCTGTCCCTGCCGGTCAAACTCTATCATCTATAAGGCAACAAAAAAAGAGCATCACTACCGCTCGTATAAAAGGGACGACGAGTAGTAATGCTCTTTTTTTCTTCGATCAAAAATCAAAGACTTCCATAAACATATCAGAATTGATTTCTTTTGTCAAGTTGATTAAGGATTAAGTTGATACAGAGCCCCAAAACCACTTTTTGCTTCGAATATTTTTTTGCCCAATTGGGCGAACTTATTTTCATTCAAATTTTTATATTTTGTCCTTTCTTGACTGGCTACAATTACGTACGAAACGTTATATTTTTTGAGCAAATTCTTTGTCAGTGTCAGATCATTGGATTCGTACATATTTACCACGTCGGGAATACGTTTGCCAACCACATCGGAGGATCCGCGCCACAACCATTCGTGTACCCACCATCCGGCTACGGTAGGAAGTCCCGTGTATGCTGATATTCGCTCAAAATCGGTATAGGAATCTCCTTGAGCTTCGAGTATATTCGGTTGTCCATCGATATTCGTATTGATATAGTCAACAATTTCTTTATCTTCAGGGTATGTATTTTTCAGCCATGTGCTTCCGTCAAGGACAGGTTCCTTTTGTAGGTTACCGTAGAAAGAAGGGACTGAGAAAAAAGGATACAAAAATATCAAAACAAAAAGCCCACTCCATATGATGCGCGCCGTCAGTGAAGCCCAGCCTGTATTTGTACGAATACGGTAGAGTACGTAAGCAGAAGCAACGCTCATCATGATGAACGCTTGATATCCAAGTTTAAACATGGTGTTGGCTCTGAAGTGTGCAGGGTAGATATCCTTAATGTAAAAAAACTCCGGCACGATGATCAAAAAAGTGCCAAAGGAAAATAGAATCAAAGCGAAAAGATCTGTATGACGTATATTACCATAATCACGATATCTTTCCCGTTGTGAATATACAAGCCAAAGAAGAAGAATAAAATTAACCCAGAAAAAACCCCATAATACAAAAAGCATCCAAGGGTACGATACTTGACAGTTGCCTTTTTCAAACAAAAATGGTCCAACCTTTTGTAACTTTACTAGAAAGTCAGGACTGCAGTTGACGCCTATTCCATTGACAAAAGGAGAGAAAAAACGTGAAAAAGGAAGTGAAAATATAACGAAAGAAAATATAATGGTACCGGCGGATAAAAGGAATTCTTTTGTTGCACCCAGTACAACAAAGAAGACGAGGAACGCAAGTAACAGATATATCGGCCCATCGAATGCATTGGTCATATAGTGAACTGCGGTAAGAAATCCTATTAAAAGACTGATAGAAAGATAATAAGGAACTTTTTCTTTCACGGTGTTGAGAGATTTTTTGGAGTAGGTAATAAAGAAGGTGAATAATATAGCCAGCGTCAGTATGACAAAAGGAATGTCAAAGACATGTCCATGAAGATCGGCGACGACATAAGAATAGGAAGGAAATTCATGGATAGTAAAAGGTATAAATCGGGTTGCATTGGGATACCAATATTTCGTGGGGTTGAAACCTGACAATATTGTCCAGAAAGGCACAGGACTCTCATTCGGGTACCCTGAAGTAAAAAGGTAGATCGTATGAAGATTGCCCCCCAGGTTGACAATGAATGCTCCGATTCCCGCCATGATAACTATTTTCCAGGAATATCTGAGGACTATGTCCAATGCCTTTTTAGTCCCTTCTATAAATGACTCGTATGCAATGATATTGCCAATAAGAGAGAATGACTGAGTCACTCCTAAAGCAAAAATAGTTGAGAGAATAAGATTGTAGCCTACCTGAGGAGCAATTCCGCTCAAGCGTATAAGAAATGCTCCGACCAGATGACCGAAATAATAGTAGTTGATGGGGTAGCCAGTAGGATGGGTAGGATCGGCCGAATACCATATATCAAGAGGTGGAAAGTACTTGGCTCTCAAGATGGAGTTCATAAACCCAAAGTCCATAAATTTTTCCAAACCCCGGATTGAAGGTTCCTGTCCTCGGACAAACGTCCAGGTCATGATGGCGACAAAAAAAAGTACCTCCTCAAGGACGATTATATTGAGAGGAAAAGGAGATCGTTCTTCTTTCGGCTTCTGAAAATAAAAAAAATACCAGCTTGAAAGGCCTCCTAAGGCAAGAAACAAAAGAATAGTGGAGCGGTCAAAAGGAAGTATTTTTAAAATTCCGGAGAGAAATACTACATATGAAAGACTAAGGATGCCAATCGTTTTGGCAAACGCATATCCTCCATCAAAAAAGCGTGGAAATATGACTCGTGCTAAAGGCATAAAGGCGAGCCCTAGTAAAAGGAGATAGAAATACCATTGTAAAGATTGAAAAATCCAGGACATAGTCTACAACATAATACTTTTACGTTGAGATTTCAAGCAAATTTTGATATAAATAAGCCATCATTTATGGATTCCAAATTTATTCCTTCACTTATCGAGGCAGAGTTATACTCATTTTGGGAAACGAAAGGGTATTTTAAGGCAGAACCAAATACGACTAAAACTCCTTTTACGATTATTCTTCCTCCTCCAAATGCCAACGCCGATCTTCATGTGGGACATGCGATGTATACCTATGAGGATGTGATGATCCGATACTACAAGCTCAAAGGACGTGAGACCTTATGGCTACCAGGTTCTGATCATGCAGGTTTTGAAACACAGTTTGTTTTTGAAAAATATTTAAAGAAGCAGGATAAGAGCCGATTTGATTATGACCGTGAAACATTATTTAAGATGATATGGGATTTCGTCCAGGAAAATAAAGGAACAATGCAGAACCAGCTGAGAAGACTCGGATTTGCTCTTGATTGGTCTAAAGAAAAATTTACCATGGATGATGATATTGTCAAGATTGTGTATAGTACATTCAAAAAAATGTTTGATGAAGGACTCGTATATCGGGCAGAACGACTTGTGAATTACTGTACGAGAGACGGTACTTCATTTTCAGATTTGGAAGTGGTAGATCAGGAAGTTGAGGGTTGGCTTTATCATATAAGGTTTCCCATAAAGGAAGGAGGGGAAGTGGTCGTCGCAACAACGAGACCGGAAACTTACGTGGGAGATGTTGCTGTCATGGTGAACCCAAAGGATCCGAGATACAAATCTGTAGTGGGGAAACATGTAATTTTACCTCTTATTCATCGAGAGATACCAATTATTGCTGATTCATATGTCGACATGAAGTTTGGCACGGGAGCTGTCAAGGTGACACCGGCTCATGATTTTAATGATTTTGAAATTGCTCGAAAACATAATCTTACCCATCCTCCCGTCATAGGGTTTAATGGCCGCATGCAGAACACGGGTATAGTCGATGGCTTAAAAGTTTTACCTGCAAGAGAAGAGTTGCTAAAGCAACTGGAAGAGAAAGGATTTTTGATTAAAAAAGTTCCTCATAAGATGGTTTTAAAAACGTGCTATAAATGCGGATCGGCACTTGAACCTCTTCCTTTGGAACAGTGGTATATAAAAGTAAAACCTCTTATCGATCAGGCTATGAAACTGGTCCAAGAAGGAAAAATACAAGTGTATCCTAAAAAATATACTCTTCATCTGAGACGTATCTTAAAAAACTTCATCGACTGGAATATATCCAGACAGATAGTTTGGGGGATACGTATTCCGGCATATAAATGTGTCGCTGAAGATACGCCGCGATGGTTTGTCTCGGTCGAAAAGCCGAAAAAATGTCAGGTCTGCGGGACATGCACATTTGTACAAGATCAAGATACATTTGATACTTGGTTTTCTTCGGCTCAATGGCCATTTGCTACGCTCCAGACACTTGGGCAGGCATATTATGATTATTTTTACCCCACCACAGTCATGGAAACGGGATATGATATTTTAAGAGCCTGGGTTGCGAGGATGATCATGATGGGCTACTTTATGACAGGCAAAGCTCCTTTTCATAATGTATTTCTTCATGGGATGGTGCGAGATAAGCATGGACAAAAAATGAGTAAAAGCAAGGGTAATGTGGTAAATCCGATTGAGATGATAGATACATATGGAGCAGATGCATTGCGAGGCTCACTCCTTTTTGAAGTAAAAGACGGTAGTGACGTCTCTCTTTCCGATGACAGACTTATCGGGATGAGAAACTTCACGAATAAGATATGGAATATGGGGAGATTTTTAGATATGAGTAATGTGAAAACTGAGATGTTAAATGTTAAAACAAAAGAAATAAAGAAGATCCTAACACAATTGGAAAAGGAGTCTCAATCCGAAATGAAGAAGTATCACAAGTACATGAAAGAGTATAAGTTTTCGAAAGCATTGGGGCTTGTGTATGAATTTATCTGGCATCGATTTGCCGACGTTTATATAGAGAGGTTGAAAGATGAGATAAGAAATGGTAACATTGAGGTTCTCGATCGAATGAAAGAGGTGTATTTTGAAAATCTCAAGATGCTTCATCCATTCATGCCATTTGTGACAGAAGCAGTGTGGCAGGTGTTTAAAGGTAAAAATGTCAGTATTTTAGAGACGGAGTTTGTTGAGTGATTGGTGAAGGTTTGCAATTTATTAATTTCGAGATTTTATTAAACTTACATATCAA
>JAUSJK010000072.1 GCA_030647255.1 bacterium
ATACGACAGTGAAACCTGGCGATCCTACTCCGACAGCTATAACTATCAAAGGTCCTCTCGAAGGTATACAGACTCTGGTAGATCTGATCAGTAAGATCATGACGTTTCTTATACCCGCTTCAGCTCTGGTACTGTTTGTTGTTTTATTATGGGGAGGATTCGATTATCTTCAATCCCAAGGAAGCCCGGAGAAAATAAAGGGAGCTCAGGCAAAAATCACCGCCGGTTTTGTTGGTTTTGCGCTTCTTATAATGTCATTTCTTATCACGCGTCTTATCTCATTCATCTTTTTCAGAGAGATAACCCCTTTTTGATCATCCTCTAAATTCTTTGATTGCTTGTTCGTAATTTTGTGGATTGCCGACATCAAACCACTGGCCCTCAAACACAAAACCATTGATTTTTTTCTGGC
The DNA here is from genome assembly GCA_030647255.1 of bacterium. GTDB lineage: Bacteria > Patescibacteriota > Microgenomatia > UBA1406 > GWC2-37-13 > JAUSJK01. The sequence continues at coordinate 413 of JAUSJK010000072.1, forward strand.
CGATGAGACTTTCAATAATGTCCTCAAGATTAAACATAGTCTCATTTTTAGGGAAATGGTCAAATATGGTTGGCTCAAAAATATATATGCCGCAGTTGACTAAGTAACTTTTGATATCGCGACCGGATCTGCGCTGATAAAATTGGGTGAGTTTTGTACCTTGGAGAGTAAGCTGTCCAAACATATCGGGTCGGTTGACGGCGGCCAGAGCAACTGTACCGATAGACCCTTCCTTTATATGAAATTCAATCAGGTCGCGGAAGGAAATATTGGTTAAGATATCGCCGTGGACGACCACAAATGTTTCTTTATTAATTAGTTTTTTGAGTTTAAGAAGCGCCCCCCCCGTTTGCAGAGGCGTAACCTCCTCAGAATAGGTGATAGATACTCCATATTTTTCTCCATTGCCAAAATGTGTTTTGATTTTATCTCCCAGATGACCGATGGAGAGTATGATTTCCGTAATGCCCGCTTCCCTGAGTTTGTCTAAGAGGTGTTCAAGGAGAAGCTTACCTTTTACAGGAAGAAGAGCGGTAGGGATTTCATAGGTATATGGTCTCAGTTTCGTTCCTTGTCCGCCCGCGAGAATGACAGCTTTTTTGACTTTTGGTTTGAGAAAGTGTCCAAGAATATATTCGATAGCGTGGGAGCGGTTGCGGATCTTCTTTTTATCGACGAACTGGTCAATTTGTTGCAATGTATGTTGATTGAGCGTGATAGTCACCCGTGATCTTCTCATGGCTCACATTCTACTCGAATGCTTGACTTTTGTCAAAAAAATAACTATAATTCGTTTCAACCTATGAGTGCGCTTTCACCCACCATTTTTTAATTATCATTACTGCTTATCCCGGCAAATAGTCGGGATTTTTTTTGATCTATACGTATGGGAAACTATAAAGAGCCTCCGATTATTATCTCCGTAGGCGGAGCTTTGATTGTGCCGGACGGCATCAATCATGATTTTCTTTGTAAACTCAATGTATTTATCCGAGACCAGGTAAAAAAAGGCAGACGCTTCTTTCTGACAGCCGGAGGAGGTAGAACAGCGAGACACTATCGGGACGCCGGACAAGCGGTGGTAGGTGACATGGACAGGGAAGACCTCGATTGGCTTGGCATTCACGCCACGCGGCTCAACGGACATCTCTTGAGGACCATTTTTCAGGATATTGCCCATCCTAGAATTATTGAGAACTATGATAAAAAACTTGTCGGCTGGAAAGAGTCCGTAGTTATAGGAGCGGGCTGGAAGCCGGGCTTTTCTACAGATTATGACGCAGTGATGCTTGCCAAGGATTACAAAGCGAATCTGATTATCAATTTATCGAATATTGATTGGGTCTACGATAAAGATCCGAATAAGTTTAAAGACGCCAAGCCCATAGAAAAAATGACCTGGGAGGAAGCGGAAGAGCTGGTGGGGGACAAATGGATACCCGGCATGAACTCTCCTTTTGATCCTGTAGCGACACAGCTTGCCAAACAACTGGGTCTGACTGTGATTGTGGCCAACGGAAAGGATTTTGAAAATCTACAGCATATTGTCGAAGGAGATGCATTTAAAGGAACTGTCATTATGCCCTACAGGCTCGATGCTAGTTTTTATAATAGAGAATATTATACGGGAAAAAAGGGTGAACATAGATTAGGTTATGCCGAATCTTCAGTGGGAGATTTTTTTCACACGGTCATTAATTATTACAGAGCTCTTCTTATTAAGTTATTCCTTAATCCGAAAAATTGTCTCGATGTAGGCTGTGGCACGGGCAGGCTCGTCAAGTGTCTGAGATTTTTTGGTATAGATGCGCATGGAGTAGAGATTTCGGCTGACGCTCTGGCTTTGGCCGATGCGGAAGTGAAACCATTTCTCAAAAAAGGAGATATTACGAGTATTCCATATGACGCGAACCAGTTTGATGTGGTCATCACTTTTGACGTCCTTGAACACATTGAAACGAGTAAACTCAAAAAAGGAATAGATGAAACCATAAGGGTATCCAAAAAATATATTCTTCACAAGATTTACACCCAGGAAAATCTCTGGATCACCTGGTTCCACGCCAAAGACTACTCCCACATCTCCGTGTTTATGAGAAAGTACTGGCAAAAGAAATTCAATGAGCATCCGGGAGCGGCGTTATTAAAAGGATCATTTTTTAAACTGCCTTCATTCTTTGAGTCCATCTTCCTTCTGAAAAAAAAGTAACACATTCGATATGATACTCAAAAAGATATCTCTTACCGATTTTAGAAATTTTTCTCACATATCTTTTTCATTTCATTCTTCATTAACAATCATCATTGGAGAAAACGCCCGGGGGAAAACAAATCTACTTGAGTCCGTCCTATTTTCCGTCTATGGAACAGGATATCGGGAATCGAAGGAAGAGGAGCTTATTCGCTGGGAGACGGCTCGTTCACTCGTTGAATCGTATTGGGAAGAAAAGGCGCACGAGTATTTTTTTCAGGTGACAGTCGAGCTAAAAAGCGGAAAAACAAGCAAAAAGTTTTATGTCGATAAAACTACTAAAAGTCACGTCTTATATCTCAATTTCCAGTCGGCCGCCGTTTTATTTGCTCCCGAACATATCGATATCGTGACAGGTTCTCCCGATAAGAGGCGAGTCTATTTTGACAAGATTATTTCTGCGTATGATGGGGAATATAAAAAAAGACTGCATAATTTTGAGCACGCCATACGCAGGCGGAATAAAGTTCTTGAATATCACTTCGATCTCACGAAATTGGAGGAGGAGCTAGCATTTTGGAATGAGTATATAGAAGAACAGAGTCGATATATCACGAAAAAAAGAGGCGAGTATGTCGAATATTTAAACAAGTTTCCGGCAGTAGATCATAAGCAGTTCAGAATAATCTATGTCAAAAATGAGTTTACGAGAGAAAGATTAAAGGAGTATTTTGATGATGAAAGAAAGTGGAGGCGTACGCTTATCGGACCTCAAAAGGACGACTTTGGGATATATCTGAAAGAAAAAGTAGAAGAGAACGTCCAGCATTTCGGCTCACGCAGTGAACAGCGCTTGGCCTTGTTCTGGCTCAAGCTCAACGAAATTCGTTTTTTTGAAGAAAAACTAAAGAAAAAACCTATTTTACTTCTCGATGACATATTCTCGGAACTTGACGTACATAACAAAAAACTTATCTTAAGTTTGATAGGCGAATATCAGACGATAGCGACAACTACCGAATCTGAACTTCTGGAGTATTCTTCAGAAAATAAGTCTGTAATCAAAATCTAGGAATTTACCCTCCTATACCTAAAAGACGGGCAACGAGTACGATAACTGCAATCACGAGTAACAAATGAATAATTCCACCTCCGATTTTGAGAGAAAACCCTCCTAACCATGAAATGACTAATATGACTATGATAATATCTAAAATGCTCATATAATTCTCACCCCCATTCTGTACTTTTTAACTTTTAAAATTTCCCTGAATTCTTTATATCTAAAAGTAAGTGTATCAATATACTGAGTATCGATCAACTACTTCATTATCTTTTAGGTAATTAGACTAAGTGGACTAGTAGAATAATCTAGCGTGTTATAAGCCTAAGATTATTTTTGCTTCTTTGGGCGAAATGATCTTTGTTGTTTTCCAGCTCTTGAGTGGCAGAAGATGTTTTGTCTTTATGCATTTTTGATTAAATCGTACGCATCTTCTTCAGAAAGAGTGTTAATTTCCTTACCCTGTTTTTTTAACCATGCAGAGAAATACTTTCTTCCTTGATTTGTAAGATTCTTTATATCTATTGTGTGCTGAGTAGTTTTAGTATAAAACTCAGATAAGGCAACCTTTAAAATTTCAGGTTCTGACAACGGTGGATATTTTCTTTTAAGCACGTCAAGGACATCTCGTATTTCTGGAGTAACAGTGAGTCTAATAGTATTCATATGTTTCAAATTATAAAGCGTTTAATGCCATTTGTCAACACCTATAGCCTTTTAAAGCCTGTAAATGACTATTTATTTTAAAGTCCACCTCTTAGGTGGACTTTATACTTATAGCCTCAGTACTGCTTAATTTAGTTATAAAAAAAGCATTACAACAGAAGTGGAATTGTTAGAATTTAGAAGACATGGTAAGTCTGGTGAGATTAGAGGCTAAATCAAAGAAATGATATGCCGGTAAAACATCTTTTTTTTTAACTTCTCCTGTCAAATACCCAGCATTATAGGTAATATCTTTTAGATCAAATATTAACTTTAGTATATTTTCAGCAGTGAGATTTTTTTCCCAAAAAGTCATTGAATTATATAGTTCACTGGTTTCAGCTAATTCTGGTTGGGTTTCTATTCCTCCCTGATATTTTCCGAATGTAGTTTTCATAAAATCTTTAATTTTAGCCGAAGATACAGTGCCCATTTGGTTAAAAATTCCTAAAATAGTGTTAAAAATTCCGTAAGCCTCTAGATACTTATAAGCGATACGGTCTACATAAGGAAAAGCTAAATCGGCAGGGAAAATAGGTGGCAGGTCATCCTTTTCTTTAAAAGCCTCAAGAAAATCAGGAGGTATTGGTGTCCGTGTAGCAGCGTCCGCAATATTTTGTAAAGATATAGGAGTAGTATAGGTAATAAAGTCTCGTAATCCTTTTTTGCTTCGTAAATCTGAAGGAAGCGCTCTCATAGTTAGACTTATCTTCATACCTTCTTCTACGGCATCTAAATAATTCATAGTGCCAGAAATACATTCTCTGTCATCCCAGATGGGGTAAGGCTTTTCTCCATTAAGTAAATATTTATAGATATTAAACCCTTGAGCCAATAAAGTAGGAATTCTAGCCGTGCCGATATTAGTAAATGTAAGCTCCGACTTACTTGGTTGTATTTCTGCCATAGGAAATGAGAATTATAACGCAGATCAATCCTAAGATCAAGATGTTGTGATCAGAATATCAACAGTGCAGATTTTGGTACAATAGAGCTGTAAATGATTCATGGAGAGGTGCCAGAGTGGTTGAACGGGCTAGTCTCGAAAACTAGTATGGCTGCAAGGCTATCGCGGGTTCGAATCCCGCCCTCTCCGCCTTCGCTTCGCCGAAGCTCGAAGAGCGTAGGCGAGCTTCGTCAAAGCTTCGGCGAGATAAATCCGCCTATGTCTCGACGAAGTCCCGATTTACGGGACGTAGTCGGATTTAATTTAAAACAAAATCAAATAATTACAGACCTACCAATCATCGGGAGAGAAGAATATCTGGAGTATCACCGCAGTAAGATCTTTATCCATAATTAATTTTCAATTATGACTCAAGAGCTCACAACAAAAATAGCAGTTTTTCAGAAGAAAAAGGTACGAAAAATTATCCATAATAACGAATGGTGGTTTTCGATAATTGATGTTATTGAAGCGTTGACTGGAACAGAAAGACCGAGAAAATATTGGAGCGACCTCAAAAAGAAGCTAATAAAAGAAGGTTACTTCGAAGTGTCCGAAAACATCGGACAGTTGAAAATAACCGCTCCAGACGGAAAAAAACGAGAAACCGATTGTGCTAACACAGAAACTGTTTTTCGTATAATTCAAACCATTCCGTCGTCTAAAGCGGAACCGTTCAAACGCTGGTTGGCAAAAGTTGGTTATGAGAGAGTTCAGGAAATTGAAGATCCGGAATTAGCAACCAAACGAACCAAGACGTTGTATAAACTTAAGGGATATTCTGAAGGTTGGATAGAAAAACGGATGCGCGGAATTGCTATTCGCGAAGAATTGACGGATGAATGGCGAAAACGCGGTGTAAAAGAACAAAAAGAATATGAAATTTTGACTGCCGAAATCTCCAAAGCCACTTTCGGCGTAACTCCGAGTGAATATAAAAAACTGAAGGGACTGAGACGGCAAAATTTACGTGACCATATGGATGACTTGGAATTAATTTTCAATATGCTTGGCGAGCGAGTAACAACAGAAATCTCTCAACATGAAAAACCAGGTACATTTGTAAAAAATAAAAAGGTTGCAGAGAGAGGTGGGAGCGTTGCGGGAAATGCACGAAAACAAACAGAAAAAGAATTAGGCAGACCTATCGTATCAAAAGAAAACTATCTGCCAAAATCAGAAGATAAGAAAAGATTGAAATAAAATTTTGGTTCTCGATCTTTTTATGAGAAGCGGAACAACTGCGGTTGTTGCGGAAGCATTGGGAAGAAAATGGATTGGTATTGAGAGAGATGAAAAATATGTTGAACTTGCCGAAAAAAGATCGAAGGACTAAATACAAAGTAAAAAATAATTTGTTGCCAAACCAAGCGAAGCTTGTAGTTCCGCCAAAGAAAAACTTGCCTGCCCGTCCGAAGCTGAAAGCGGAGGCGGGAAATCGTCCAACCTGCCTGCCGGCAGGCAGGTCCGAAAGAGTCGCTTCTGCGGGAGGGCGGAAGGAGTGTTTGGGGGAATTCTGCCGACTTTACAAGTTTTGGGCGAAATCTGTTCGAATTTTTTTCGAATGCACACCGCCTTCGCTTGCCGAAGCGAGTTGCGGCAGACAGGTCCGCTCGAATAAATTGGAGGGATCGCATAGTGGCCGAGTGCAGCAGTTTACTAAACTGCCATCGCGTTTTACGTGATCGTGAGTTCGAATCTCACTCCCTCCGCCTTCGCTCGCCGAAGTCCCGCAATGTGGGACAAAAGCGGGGATTCGCACATCTTTTTCAAGATGATATAATGCCAATCATGCAATCTATTCTTCAAGAATCCAAATCAATTAAACAACAGGCGGATGACTTTCTAAAAGACTCCGGCGTTCTACTTACATTGCAGAATTTTGGCAAAGTAAGATTGGCGGGTAGCTATGATTTAGATCTGATGTTAACTCCAGATATAGATATATATGTTAATAATCCGAGAGATGATAAGAATGTTGTGATAAAAGCTTTGAATACCTTTATTCAACAAGGGTATTTCAATGGATATTTGTTTTATGATTTTATAAGATTTCACAAAAAAGGATTTCCAGATGGATATTATATCGGACTTAAAACACCATTTCGTGATACACGATGGAAGATAGACGTGTGGTTTTTCTCAAAATCTCACGATGCTAATCCTTTTATTGATAAGATTAAACAACTTCCAGAAGACATAAAAATTACAATATTGAAGTTAAAGAAATTCAGAGATGAAAAATTAAGCGATAGAGTCTCTAGTTATTGTATCTATGAAGCGGTTATAAAAAATAATATCAAGACCGAACAAGAATTTAATAATTATTTGAAGTTAGAACAAACATCCGAAAAAGCTTTAAAAGAAATTGATAAGTCAGTTGAAGTAAAGGATGTAGATGAATTTATTAAGAATCTATAACATGCATGAAGATACATCTTTCTCCTAGGGAAAGAAGGTTGAAAGCGAACTTACAACTAAGAAGAAATGATTTTCTTGACCTGCTGGTTTTGCTCTGTTAATTTCATTTTTTCATTCATATCATGATGAGATAGATACCCTAATTTTGGTGAATAATAACGATTTGAGCCAAAAAATACTTCTCTTCCTGGTAATAAATAAACACTTTTTTTCCAACCAAAACTCCAAAAAGTAGTTTTTAGTTCACTTAGTACCTTGTGTGTAAAGCAGATCTCAACTTTTGGCACTGTTAACACGGGTAAAGATTTGAAGAGGTGAGAGAAGAAAGTATCGACAAGTCGGGATTTGAAGAAATAAGCTAATTTAAGAGGAAATATGTTTCTGGCTAAATCAGTTGAAATAATAAAAAACTCAGTTCCAAAAAAAGTGGGAAGAAAAAATGTATTTGGCCAAAGAGTTGCCGTTAACAGATATTTTTTCGACTCCATTATCTGTAAAATATGAGCAATCACGTCCGGTTTAATTAACCACACATCCCCAGACATCACCAAAATATAGTCATATTTTTTGGACGAGCTAAGAATCTCGGCAACTCCCGCATCCATTAAGTCGGCAGCGCCATCATAGTGGCCCAAGTTTTCTCGGCGAATGATTTTTTTTTCTAAATATGGCGTGGGGTAAAGATCGTGAAGGCCATTATACGCATGAAAAATATCGATATTCTGGAGCAATGGTTCGGTTTTCCATAACTGAGTCATCAACTTCATCCCTATTTTTGTATGTTGGATATGGTCATGAGAAATTTGCAGGACAGCAATATGCATATAACTCTTAGATTATATCATTCACTCTCCTTATTTTTCCCTGCTTGAGGCTGTAATTCGACTCTGTTTTTTGGTATAATCAGTCTGAAAAAGAAGGTATGGTATTACACGGGTAACTCACGATAATCTTTATAAAAGTAGTTGTTTATATGGAAAAATTTATACATAAGGAGAGAACTACTTGCTGTAAGGAAGGAAGAAGTATATTACGTGCTGTTGGGCCGACAAGTCCACGATTTGTTGCTCATATACAAAATTGTAAACAATGTTCAAGAGCGTTAGATAGTGAAAAAGTTCCTACAAAACATTAACTTCCGAATCCTGGTATTTTGAGGATACCTGAAGCGAGGAGATTGAGGAGAAACACAGAAGATGAGGCGAAGATGAGTCCGACTATCGCACCAAAGAATACTTTTTTACCATAATTGAGTTTTTCCGGATCTGCCTGGGAAGTGATGATTAAGAATGAGCCATAAATTAAGTATAAAAAGGCCAGTGCTCCAGAGATTTTAAATAAAAGATCCATCAGTACCTGCACGACGCTCGCGGCCGCTCCGTCGCTGCGGAATCCACCCGTGAGATCTGTTTTCACACACCCCAACATGGTATAAGCCCGTCCGACCTGAGGAGTAGGCGGATTATATCCATTTGTCGGTCCGATAGTCAGGTCTATTCGAAGTGAATCTTTACCCGTATGATCGGGAGTGGAATCGGTGGGATATATCTGAGGATACAGACATTTGGCGCATTCCTGCCAGTTCCCGGGTAGCGTTGTCGGAGAGTTGTTTGTCGACGGCACACAGTAGCCGCACTGGTCACACTCGGCAAACATATCGTCTGCTTTGGCTGAAGATGAAAGGAAGCCGAAAAAAAGAACGAATAACAATATGACTACAATTTTGCGCATACTTTTCAGTATAGCATAGGAGAAAAAGAGTAGTTACAATATAACAGATGAAAATAAAGGAACTGCCAAAAATTGAAAGACCTAGGGAAAAACTGGAAAGATATGGGATGAGCCGGTTGAGCGATGCGGAGATCATATCTCTCATTTTGGGATCAGGGAAAAAAGGAAAAAGCGCTCTTGATGTCGCCAAAAACATACTCAAGTTATTCAAAGAAAAAGAAACGCAGTCAGTTACATTGTCCGAGTTAAAAAAGATCCCCGGGCTGGGTACGGCTAAAGCCAGTGCCATATTGGCGGCATTTGAACTGGGGAGACGACTTCTCTATAAAAAACAATCTCAACTTATTTTAAAACCCGAAGATATATGGAGAAAAATGGACGACGTAAGAGGAAATAAAAAAGAACATTTTGCCATATTTTTCCTTGATGCGCAAAATCAAGTGATCCGTCGGGAAATAATATCTATCGGAATACTGAACGCGAGCCTTGTTCACCCGAGGGAAGTCTTCGAGCCGGCCATTCTTCATACTTCCGCTCAGATTATACTTTCTCACAACCATCCGTCGGGAAACCTTGGACCTTCAAACGAGGATATATATATCACTGATCGCTTGGTGAAGGCAGGAAAAATATTGGGTATACAGATACTCGATCACGTCATCGTGACGAAAGAGAAGTGGAGGAGTATGAAGGAGAAAGGTTATCTAGTTACAACAGGTTGAAATTAATCTTTTTCGTCATTCTGGGGAACGATGAGTGTTGGAGTGACTCCAGAATCGTAGTTAACTGTATTAACAACGATTCTGGACGCGTCTTGCTTCGCTCGACTTGCCAGAATGACGTTACACTGTGTTTAGTATTTAGAATTAAAAAAATTCTTTACATATAGTTGAGTATCCTCTTATTCAAAAAAATAATCTGGGATTATTATAAAAACAACCGTCGGGATCTGCTGTGGAGGAATACTACAGATCCTTATCGTATCGCGGTGTCTGAAATCATGCTTCAACAGACACAGGTCTCCCGGGTTTTGTCTAAGTACGGCCAATTTATAAAAGTTTTTCCTACGTTTAAATCTTTAAACGCTTCGTCATTTGTCGATATATTAAAGGTATGGCAAGGATTGGGTTATAACAGAAGAGCGAAGTATTTGAAAGAGATAGCTCGCACTGTGACTGAGAAATATCACGGCATATTTCCTTTAACGCGCGATGCAGTAAGAGAATTTCCTGGCATAGGAGATGCCACTGCAGGGTCAATCATCGTCTTTGCATATAATACTCCAGAGGTATTTATAGAAACAAATATACGCCGGGTCTACATTCATTTCTTTTTTTCAGAGAAGGTCGAAGTATCCGATAAGGAAATAGAAAAAATGGTGGAGAAAACATTGGATAGGAAAAATCCCAGAGAATGGTATTATGCTCTCATGGATTATGGAGCGATGTTGAGTCAGAAAGTTGAGAATCCAAACAAGAAAAGTATACATTATCGAAAGCAGTCTCCATTTGAGAACTCCGTCAGGCAGGCGAGGGGAGCAATCATAAAGAAGCTGTCTAATGAAGGAATGATTCTTGCCGATAATTTAAAAGAAAGTTTTGTGTATGAAGAGATAAAAATATATAAAGCGCTTGAAGGACTGGAAAAAGAGGGTATGATTGTGAAGGAAGGGAATGTGTACAGGATAAAATAATATTAAGATATTCTGTATCTTCTCTTTCCAGATTCTGTCAGAGTTTCCTTCCCATAAGTGCTCGACGTGGCGGCGAATATCGCCAGATCTGCGCGCTTATGGGATCCCTCCCACTCTGACACCTGTTCCTTTATTTTCTTAATGTTTGGTCTATATGAAAATTTTAGATGGAAAAAAACAAAGAGCGGAAAAAATTATTGCGAAGCTTAAGGAATTATTTCCCGATGCAAAAATAGTTCTTAATTACTCAAATAACTGGGAGCTTTTGGTGGCAGTCATATTATCGGCTCAGTGTACGGACAAGATGGTCAATAAAGTGACGGAAAAACTTTTCCAAAAGTATAAAATGCTCGATGAGTATGTCAAAGCAGATGTCCAGGAGTTTGAACAAGATATAAAATCGTCGGGATTCTATAGAGCTAAAACAAAAAATATTCTGGTGGCCGCAAAGATGGTGAAAGAAAAATATGGAGGCAAAGTGCCTGCTTCAATGGCCGAGATACTTACTCTTCCAGGGGTGGCGAGAAAGACGGCCAATGTAGTGTTGGGCAATGCGTATGGGATAGTCGAAGGAATTGCAGTGGATACGCATGTGAGGCGTCTTTCGAAACTATTGAAACTCACGACTCATGATGATCCAGTGAAAATAGAAAAAGACCTCATGAAAATCGTACAGAAAAAAGATTGGTTTAAGCTTACGTACTTACTGATAGATTATGGGAGAAAATATTGCACAGCTAGAAAACACGATCATGAGAAGTGCCCATTATACGGATATGGAAAATAACGTCATCCTGGCCCCGAAGGGGACCCTTTGGGTCTTGTCCAGGATCGTTGTTAATAGTTAAAATTAACTACGATTCTGGAGTCGTCATAGTGAGCTTGCCGAACTATTCCTCCCCAGAATGACGTAAGTCTTCCTCTCGGTTATACTGAAAGTAGTGGAATCACGAGTCTTTTTTCTTTCGGTTTTTGTACTTCTCTTTGATCAAAAAGAGATGTGCCGAAATTTATTTTACCTGCATCATAGAGTGGATAGACCTTAAGCAGTTTTTCTTTTTTAAAATCGCCTATATCAAAAAGACTTTCTTGTATTATCTGTCTGTCTTCAAGGTCAGATATGGTACATCCGGCAGAACGGTACAGAATATTTTTTTTATAGATCTGATTAAAGTATTTTTTAACTTCATCTTTGACTAGAGCGGGGTGTGATATTTTAGGAGAAAACTTTACTTCTGTTCCATAGTATGTAAACTCCTGTGTTTTAAGAAAAATATATATACGGCCTACTTGATAGTTGAACTTGCGTGCTTTTTTGAAAGCGGCTTCTATATGAAATAGAATGCGCGACCACCAGACGTCGTACTCTCGTGTTGGCCTGTATGTTTGTGTATCGGAGATGGATTGGTACGTTGTTTTAGCCTCCGTAGATAAGGCATATATCATCTCTCCCCGTAGTTCGTGCCATATCTCGACAAAAGGTTTGCTCAATTTTTGGGTAACCCACTCTTCCTGTTTTTTCACAAAATCCAATGCAGTGTCCACATTATATTTTTTCAATAAGGCTCTCGTATTTTCTCCGATGCCCCAGACAGTCTGAATAGGAGATCGAGCTAGAAGCCTTTCTATATCTCTACCGTTTACTACAATAAGACCGTGGGGCTTGTTCGAAGAGGAGGCCAGTTTAGCCAAAGATTTTGTCAAAGAGACACCAACTGATACGCTTATTCCCAGAGATTTTTCTACTGAGTCTCGGATTTCTTTGCCTATTTGTTCATAGCTCATATGAAAAGGTTGGCGAAGACCCTTGATATCGGCAAATCCCTCATCGATAGAGTATTCCTCAACGACAGGGCTAAAAGAGCGGAGTATGGCAAACATTTTTTGGGAAAATAAATGATACAGTTGGTAATCAGAGTCGATGATGATGCACTGAGGACAGCGTTTTTTTATTTCCCACATAGTCATCGCCCGGTGGATGCCGTATTTTTTGGCTTCGTAAGAGATGGCTGTGGCGATACCTCTTTCTTTGCCCGTGACTACGGGCTTGTCCTTCAGTTCAGGATGAACGGCCTGGACGACAGAAGCAAAAAAAGCGTCCCCATCGAGATGAAGTATGGCTGTCGGCCATGACCGGACGTGGAGCATATTAGACTTTGCGGATAATTGTTGTAACGATACCCAGGATATGAAACTCTTCCTGCTGTAAGTATAAGTTAGGATAATCCGGGTGAGAAGAGCCAAGTATGATGACACTGCGTTGTTTTTTGAATATTTTAAGCGTACCTTCATCCTCTATACGGACCAATATGATATCGCCTGTTGAAGGGGACTTTTTTTTATCTACGATGACCAGATCATTTTTGAATATTCCTATACCTCTGAGAGAAGAGTCTTTTACTTTGTATAAAAAAGATGAGTGGGGATCGGAGATAAGATAAGACTCAAGTGAAACTATATCTACCTCGTCTTCTTCTCCAGTGGGAAAGCATGCTTTATATGTCATAAGAACAATTCTAGTGAACGAATGTTTACCTGTCAAGGAGAAGTATTATTTTCATTCGTCATCCTGGTAAGTCCTTCGGCGTTGCTCAGGACACATCCAGGATCGTTGGAGATAATATCATTAACTACGATTCTGGGCAAGCCAGAATGACGTTAGTATCTTGGTATACTGTATATATGGATTTGATATTGAACGATTCTTTCCTGAGAAAAATTGTATTTTCTTTGGGAGTTCTTATTGGTATTTTTGTAGTGAGTTTTTTCATTAAAAGAGCTATTGATATAACATTTGGGAGAGTGAAGAGGAGATTGACTTCAGACAGTACTATTGCCAAGACGCGCACTCTACGACATCTTCTCAAAAACATCGTTGATTTCGGCGTATTTATTACAGGCATATTGCTTATTTTGTCCAACTGGGATATAGACATCATGCCCATTCTGACAGGCGCGGGTATTTTAGGACTCGCGGTTTCGTTTGGTTCCCAGACCTTGATTAAAGATCTTATCTCGGGATTTTTTATCATTCTCGAAGATCAGTTTAATCTTGGAGATGAGGTGAAGATAGGTACATTTGAAGGAAGAGTGGAAAGGATTACATTGCGCCTTACCGTACTTAGAGATAAAGGGGGGAATCTCATTTATATTCCCAACTCGCAGATTAACAGCGTCATACGATATTCTTCTTAACTACTTACTTATCATTGCCTGGACGACGTTGTTGGGGACTTCTTCGTAGTGTGAAGGCTCCATGTAGAAAAACCCTCGTCCTTGAGTAAGAGATCGTATGATAGTGGCGTATCCTGACATCTCAGCCAAAGGTACATAAGCCTTGATGACGACTGCCTTGCCTCTATTTTCTGTTCCTAGTATTTTTCCTCTTTTGCTGGAGATATCACCAATGGCGACTCCCATAAACTCTTCCGGCACGGAGACTTCCAGTTTCATGATCGGCTCGAGAAGTTTCATGCCCGCATGTTTCGCTCCATCCTGAATGGCCATAGAACCGGCGATTTTGAAGGCAATATCAGATGAGTCAACATCGTGGTAGCTTCCGTCAAACAAAGTGACCTGAAGATCGGTAAGAGGGAAGCCAAGAAGTACTCCTTTTTCCAACGCTTCGATGACTCCTTTTTCAATTGAAGGAATAAACTCTGACGGAATAGAGGCACCTTTTATTTTATTTATAAACTTAAATCCTTCTCCCCGTCCGAGGGGTTCCAATTTGAGAAGACAGTGTCCATATTGTCCGTGTCCTCCTGTTTGCTTTATATATTTACCTTCAGCTTCTACTGTTTTACTGATCGTTTCTTTATAGGCGACCTGTGGTTTTCCGACATTGACATTCATTCCCATTTCTGTCCGCATTCTGTCGACGAGTATCTCCAGATGAAGTTCTCCCATTCCTGACATGATCGTTTGCGCTGTCTCATGGTTGACTTTCACTCGGAACGTGGGATCTTCTTCCGACAGTCTCTGAAGAGTATATGAAAGTTTTTCCTGATCGGCTTTTGTTTTTGGTTCGATAGCCAACGAAATAACCGGATCAGGGAACGAAATCTGTTCCAGTAAAATGAGATTATCAGGATCTGCAAGTGTATCTCCTGTTTTTGATTCTTTGGGCCCGACAAGTGCGACTATTTCACCCGAAAACGCCTTGTCGATTTCTTCCCTTTGGTTGGCGTGCATCAAAAGAAGTCGGCTCACTCTCTCTTTTTTGCCTCTGTTGACGTTGTACACATATGATCCTGACTCAAGTGTTCCTGAATAAATACGGGTATAGGTAAGTTTACCTACGTGCGGGTCAAGTTGGATTTTGAATGCTAGTGCAGAAAATTTTTCATCATTTGTCAGCTGTCGCCTTTTTTCTTCTTTTGTGACTGGATCGATTCCTTTTATTTCTTTAAGATCTTGAGGGGAAGGAAGATAGTCTACGATGGCATCAAGTACGGGTTGAACTCCTTTATTTCTGAGAGATGTGCCGCAGTATATAGGAATCAATTTATAGGCAATGACCGCTTTACGGAGAGCTTTTTTAAGATCGGTAACTGGTAGTTCTTCACCATTGAGATATTTGCCAAGAAGTATGTCATCTGTTTCAGATATAACCTCACATAGTTTAGCCCGTGCCGCCATCACTTTTTCTTTGATATCCGCGGGCACTTTGTCCAGTATAGTGTACTTGATTCCTTGTGGATCTTGATCCCATACGTACGATTTAAGCGTTAAAAGATCGACCTCTCCTTTAAAAGAATCTTCTTTGCCAAGAGGATAGACCATGACTGCCGGATGAGCGCCGAGCCGATCTCGTATCTCCTCAACAGTGCCTTCAAAGTTGGCTCCTAATTTATCCATTTTATTTATAAAACATATACGAGGTACATGATACTTGTCTGCCTGTCTCCAGACAGTCTCAGATTGGCTCTGTACGCCCTCTTCTGCGTCAAATACGACCACACCTCCGTCAAGTACGCGCAAAGATCTCTCCACTTCGGCGGTGAAGTCTACGTGTCCGGGAGTGTCGATAATATTGATACGGACTTCTTTCCAGAACGTGGTAGTGGCAGCCGAGACAATAGTGATACCTCTTTCTTTTTCCTGAGGCATCCAGTCCATCTGAGTTGTTCCTTCGTCTATGTCGCCGATCTTGTAGCTTTTTCCGGTGTAAAAAAGAATTCTTTCCGTCGTAGTTGTTTTTCCTGAATCGATATGGGCAATGATACCCACATTGCGAATCATATCGGAAGGAACATTTCTATTTTTTGTGATGATACTCTGTTGTGCCATGAAATAAATCGAACGTATAACCTAGAACGTAGAACTCAAAAATAATCTTTTGTGTTACACGTTACACGTTACATGTTACGGAGTTTACCACTTAAGATGAGAAAATGCGCGGTTGGCCTCAGCGATTTTTTCTGACTGTTGGCGTTTTCCCACAGCTTGTCCTTGATTTTTAGAAGCGTCAACTACCTCTGCGAGCAACTTTTCTTTGAAAGTACGAAATTCTTTTTGCGATCTTCCTTGAGCCGCTTCTATGATCCAGTTGAGAGCCAGATATAATTTACGATCTTTTCTCACTTCTGTCGGCACAAGGTAAGAAGCTCCTCCAAGCCGCCTTGGTTTTACTTCCATCGTGGGCGAGACATTGCTGATGGCTTTATACAGTAGTTTTAACGGATCTTCATTTTGTTTTTTGATATCGCCTAACATTTCATACACAATAGCCCGTGAAACAGTTTTTTTGCCGTCAAAAGTGATATAGTTTATGAGTTTCGAAACCTCAAAACTGTTATAAATCGGATCGGGACTGGCTGTTCTTTTTTTATATGGATGACGTGGCATAGGTTAGGCAGCTTTTGGCTGTTCAAATTTTGATCCGTATTTGGATCGTGATGTTTTTCGTGCGGCGACTCCGCCTGCGTCAAATTTTCCGCGAACGATATGGTATTTTACACCCGGAAGATCTTTTACTCTTCCTCCTCGGATAAGGACGATCGAGTGTTCTGCAAGATTGTGTCCGATGCCTTGAATGTAAGCAGTGACCTCCATTTTATTTGATAGTCTGACTCTGGCTACTTTGCGAAGAGCAGAGTTAGGTTTTTTAGGAGTCATGGTTCTTACAATGGTACACACGCCCCTTTTCATGGGGTTTTGTGTCGCAACATATCTTCGTTTGACCGCATTGAAGCTGGTTTTGAGTGCGGCGGCTCGCGATTTTTTATTGCGCTTCTGCCGTCTTCTCTTGATCAGCTGGTTGATTGTGGGCATATTTATTTAAAAACTTACCATAATATTGATCTATGAGTTCTTTTGAAACTGGGATAAGTCTTCCTATTATAACATTTTCTTTCAATCCTAACAAGTAATCTACTTGTCCTTTGATAGCGGCGCTGCTTAAGACATTGGTCGTTTGTTCAAACGAAGCCGAGGACAGCCAAGAATCTGTGTATATGGCGGCTCTTGTGATACCTAAAATTGACACTTTCCCGATGGCAGGTTTGCCTCCTTGAGCCAGAATCCGTTTGTTTTCTTCCTCAAATCTGACTCTGGACGCAACTTCATCTGTGGTAAACGCCGTGTCTCCTTCGTCTTCGATGATAACTTTGTCGCTCATTTTTCTCACAATAACCTCAAAATGTTTATCGTGGATGCCGATACCTTGAGATTCATATACTTTTTGAATCTCATCCACGAGATATGTTTGAGCGGCTCGAAGACCCTTGATGGCCAAAATATCATGAACGTCAAGATGTCCCTCAGAAAGAGGTGTACCTGAGGCGATGAGATCTCCGTCTTTCATTCTTAAGGTTTGAGATACAGGGATGATAAATTCTTGTTCTTGCGTCTCTGCCGCGTCTGTCGGGGTAATTTTTACCATGTAGACATCTTTGGCCGTATCTTCTTTTATGGAAATTTTTCCGCTTATTTCTGAGATAGGGGAGACGACTTTTGGAGTTCGTGTTTCAAAAAGCTCCTCTACTCGAGGCAGACCCTGGGTCACGTCCGAGATAACAATACCTCCAAAGTGTCTAACTCTCATTGTCAACTGCGTTCCCGGCTCACCGATAGACTGAGCGGCCATGACTCCGACTGGCACGCCAATCTCGACTATCTTATTTGTTGAAAGATCGACTCCGTAACATTTTTGACATACTCCGTAACGGGAAGCACAGTAAAGAGCAGAACGTACCTCGACCTCTGATACATTACTCTGTTTTAATATTTCCTCATTTTTTTCGTCAATGAGTTCGCCCGCTTTTAATGTACCTGCATCTTTGGCCAAATATCTACCTCTTATACGGTCATAGAATTTATCGGCTCTAGAGCCGTCCTTGTGTATAGGTAGACCTTCTTCGCTTTTACAGTCTTCTTCTCTGACGATCATATCGTGAGATGTATCAACCAGTCTTCGGGTAAGATATCCGGCGTCAGCGGTTTTGAGAGCTGAGTCGGTCAAACCTTTGCGTGCTCCTCGAGCTGAAATGACGTATTCAAATATGGAAAGCCCTTCTCGATAGTTAGATTTGGTAGGAACATCGATGATTTTTCCGAGAGGATCGACGACGAGACCTTTGATAGCAGAAAGCTGTTTCAGTTGTTCTCTTGACGCTCTAGGTCCTCCTGACTTGATAGACAGTTTGACCGGATTTTCTTCATCGAGCTGATTCCACGTTTTTTCGGCCAGATTTTCCGTTGTTTCAATCCATAGTTTATTTGTATACCGTTTCTTTTCCTCAAGCGTTAAGAGTCCTTGATTATAATTTTTTTCTACTTTTTCAACTTCTTTTTCTGTCATTTCGACAACTTGATTTTTTTCTTCGATAATTTCACAGTCAAAGATAGAGACGGACAAGCCGCCGGAAACTGTCGCTGACCAGAAGCCGACTTCTTTTATTTGGTCGATGATTTCTCCTACTTTCTCATTATTTTGGAAAACTTTTATTGCCTTGATGATAATAGATTTTATGTCTTTCGCTTCGACATTTTCGTTCATGAATCTCAACTCCACAGGCAGGGCTTGATTAAAAATGACTCTTCCCACAGACGTTTTTAGAGCTGATCCATCGATCATAATCCACACTGGTTGGCGCAGATCTAGTTTTCCCAGATGGTACAGATTTGTCGCTTCCGCTTCACTGCTAAAATATCTTAGTTTGTCATCGGCAATGTCATGAAATCTATGATCAAGCGTCGTAAGATAATAAACTCCCAACGCCATTTCTTTATTAGGAATGACGATAGGCGAACCGTCGGCCGGTTTTAAGAGATTTTGGTAAGGAAGCATGCGGCTTTTTACTTCATCGATGGCGTTTTTTGAAAGAGGTAGGAATACACCCATCGCGTCTCCGTCAAAATCAGCGTTATATCCCTGACAGACTGTTGGATGGAGCTTGATCGCGTACGAATCTGTGAGTACAGGATAAAATCCGAGTATAGAAAGTTTGTGCAAGGTGGGTGCCCGGTTCAAAAGTACTGGATGATCTTTGGTTATCTCTTCCAAGATGTCGTATACGACTGGCTCTTTTTGTTCAAGAAAGCTTTTGGCGCTTTTGATATTAGGAGCCAACCCTCTGACGATAATCTCGTGAAGCAAATGAGGTTTGAACAATTCCAGTGCCATCTCTTTTGGAATTCCACATTGATTAATTTTTAGTTCAGGTCCGACAGTAATAGTCGATCTTCCCGAATAGTCGACGCGTTTTCCCAAGAGATTTTGTCTAAATCGTCCCTGTTTTCCTCTCAATATATCTGAAAGAGATTTAAGCACTTTGGAAGCGGCTCCTTGCGTGCGTGTTCTTCCTCTTGATTTTTGCAGATCAATAAGCGAATCAACCGCCTCTTGTAACATTCTTTTTTCGTTGCGCAGTATGATTTCAGGAGCTCCGAGATCAATCAGTTGTTTAAGTCTGATGTTTCTGTTGATCACTCTTCGATACAGATCATTCAGGTCTGATGTCGCAAATTTACCTCCTGGCAACTGTACGACAGGTCTCAAATCAGGGGGTATCACAGGAAGAACGGTGAGAACCATCCACACAGGTTGAATACTGCTTTTCATGAACGATTCGATTATGCGTCCTTTTTTAAGCAGTTTATTTCGTCTTTCTCCCTTTGTTTTGGTAAGATCGTTTAGTGTGTCGCTGTAGAGTTTTTTAAGATCGAGGTTGGAAAGAATTTCATATAAAATTTCGGAACCCATACCAACTTTGATAAATTCATCCGCTTCTTTGTCTTTAAGGAAAAGATAATCATCTTCTTCCATGGTTTCGTTTTGTTTGATGGACTTCATTATCTTGAGAATTCTGTCATAGAAGGAAGACCTTTGTGCTTTTTGCTCGGCAAACGAATCGGAGAGATGGCGATACTGTTCTCTTTCTTTAAGGTCGACTTCTTGAAGTGTGATCTCTTTTTGTTCGGGGTTGGATATTTTTTTCTCTGTCTCCTTTTTTTGTTTTACAAACTGGTCTTTCAATACTTCTTTTTCTTTTTCATATTTTTCTTCAAGTTCTTTGATATCATCTTTTTTAAGACTCTCAATTTTTTCGATGGATTTTTTCTGTTTTTCCTTATCCACTTCAATAATAAGATAGAGAGCATAATAAATAATCCGCTCAAGAGATTGGGAAGAAAGATCGAGAATGGTGCTCAATGGTGAAGATGATCCTTTGAAATACCAAATATGAGCAATGGGAGAGGCTAGTTTGATATGACCCATTCTTTCCCGTCTGACGACGGAAGAGGTCACTTCTACACCACAGCGGTCGCAGACAATTCCTCTGTATCTAATTCTTTTATATTTACCACAGTAACATTCGTAGTCTTTGGTAGGTCCGAAAATTCTTTCGTCAAACAGACCGTCTTTCTCAGGTCTGAAGGTTCTATAATTGATCGTTTCCGGTTTGGTCACTTCTCCTTTTGACCATTTGAGAATATCTTCAGGGGAAGCGATGCGAATTTTAAGACCGCTAAAATCAACAACGTCTGTATTATTATCCATACTGCTTTAAACGAAATCAATTGATAAACCTAGTGCATTGAGCTCTTTAACAAGTACGTGGAAAGATTCCGGTACGCTTGATTGAGGTATATCGAGTCCCTTGATAATCGATTCAAATGCTTTTGTTCGACCTCTCACGTCGTCACTCTTGATGGTCAAAAGTTCCTGGAGTGTATAAGGCACTCTGTGTGACTCAAGAGCCCACACTTCCATTTCTCCAAACCTCTGTCCACCCATCTGTGATTTTCCACCCAAAGGTTGTTGCGTGACGAGTGAGTAAGGTCCGACAGATCGGGCATGGAACTTGTCTTCCACCATGTGGATCAGTTTCATGATATACCCCACTCCGACGAGCACTTTTCTTTCAAATGGCTTACCTGTTTGAGCATCATATAAGGTTACTTTTCCATCTGCCGGTATACCCAGTTCTACAAGTTGGCTTGTTATAAACTCTTCTTTTACTTTTTCGAATATGGGCGCTGATATTTTGAGTCCCTTTTTATGAGCAATAATTCCAAGCAGAGTTTCAAACAACTGTCCCAAGTTCATTCTGGAAAGAATAGAAAGAGGAGAGATGATGACATCGACAGGTGTTCCGTCTTCGAGGTAAGGCATATCCCATTCGGGAAGTATGCGCGAGATGACACCTTTATTTCCGTGTCTTCCGGCCAGCTTATCTCCGATGGAGATTTTTCGTAACTGTGCAGTATTGACTAAGATGCGTCGCATAATACTCGGCTCCAGTTCGTTGGGATCTTTTTTAGTATCGATTGTTTCTATATTGACGACGACACCTCTTTTTCCGTAAGGCATTCTGAGAGAGGTATCTTTGACGTCTTTGGCTTTTTCACCGAAAATTGCTCTTAAAAGTCTTTCTTCTGCGGTGAGTTCACGTTCACCCTTGGGGGCAACTTTACCTACGAGTATGTCTCCGCCTTTTACTCCGGTACCCATAAGTACCAAGCCTTCTTTATCGAGGTTTTGAAGCACTTCTTCTCTCACGTTTGGGATATCTCTCGTAAGTTCTTCCGGTCCTAATTTGGTGTCTACGACATCGGAAATATATTCCTCACAGGTGATAGACGTGAGAAGATCTTCTTTGACCAATCGCTCCGAAACGACGAAACCGTCTTCATATCCCAATCCATTAAGTGATGTGTAGGCGATAACGAGATTTCGACCAAGCGCCAACTTACCGTTTTCGGTTGCGGGTCCGTCGACAATGACTTCTCCTTTTTTTACTTTCTGTTTAGGTTCGACTCGGGGAGTCTGGTCAAATGAAACGTCTTTATTTGTTCTTAAGAATCTTTCCAGTTTATATGTATATTGTTTACCTGATTTGCCTTTGACGACGACTTTTTCTCCATCGACGTATTCTATCGTCCCATCCTCAGGTGCGGCGATACTTCGTCCTAAAGCCATGCTGACGGCTCTCTCCATACCTGTTCCTACGATGGACGATTCTGCCCGGACGAGAGGTACCGCTTGACACTGCATGTGGGTACCCATGAGTGCACGGGTCGCATCGTCGTTCTGGACGAAAGGAATAAGAGATGCCGCAATGCCGACCATCTGACGGGGTGAAAAGTCAATAAAATCAATTTTCTCTATAGGAACTTCTATAAGTTCTCCTTCGTGTCGAGCGACGACAGTCTCATCCAAGATATATCCCTGTGCATCGACTTCTACGGCAGCAGAGGTGATGTAATACTTTTCCTCATCATCTGCTTGAAAGTAGGTGAGATTATCTGTGATTTTTACTTTTGTTTTTGAACCATTCTTTTCTTTTACTACTTTTTTGTAAGGCGTCTCTAAAAATCCATATGGATTGACTTTTGAGTACATGGCCATATATGTCACCACGCCGATATTAGGTCCTTCCGGAGAACGGATAGGACAAATTCTTCCATATTGTGAAGAAGATATGTCACGGATAGAAAACGAAGCTCTTTCCTTCTCAATTCCTCCGGGACCGCCGACGGTAATTCTTCGTAAATTATCCAGTTCTGACAAAGGATTTGTTTGGTCAATGATAGTTGAAAGTTGGCTGGTTCGGTAGAAGGAGTTGATCGCCATCATGATGGGCTTTGAGTTGACAATCTGAGAAGGGTTGGGATTGACGTCATTTGTGACAAGGCTCATTCTTTCTTTAATTTCTTTCTCAGTGCGTACCATTCCGACCCGAATTCCATACATTCCTATAAGTTCACCTACTGTTCGAAGTCTGCGATTACCCAAATGGTCAATGTCGTCAAAATTACCTTGACCCTTTGAGAGGTTGATAAGATATTTTATGGTGGTGAGCATGTCTTCTTTGGTGAGGAGGTGAGGATCAGGATTAGAATTGTTTGAAAGATTGAGCTTTTTATTCATTTTGTATCTTCCGACTTCCGCAAGAGAGTAACGGCGGTGGTCGAAGAACATGGAATTGAGCGTTTTAAAGGCATTGTCAATAACCAGGGGCTCGCCCGGTTTCATTTTTCTATAAAACTCAAGAACGGCCTCTTCTCTATTTTTTGTTCTATCTTTTTTGAGTGTTGGCATCAGGTACTTTTCTACCAGTTCTTTGTCGACGTCATTAAAGTACTGAAGAAGTTGCGTATTATTTTCTCCGTCAAACATTCTTAAGAATACCGACGCAAGAAATTTTCTCTTTTTATTGACTTTTATTTCGATAAGGCTGTGTTTATTGATTGTGATATCAAGCCATGCTCCTATATATGGTCGAATTTCTGCGTTATAAAGAGTAAGACCGGTGGTTTTGTCTATCTCGGCGGTGAAATATACACCAGGAGACCGTACAATCTGGTTGATGACGGCGCGCTCAATACCATTGACGATAAATGTACCTCTGTCTGTCATGTTGGGAAGATTAAAGAAGTATACGTCCTGTCTTTTTTCGATACCTGTTTTTTTATTGACAAGACGAAGTTTTACATAGACAGGTGAGTCAAAGGTAAGTTTTTTCTTGATGCAGAGCTCAATGGGGTAGCGGGATTCTCCATAAAACAGATCTTCAAAGTGAATGGTAAACTTTTTTCCCGTGTAGTCTTCTATTGGGAAAAATTCTTTAATAATATTTCTAAGATCAGTAGTAAGAAAACGTTGCCAAGACTGCTTTTGAACTTCTATCAAATCGAGTGTCAATGCCGATTCCTCCCTCCCTAAGTAGATTTCCTGGGAAGAAGTAGTAGTAAGTTGTTTGGAACTCATTGGGTATTGGGAAGTGAATTTTAGATAAAAAAAGAAAATCCCTGAAATCAGGGTTTTCTTATAAAAGTTTCCTTACTATACAATAGATATGTAAAAAAGTCAAGACTATTTTGTGGGTAAAACTAATGGTTTATCATCTTTCCGTCTTTTACAAAAAATCTTTTTACTTTTTTCTCTGTTGCAGGCACGGTTGAGACCCTTATTTTTTCAATGATAGACTGAATCGGTGAAATTTCATGATCTTTGGTAGCGGTATGTGAGGTAGTAGTATGTGTGTCGGATTCTGGCAGTTCTTCCTGAATTTGGGCGATGGCTTTTTTAAATACTTCAAAAAAGTGCGAGGGTTCTTCATCCATATGTTCTAGGGACTCGAGGAATTTCTTTGTCGTCTCTCTGCCTTTTTTGGTTCCCACGAAATAAGATAAAAAAGTAGCACTAACACTGCCTAAGGCAAAACCAAACCAGAAATTAGTCGGATGTGTTGTGTCACTTTTGTTTTTCATTTTTTTTATGAGGCATGAGATCAATCGCCTTAAACATCATCTTAAATCCGTTCATAAAACCAGTTACTTCAGTGAGCCCGTGTTCAAGTCCCGTGCCCAGTGACTCAAACCCGTCGATAATTTTGTTGACATGCCGAAGCGTTTGTCTGAGTTCTTTCAGAATAAATATAAGCTGTATGCCGATGATGACGAGAAGAACCGTTGAGACGGTTAAGACAATTGTGAGAAGTAATTGAGTTGTATCCATAGTATTTCATTCTCTATAAAAAACCAGCAAAAGTCAATAAGGGAGTGAAATTAGCACCTACAATTTACTTGATCACTTTAAGTGAGGAGAAGATTATGGCTATATTCTGAGAAATTGCCGTTTGAGAAGAAGAAGTTTTGATAGAAGAAGGACTAATCATAGTGGCAATATTATTCTGTACATATACATAATGATTTATTACCACTGTTGTGCCGGTAGCAATCCCACCGTTGTCGTATGTAGGTGTTTCAATAGAAATTTTTAAATATGAGGACCCTTCTAATGGTATTTCCTCTACTTGGATAATTTTATAGTCAGGATAAATTTTCTGGACCCAGGCTCTTCTTGATGTGCCATCATATGAACTGTTATAGTCGGGATGAAAACTCCAAATCTCTCCTGCATCTGAATCATTTCGAATCATCCATGCAGATCCAGAGAATTTAAAAGAATAACCAGGAGGTAATGATAAGGTGGTGGTAATTTTAGACTGTGAATCAGTATCAGTGAAAGATTTCCAATCTTTAGGTATAGTAATTATTTGAGTTTTTGTGGGTACTATAGTTTCCTTTTCATCAAGAAATTTGAAGGTAGAGAGAATTTGATTAATTATATCCAGTGGTTGATTTGGGTTTTGGTGTTCAATAGTAATTTCATATAGTTTTCCGTTTGCTTTTATCCAGTAATACTCAATTGGGTAAGTTTCAACGGCTTGTTGTAGGTAGAAAGCATCATAATTTCCTACCTTTGCCGCTTTACTCCCGGTTTTAAATCCCGTATAACGTTTACTATCGTTTTCGGAACCAAACACAGATACAGACAATGGGTTTCCACGATTCACCTTATAGGGATAGGTAAAGACAACAACGCTCAATGCCTTTTCGTTTATACTTCCGGACAGAGGTTTTCTCTCTTCATAAGTTCCATCTGTAGGATAGCTGAGGGAAAATGCCATCGTATCATTCGTATATGTTTTCCAATTTTGCATTTCATTTAATGTATCTGTGGGAATAGTTTGGGGTTGAGTTGGGGAAGGCTGAAAAGTTGCTGGTTGTTTCACGTTTGACTTTAAAACAAAATATGTTCCGAGGGAAGATAAAACAACGAGAATAATTATTCCTATGATGAGGTGAAGAGGTTTAAACGAAAAAAGTTGAGATTGATCACCCACTGGTGTCTGAGAAGAAGTATCTGATATATTTTGTATCATTTGATGAAAATTATCTCAAAGACGATATGTATTGTCAAGAAAGATTCTCTTTTATAGTCCAACGCTTATTCCTGATTCTACTATCAATTTGAGATTTCTTTATTGGATGAATAGTAAGAATGATCAATAAATCCTCTTTTTCAATATAGGCTACCATAAAGAGTTGCTTATCTTTTTTCCCAATGATGATACTAGTGTTATTTAGATTATCAAAAAGTGTAAGAGTAGGGTGTTTAAGTAAGAACCTTAGGAGTCTTTTAGAAAGCTTTCTTATACGTAATCTATTTAGAAGATGCTTTGTATACTGGATTTTTTTCATGGACTAACGAAATATTAGTTTTAGGAAGAATTTCGCTCAGAATAGAAGCGGCATTTAAAATTTCAATACCAATAGGTTCTTTTTTTTTATTGTATTCTATGGTAACGTTGGGTTGTACTTCTTCAAAATAGGATTCTTCACCCTTTTTCAGGTTAATATAGAGCGCGTCAACGTGTTTATCGTAGTAGAACTTAGTTTTTTTCATACAGATATTTTACCAGAAAAGTTTATGATAATTTGTAAGAGAGTTCTCACTACGTTCGAACCATAAATTCTCTACGAGATATTAAAGTTCTATATGGCTGAGTTCGGAGACGAAGAGGCTGAGGTGGGTGGAAGGCTCGTGATTATGTATCGAGGCTTCTGTTCCAATAATGCTGTTGTGAACTGGTTTGATTAAATTCTTAAGAGACACTTTTTCCATGAGGACAGAGTTTTCAATACTGGTTTTTTCAATCGTACAGTTGTGGTAGATAGACGTGTGAGGCCTAATTGTGCTGTTTGTAATTGTCACGTTATCTCCTATGATGACAGGTCCTTGGATTGTGGAGTTGGTTATTTTAGTATTTTTACCTACCTGTATCTGCCCTTTTATTTTTGAAGTACTATCGGGCTGACTTTCCATACGGGTTTCTTTCATCAGGTCAAGAAGATACTTATTTGTCGCCAGCCAATCATCAAACTTACCCGGATCAAGCCATTTTCCTTTGATTTCCATGGTGTCTACTTGGTATTTATGATCGATGAGCCATTGATAAGGAGCGCTTATCTCATATTCTCCTCTTGGCGAGGGCTGGATCTGATCTTTTCCTTTAAAACACTCAAAAACGATCGAATCAAAAAAATAAAGTCCGGGAATAGCAAAATCATGAGGAGGATCTTTTGGTTTTTCTACATATTTATACAATCTTCCCTTCTCGTCAAAATAAGGAACTCCCATCCTGGTATTTTCTTTATGATGTACAATACTCACGAGTCCCTTTGGTTTCTCTTTCACAAAATAATCTACTAAAGGTTTAATACCTTCAGTAAAGATGTTGTCTCCTAAGTGAAATACAAACTGATCGCCATTGACAAAATCTTCGCAGACTTCAAATATGTTAGCCAGTCCTTTTGGATTTTCCTGCAAAACATAGGTGAACCTCGCTCCCCATTTCGAACCATCGCCTAAGAAAGCTTTCGCAAACTCGAGCTGTCCCGGGTTATAGGTGATAGCAATATCCGTAATTCCGGCGCTGACGACAGTTTCAATAGGATATTCAATGAGGAGCTTATTGGCAATCGGAATGAAGTGTTTATTCGTGGAGAGCGTGATGGGTCTCATTCGTGTTCCTCTTCCTCCTATAGGTATGACGCCTTTCATAAATAGGGTAAGAAAATAATTCGTAATAGAAACAGTACGGAAAACCCAATCAAGATGTATTCTATCACAGTTTTAAGATGCAAGCTTTGTTTTCTGGCATGGTGGTATAGTCCCCAGACGATATAAAATCCGGTGAATACTATTAAAAGGGAAAATAGCTTGGTTTTTTCGGCGCGAACTATCTGGACACCCATCAAAAATAAGATACC
>JAUSJK010000082.1 GCA_030647255.1 bacterium
GTCGCCTCTTGAGCGATAACTTTATTATCAGGATAAATCTTATTCGGTTCTACCTGTCCTTTTCCGACAGGCTTCACAAATGAAAATGAAGCTTTCTTGGCAATAAACATATCGAGAGCCTCTTGTGGAGAAACAATGGCGGTGACTGGTGCAGAGACGGTGATAAAACGAATATTCGAGTCCGCCGCAACAACCCGTTTGTCTTTTTCCGATACTTGAACCGTGATAGTATTAAAGTCATTTGGCCGTTTTAATCCGTCTTGTTTGGTTGATGTTTGGTACACATTCATATCGGGAAGGCCGTCATAGACCATTCCCGGCTGTAGAACGGCGAGTCTTTGCAGTTCCGGAACATTAACGAGGCCTACGGAACTGACGATAGGTAGGCCCATTTTTTCCCAGTCTCTGTGGCACTCGACGTAGGTGACATTGGGTCTGTTTTTCTTTTTGTATGTCATAGGGCAGGTGATCGTTGTATCGCCCATAAATATTTTTTGGATAAATTGTTCTGCGGTTTGCACAGGAGTAAATGTAGAAAGTTCAATACTGCTCACATCAGGATTGGAAACTGAGGTATAGGAGAATCCGCCTGACTTCGTGTCGAAAATAGTGAAGTCTTTTGATATTGTTGTTTCTCCATAAAATAAACCAAAGCCATTGGCAGAATTTTGTACGTTCATTGTTCCCAGACGGGAGTTTACTTCTTTTACTTCGTCAACTGTGAGATTGGCTTTTACTGCATATGTCTGAAGATCTGTCGGCACAGCAGGCAAAGAGGCGGTGAGTGTGTAATGTCCAAACTGAACTTCTGGGGGTGTGGCTATTTTTTTCTTTGATGGACTTGGAGAGGGAAGAGTTGAAACGACAGGAGATGAAGGTCGTCTTCCCAATATGATAGCAAGTATTAGTAATATAAGAACAATAACCCCTCCAACGATAAAGGGAAGTTTGGGGAGAGGCTGCGGATTTTGTTCCATGGGCAAAGTCGTATCTACCATTCTTCATTTATCATACCACGTCATCGAATTGGGTGAAAGTAGCAATAGTATTATTCCTATTTTGTCGTTTATAGTCCGTAGAAAGTAACACGACTCTGTCTTAGTATGAAAGCTGTCATGAAAAGCAACCTTTTGTGTTACCTGGGTTTCTCCCATTGTCTGGGAATCGGGCCAACGCGCCTTCAGAACCTTCTCTCCCACCTGCCAGGTGCAGAGGAAGCATATGAGGCTCCGCATAAACAAATAGCTTCTATAATTGGTCCGATCACGGCGGCGAAATTTGTCGAATTTCGGAGTAAATTCAATCCAGAGGAAAAAATGAAAGAATGTGAGAAAAAAGGAATCAGAGTTGTCTGCTGGGAAGACGAAGATTATCCCGTGCCTCTTAAAACAATTTCCGATCCCCCTATTTGTCTCTATATTAAGGGAAAATTGGAGTTGATTGATTTTGAAAGTGATTTTCTTTTTGCTGTTGTGGGAACGAGAAAACCAACAAGTTATGGTCAACAACTGGCGACTCGATTTTCTAACCAATTAAGTGAGGCAGGAGTAATTATCGTTTCAGGGATGGCGATAGGAATAGACACACTTACTCATAGAGGAGCGATAGATCAAGGAGGAAAAACAATTGCGGTACTTGGGTGTGGTGTGGATATAGTCTACCCACCTACGAATGGAAGACTTTATGAAGAGATAATCAGTGGAAAAGGCATAGTTATATCCGAATTTCCTCCGGGAATGACCGTCCAGCCGGGATTATTCATCGCCCGCAATCGTATCATTTCCGGTTTGTCACGCGGCGTACTGGTAGTCGAAGGAGCGAAACACTCGGGTGCGCTTATTACCGCTCGTTACGCCGCCGAACAAGGAAAAGATGTTTTTGCCCCGCCAGGACCGATAACTTCAGAGATGTCTGAGGCACCCAACTTACTTTTGAAAGAGGGCGCAAAATTGGTGACGAGAGTTGAGGATATATTGGAAGAGTACAACATGACCCCACTTCTCAGGTACAAGACTGCACCTGATTTCGCGGGGCAGGCACAAAAGTTGACCTCAGAGGAAAAGAAGATTTATGAGTTACTTGGAAGAGAAGCATTGACGATAGATGAAATAGGTCTAACTCTCAAACAGTCGATTCAGGAAGTCTCGAACACTCTTTCTGTTATGGAAATAAAGGGAATTGTAGAAAAAAATAGTGAAGGAAAGTATATGATAGTATAAAACTATGAAATGGTTGAAGAGACTGTTTGCGATACTGATCTATAGGGCGTTTGAATACTATTATGTGCCGTTGCCCGGTGAAAAGCTACTCTATAGAAATAGAGTTGATGTATATAGGGTGGGGAATGTGGAGATATGTGAGCTGGGGATCACCAATAAAAGGCTTTTCTTTGTCCAGTATGTAACTATGGGTGTAAAAACGAAAAATATATTTCCCAAAGATATACTCTATAGTAAACTGGCCAGTTTATCCACCTGGGACATAGTGAATACTAAGAGCACAGTACCAAGTACAAATCCTGCGATGGCAGCGTTACGGACTTTAGACTGGATCGGTAGAGTTGCACAAGAGAAACAATGTGTCGAGATGCAGTATACATTTGAAGACGGGTGGACAGATACGATAAGAATCGTGCCGACAAATACTACTGAAGAGGAACTAGAAAAACTGTACAAGTTATTACCTAAAGGGATAGAGAATATTTGATCAGTTGAACTTGTCACAAAGTTATAATAATGTTACACTCAATTCTGTGCATCATTCTAGAAAAATAATTTCCTTGGTTTCCATTGTTTTCATTCTCTTGGTGGCGGTTGTTATCGTCGGTTTTCAACTGCTGAAGCAAGAGCAAAAAGTCCCTTCCAAGGCTGAAATTACTCCTGTGATCGTTTCTATTTTTGACCCCGCAGGCCGCAATGATACCGAAGTTGAGATAAAGACAATCAGCGAAAATCTTGATGAGCAGGGTAAGTACACGGTCACTTTTTCCTTGATAGGAAAAAATTTGAAAGACACCCAAAGTGATAAAAAAATCGAACTTCTTGTGGCAGTAGAAAGAGACAAATGTCCCGAAGGCAACGGCCAGACAGCAGAACAAACGATCCGTTACCCGGTGGGCGGGTCTCCAGGAGAGTTGTACTGTTTTACTCCTTGGGACGATGACCAATATGCAAAAGTAATCCTGGAAAAAACAAATAACTTCGGCTACACCATAACCGCCACGACAAATCAGCAAAATAGTTTGTCGTGCGGATCATTTCAGACGGATATGTGGGTCATGTCTCTCAACGGGTCGGAAAATTTTCGCATGGAAAATACCACGGGAAAACAGTGGAATAGTAATGAATGTCCCCGAAAGCGAAATGCGGACTATTTATTGTCGTATGAAGGTAAATCTTATCCAGGCGCTTGTATGATTAATGCGTGGGGAAACAAAAAAACAGGTAAGGATCTGAACTCTTGCACTGTCGCGACTGCTCCAACACCCACACCCACCGCCATCTTGCCTTCACCTTCTCCTACTTTGACAACTATTCCACCAACTCCGACGAATACTCCCGTTCCTCCAACTCCGACAAACACAGCTACTCCAACGCCCACATCGACACCCATATTTACTCCTACTCCTACAAATACGCCTCCACCTGGCGCAACCAGTACGCCAACACCTACCATTACTCCCACTCCACCTCCTGGGGCAACCAATACACCAACGCCTACAAACACACCTCCTCCAGGAGCGACAAATACGCCGACTCCAACACCCACACAAATACTTCTGGCTAAGCTGACAAACACTCCCATTGTTACTGGTCAGCCCACTTCTAAACCGACAATTCCCTCTGCCGGATCTGTCGCGCCTTGGTTTTTCGTGGGGATACCAATCGCCGTTATTCTCCTCGCTCTCATCTTCTAAGAGTTCTCTATTCAGGTCTTTACAAAAGCCTATATGGGATTATTACGAAAAAGGCGATATATCTTGTAGTATTTTATGACTGTGAGATCAAATAGTTTGATCCATGGAAGAATTAGAGATTTAATTTTCTCACCCTGCGGAGGTATTTTTCTTCCAACTTTGGTTTGGCGGCTAAAAATGTCTCTACCAACGTTTTTGCTTTTTCAAAATCAACATAATCTGACGGAAGTGAAAGGACGTTGATATGATCGTTTTCTCTGGCATGAGTGACCTGAGTTTCGTCAAATCCTAAAGCACAGCTTATGCCTTTATGCCGGTTTGCCGCTATACATACACCAACACCCGAGCCGCAGATGACGATACCCAGATGAGCTTCGGGATGCTGAAGTACTGCCATGGCGACTTTGTTGGCGTAATCGGGATAATCATCTTGGGGGTCAAGGAAGAAGTTACCCATATCCTCGATACGGATATCTTTTTCATGAAGATAATCAATGAGTTTATTTTTGAGCTCAAATCCTCGGTGGTCCGCACCGATGAAGATGGTCATGAGAATTAGTATACAGTATTTAGCGGATAGTAGGTTAAGAAATATAAAATATCCAGTATAATTTGACAAACAGTATTATAAGTAATAAAATATTACTTATATGAAAATACTATTAAGTCAACCCAATGCGAAAGGACAAATTGTTATTCCCCATGCGATAAGAAAGAAGCTGAACATAACTCCAGATTCACATCTGACTATGATCGTAAGAGATAAAGGATTTTACGTATACCCCGTACACACAGTCATTCATGAAGCTCAATTAGAAAATTTTTACAGTCAAATTCTAAAAAAAACCAAAGGAAGCTGGTCAGGTGAAGCAAATGAGCAACTCGATAAGAAAAAAAGGAAAGAATTAGAATTAGCCAGTTCTAAAAAAAGAAAAAAGGCATGGTAATCCTCGACACCAATATTATTATTGATCATCTACGCAGTAAGAATGATGAAAGCTTATTGATGAAACTGGTAAAAGAGTCAAAAAAAGAAGAGCTAGGAATTTCTGTTCTTACTATTCAGGAGTTATATGAAGGAAGAAGTACACAAGACGAGAAGAAAGAAGAGATGATGATGACAACGATTGCTCCTTTAAAAATATATTCCTATACCTATGAAATAGCGAAATTGGCAGGAGAAATAGCAAGAGATATAGACAAGCCAATAGAATTTGTTGATGCGGGAATAGCGGCTACCGCAATAGTAACCGGATCAAAGCTTTGTTCGCTGAACAAGAAAGATTTTAGTGATATTCAAGATTTAATGTTGCATGAGATAGACTAAATGATCGGGTATTAAAATGGACTGTTTTATTTATTGGCAAAAGAAGCATATATGGCAGGCTGGGCGTCTTCCATCTTAACTACATGATACACTAACACAAGAAGAGTTCGAGTAATTTAATATTAATCCCTTATGTTTGATACACACTGTCATTTAAATTTTTCCCGTTTTAAGAAGAACTTCCCTGAAGTAATTCAAAGGGCAAAAGAAGCTGGCATAGATCAAATAGTCGTTCCGGGCACGGATGTGGAGTCATCAAAAAAGGCAGTTGAGATTGCGGAAAGGTATGAAGGAGTATGGGCGGCGGTGGGAGTACATCCCCATCATGTGTACGAGTTAAACGTAGAACGTGGAACGTCTCAGCCAAAGGCTGACGAGATTTTAGCTAAAAACGTTAAAATTATTCTATATGAAATAGAAAAGTTACTTTCTCATCCGAAAGTGGTGGCGGTGGGGGAGGTGGGGGTAGATAGACATACCTATGAAGAAACGAAATATGAAACATATAACGTAGAAGAATCATTCATCGATCTTCAAAAGGAACTGTTAAGGGAACAAATTAAACTGGCTGTTAAGTATAAGAAAAGTCTGATTCTTCACAATAGAGAGGCAAAAATTGATTTGCTGGAAGAACTCAATGAGGTATGGGACTCGAATCTAGAAGGAAGAACGGTCTTTCATTGTTGTGAATCTGACACTGTAGGGACAGGTCGCGACCTGTCCTTACTCGATTATGCAATAGAAAAAAAGATATACATAGGCGTGGATGGAGATATTACATATGACTTGCCCGAAAGTATCAAAAAAAAGGAATTTATAAAAAAAGTTCCTTTGGAGATGTTGGTACTCGAAACAGATTCGCCTTTTCTTTTACCTGAGCCATTGCGTACAAAAAAAGAATATCCGAATGAGCCGAAAAATCTTACATTCATAGCAACGTATGTTGCAGAGTTGAAGGGTATGAGCGTTGAAGAGTTGGCTAAGCAAACAACAAAAAATGCAAAGAGACTTTTTA
The DNA here is from genome assembly GCA_030647255.1 of bacterium. Lineage (GTDB taxonomy): Bacteria > Patescibacteriota > Microgenomatia > UBA1406 > GWC2-37-13 > JAUSJK01. The sequence goes on from JAUSJK010000082.1 coordinate 6,259, forward strand.
ATATTTCTTCGTCATCCTGGTAAGTCCTTCGGCATTGCTCAGGACGCATCCAGGATCGTTGTTAAATAATATTAACTACGATTCTGGAGTCGTTTTACTCCCCAGAATGACGAGGTTACCAAAACACGAGAGTCAGAACGATGGATAAGACGAGACCGCCTTCGTACGTGTGCATAATTCCCCCGATGATTCCTCCAAAAATAAATATGCCGATGATCTGATGAAGGGAAAACCAGCCTTTCGTCATGACAGCGAGATAAATAGTCATGATAAACACGGCTGAAATAATGACATACGTAAACAGATCCATGATTTGATTGTAGCGCAAATACAAGTTATCTGAAAGGAGATAATGACCATCCTCCACGACCGGGAGTAGGGGTAGGGCGCGTAGCCGAAGAAGGAGTAGGGCTTGCCCTGAGCGTAGCCGAAGGGGTGGGCGTGATGGAAGAAACCTGAACTAGTACGAAAAAGACAGTCCCGTATTGAATACCCGTATGATTGTTCCCGCTTGTATCTGTCACTATATTGTCAAAATGGTAGAGAATCTGGGTATTTGCATCGGGGATGAAGGGTCCTGTTGGAGGTGCAAAATCAGTTGAATAACGGGCGGTTGAAGAAATACGTAAATCATCCATAAAGCCCTTGATGTAATTGTCTACTGTTGTGTCATTGAGCTTTCTTCCGCCTATGGTAATGTCGTTATTGGCTACACACGGCATTCCCAGTATGGTCAAAGGCGTTGTAGCTTTTTTACCATTGATAAACAAATACATATTTCCTCGTCCATCAATCACGCCGGCTACATGGTTCCATTGGACAAATTGATTTTGAGACATCTGCTGTTGATATGTTACTGTACGCATGGCACATCCGAGGGATAAATCGGCGGCGGAAAATTGGTATTGTATTGAATATTTCTTGGATGTTTGGTCAAAACGGCTCTCAAAATCGAGAGAAAATTCGTTTTGTGTTCCTGTCGATTTACTGATGAGTGTCCCCGATTGGGAAGCTACCGAGGGGAGAAACCAAGTCTCTGCGGTGAAACCCAGTTTATGATTGATGTGGGTAGAGTCGGAAGCGACGAGATACCCTTCTACAAAATTGATAGAACCGTTATAGTGTGCATACGATGTGCCTATACCAAGGGACTGGCTAGGGGGTAAGTTTATTTGTGCGGTGGCGGGTTTAAGAGTAACTAAGAGAAACAAAAAAAAGAAAAAGAAGATACCTTTTTTCATATCGATATATGTACTATAACAGATTGAAAATTGCTTGCAACCGTAAAATAGAATATTATTCTAGAGCCCTAAAACTCTATTAATATTATCTTATGTTGAGGACTAAATTTTTGAAAATCATCCTGTATCCGTCGCTCACTTTGACGCCTATATTTCTTGTTTCGCGTCTGGTAGGTATACCTATGATATAGCATCCACCGTAGCCGGAGAAACTATAACAGTATGTAGACAAAGAGTTGGGTACGTTGTTGAGAGACATAGTTACTTTATCTCCGTCATAATCGTAGGCATTGATCCCGGCAAAATAGAATCGACCAGGTCGAGCAATCGGGAGTGAACGAGTAGAGATAATAGGAGGCCTGTTTAGTTTTATCGGAGTAGGAGTCGGTATAGGTGTTTTTGTAAGCGTAGGAGTGGGTGTTTTGGTAGGGGTAGGCGTTGGTGTTTTAGTTGCCGTTGGTGTCGGAGTCTTTGTTGGAGTAGGAGTCGGTGTATTTGTAGGCGTCGGCGTCTTGGTGGGTGTAGGTGTTGGCGTATTTGTTGCTGTAGGTGTGGGAGTAACAACGGTACTTCCGATGGACAAATTGACTCGAGTATACATGGAAGAAGAGTTGTACGTTATATTGGCGGGACTGGTTGTTGCTCGTTTTCCGTCAACGAATATCGTAACAAGCTCTCCTTCTTTCATACCTGTAAAGACATCGTCGCTGCCATAGACATGGGTAAACGGATAGATCCCTCCTTCGGGGGAGAGAATAGTACTTGCACAACCAACTATTTTCTTATTAGTGTTATACATGCGTATAGGCAGATTGGCTCCTGCGGGTTGTCCATTCAAAGTCACGCTTCCATAGTAGTTGACTAAGTTTAAAGTAGGCACACCCTGTATACAGGGTTCCATAGGATATTCAGAAGGAGTTACGGTTGGAGTAGGTGTTGGTGTGGGAGTAGGTGTGTTTGTTGGTGTAGGAGTGGGAGTAACAGCGGTACTTCCGATAGACAAATCAACTCGATTAAGCATGGACAAACCCTTATACACAACGTTGGGTGGGTTAGTGGTCGCCCTTTGTCCATTGACGAATATCGTAACAGGTTCATTCTCTTTTAGGCCCGTAAAGACCGCATCGCTTCCAAATACATTCGTAAATTGGTAGATAGTCGTAGATCCTGAAGTTATTGTCTGCCCACAACCAACTATTTTTTTAGCCGTGTTGTACATACGAATAGGAAGGTTAGCTCCTGCGTAGGTTCCATTTACGTATACATCTCCATAAAATCGGACAAAGTTGAGTGTAGGAACTCCCTGGATGCATGGTTCAAGTGCATACTCAGACGGAGTTGGAGTCGGTGTTATTAAAGCTTCCTGAGAATGTACAGGAAAAGTAAGTATTCTGATGAGAAAGGCTGCAACAAAAAGAAACAGTATGCCACTGAATAAGATCTTTTTATACATATGGAATAAGTATTATACACCTTTTCCGGTAAATGTCAAATAGGAGGTTTTTAAAGGAGGACGGCAAAGAAGTTACTTTAGTAGTTCTTCCCAGGAAATCACGAAACGCAGTGAAGAAAAAAATTTAGATCTTTCCAGAGCCTTAGATATTATTGACATCCGGAGTTTATCATCTCCAAAGATCTCTTTTATTTTTTCGGCGATGGCTTTGGGCTTATCCGGCTGGACAAATAAGGCACAATCTTTAGCTGTTTCTTTAAAAGTTGAGATCTGAGAGAGGATAGAAGGACAGCCTATAGTTGCCGCTTCTAGGAAAGAAAACCCAAACCCTTCATCACGTGATAACAGTATATTAAGATAAGATTGTTTATATAATTTCATCAGTTCATTATCGTGTATATAGCCTGCGAGTATAAAACGGGGATCATCGTCGATTTCTTTGACGAAATCCATGAGTTCCTGCTGCCAGGGATTGACAACTTCTTTGAGCATTTTCAACTGTTCGATATTTTCTTTCTCAAATACTTTTCCGACAAAAACACAAGAAATATTGGCGAGTTTTATAGCTTTTGCCAGATTGACTAAGTTCTTGTTCCACGTCGCGTCTCCCACGTAGAGACAGTAATTAGACCGTAGATCTGAGACCGTAGATATAAGATTTTTTTTGGTATTTTCTAACATCTTAGGTCTAACATCTGAGGTCTGTTTAAATATTTTCGGCAGTGTGGGGTAGATAACTTTTACTTTTTCTTCGGGTATATTCAACATAGTTACAATATCCTTTTTGGCATATTCGGAGTCAGTGATTATGAGGTCGTAATTCTTCAAGATAAGTTTATTAAGAAACACATTTAGGTTGCCTTTCAGTCCAATAGGGAAGTGGGTAGGGTATTTAAGAGGTATAAGGTCATATATTATTCCTATCTGATACTTTGCCACTCGCCGTAGAGTAAGAGGAGGTTGGACGAGGTTGAGAAATGGATTTATAAAGACAGAGTCAAAAGGAATACTGCCAAATTCATCAGATCCTATATATTTCCATTTGGGAAAGTTTTCTCTGAGAAGCTGTAGATATCGGCCGACTCCCCGTATTTTACTCACGGTATCCTTAATTGTTGAATCATAGACATAGACAGATTGAGCCATATGTTAATTTTATCAAATTATTTATAAGACTTGTTATAATATAGCCATGAATATAAATGATATTTATATTGGTAATCCGATCCAACAAACAAAAGTTGTCTCTGAATTAGTATCTGAAATTAAAACAACCCCTTCCGGTATCTTCGTTGTGGGGGGGGGGAGGAAGGATAGGAAAAAATACCACCATTACCAATACTCTACAAAAATTAGGACTCACCTTGGATGGTACTATAAGACCAGACATGAATATCTACGATGATAATATTAGATCAGGCTTTTATTTATGGGATAAAGAATACGAAAAAAACAGTGTTTTTGCCTTAGGAGAAATCCCAATCGACTTCAAAAAAATATTTGTGCATATAAGAAATTTTTACGAAAAAGGATTAGGTGAGGGTAAGGAGATGAAAATATTGTTTAATACTATCTCACGTAGATATCCTGCTTGGAAAAATGACGAGATTAGTTTTGATATTCAAAAAAGACTAAGTGAAGTATTCGACTCGGATTTACATCTTCGTGCCTTGCATTCAGTTAAGTCGAGAATTGTGGATGAATTATGGAAGCAGTTCCAACTTAACGAATATTATTTTAAATTAAGTGCGCAACAATTAGGCTTTAAAACATATGGAGAAGACTGGTATCAATTACTAGAGGCAACTTCTGCAGAAAAGTTTAAGTCTATGTTGGAGCCTATGATGACCGAGTCGGCATCGTCAGACCCAGAAAGAAAGTAAATAACAATCTATTCAACCTCGGAGGTTGAAAGTGTTGTTGTGATAATCTAAACATACGTTACCATTTTTCGGCATGCTTACAGTATTCGAGTGTTCTTTGATACTCTGCATTCGATAGTACGAAATTCCTGTAACGAGATGAGTCGTTATTAAATATTTTAAGAAGATATTCTTGTTCCGCCAAATTAGCTTTACCAGAAACATATTCCTTTAACGATGACCATTTGTAGTCTTCAAGATCATCATAGGAATTGACAATTCCCGACGAATAAGGATTTAAATGGATATATCTTGACACATGAATGAGATGTTCTTGACTCATAATACGTTCTGCTCTAAATCGCTGAAGGAAAATTGGTCCCTTTCTTTCAGCTCTCAAATTGTGATACCGTGTGAAAGAATTGATTATATCTGCCATGAATCTGGAAGTTCCATTCTCTTTCTTTTGTCTGATAAGAAAATGAAAATGAGTTGGCATCAGACAATAGCACAACAATTCTATTTGAAAGAATTTTTTGAAGCTTAGTTCTTTGAGTAGATAGTCTCCTATATCGTTTTGTAATTTTCTAAAACGAGAATAGCTGAGAATAGGTTTAGTTGAACGATAGTATTTAATGATCTCCAAAAAATTATCACAGTCTTGAGGATTGAGAAATACTTTTTTGGAGTCAATGGTTTTATTGAAGATATGGTAAATACCGCCGTTTATGAGGGGAGTTTCTCTTCCTGGCATATACAATCTTATTTTTGGACATTTTCTGGGTTGAGTCAATGGAGTATAATCGACAGAAGTATATATTTATATTGTCATAAGGCTCAATTCAACCTCCGAGGTTGAATTCTTAAAACAGGTCTTCTTATTGAGGGGGATTTTTTTTTGGAGGTTTAAATGAGAATAGAAATATTAGTCCATCGGTAGGATCTCTTAGATCTATCATTTTTTCGGCCATTTCTAACGCCTTCGTTTGAGAAAGGTGATCAGGAACAGCATAGCTAGAAGGAATCAACGAGCCATCTTCAGTTATAGTATAGGAAGTTTTTCTAAGCTTCATTTGTTTTTTAGTGAGAAAAGTATTAAGTGTAAGTCCTATGATATCTTTACCTTCAAATACGGCCGATATCGATTCTGCTACTCTATGTCCTGGTTGTTGAATGGATTTAGTAACACGTGACTTTGGACCAAGCTTTTCAAATTGCCAAGTTGTAATAATTGGAGAGTTATTATGAAGCCACTCAGTACTAATTTGAATCACTGCCGGTGTATGTGCAAATTCGGAGGAAGGATTAATAACTGTCATCATGTAGGTTCTATCTTCAATATGCCTCTCGAGATTATAAGTACCTTCAGGAAAATATGGTAAGTTTGGTGGATAATTGTGAGGTCGTACTGCCGGTTCGCCATAAGGAACATATCCGCGAGGAGACCAATCCATGCCTTTCTCACTAAAAGATATATGCCAAGGGAAGACAGGTCTGTCTTCGGATTGAAAAAAGTAAATCCTAGAAGCGACAGATTTACAAATAGTTTCTGCCATTAATAGTATTCTACTACAACTAAAAGAAGAGTCAAGAATTATAGGTTCTTATATGAGAAAGTATTTTTTCAACAGAGTGCATGAACTCTCCTTTTATACTAAACCCAGCAGCAACTTTGTGGCCGCCGCCGCCAAAGTGAAGCGCGATGGTGGAAACGTCTACTTTTCCTTTTGACCGCAGACTGACGAAAAGTCTGTCTTTTTCGCCTTCAAGTATGGCCACACCAAACTCCGCGTCTTTCACCGCCTGAAGAAATTCATTCGCCACCGCGTCTTTTACTCCGGAAGGCTTCCCATAGGTTTCGTATTCTTCAAACGGCATAGCGGCATAGACAAACTTATGTTCCGCATCATACTCCATATGCTCAAGCATTTTTCCCAAACACTTGATGAAGCTGAGAGGGTGGTTACTTGTCATATATTGTATATATAAGTCCTGACGGGCACCTTTTTCCAGAAGCTTTGTCGCAATCTCAAATGTTTGAGCCGGATGAGGCGTATGTTTAAAATACACCGTGTCTCCCGCAATGGCGGTAAAAAGAGCCGTGGCCGTGTCGGCGTCGATATCTGCTCCAATATCTTTTAATAGGTTGTATACAATTTCTCCGACTGCAGGAGCCTTGATATCGAGAAGCTTTATTTCTACTTCAAGATTGTTTGTCTTATGATGGTCAATAATAATGGTAGGTAGGGAGGGCGGGGTGAAGTTATGGCTATCGGCGACCATGTGCCAGCTGGATGAATCAAGAATAATAAAAAGATCGTAAGGGGAAAAGTCAAAAGTCGATAGTGACACAGTTTTTATTTTTGTCGCCTGTTTTAAAAACCCATACTCTTCGCCGATTTTATTGGGACAGACAAGTGTCGTCTCTTTTCCCAGACTTTGAATGTAGTATGACAAAGCGAGTGAAGACCCGACCGTATCAGGATCCGGTTTGCGATGAACGTTTAATACAATACGCTGAGCGCCTTTTATTTTTTCTAAAATCTGTTTACTTTCAGGATAGTGTAGAGACATGTGCTTATTGTACAAGATACGCGTCATTCTGAGGAGGAATAGTTCGACAAGCTCACTATGACGACGCCTGAATCTATATTTAATTTAACAACGATTCTGGCGCCGCCCAGAGGGCTCTGCCCGGCGGGATGCGTCCTGAGCGGTTCGGCTTAGCTCACCGTAAACAAAGCCGAAGGACTTACCAGAATGACGAGGAGGTGTTATAATATTTCCCTATGAAGAAGACTATTTTAAACAAACAACAGATAATTGATCTTGCGCGGGAGAATCGTTATAAAGTAAACACTTCTACACGATTTATCAGTCGGTGTATTGATGGAAGATATGTAAACGATGATGAACTACCAGCTCTAGCTTTTCCCGGTGCGGATGCGGGCGACCTTGCCCTTTTATATGCCACAGCCGCCAATTATGGATTTGAGGTCGATTATGAAAAAGCTCTTACTACTCTTATTGAGATAGTCGGAGGAGAAAAGAATATGAGAATGCACACGGATACTCACAGAGAAGGAAATGGAGCGGCTCTCGGATGCGGACACATCAAACAGATGCGGCTTGACCCTGAAGCCTATCATTTGACCTCAGATCAAATACGATTGCTTGATACTCAACTCGAAAAGGTAAAAAAAGATGGGGGAGTAGAAGTAGTACTTGAAGGAGAGCATATGGAAGGCGCGGTTGTCATAGTCAAAGGTCCATACAGTCTCAAGACAAGATTATATATGGAAACACCCACAGGTAAAAGAGAAGTGGAGATATTTGTACTTCATCAAACACTGGCAGATGAACGGCACAGAGCTTGGGTCACAAAATTGATAGAAAAAAAAGCCATCGAGTTGTATGCTGATCTGGATGAAGAATATGTGTATCAAGCCTTATCCGATATCGCGGAAAATCACCTCATGGAAACAGCTAAAAGGATCGCCGGCGGTCTGCCTATGTACTCGGTCACGTTTAAAAATGACGGAATGTTTGAAGTGGAAAGCATTGGGAATGTATGATAGGAATTTAGAATTACTTTCGTCATCCTGGCTAGTCATGAGCGATTCGACTTCGCTCACCGTAAAACGAAGCCGAAGGACTTGTCCAGGATCGTTGTTAATTTCATTCACTACGATTCTGGAGTCTCCCGACTTCAAACCTCGGGATCCCCAGAATGACGATTAAAATAGAAATCTGCGAAATCTGTTATTAATTTGTGCTATTTGTGTTTATATGATCATCGGCCCGAAAAAATTACTCAAACTCGTCAAAGAAATAAACCTTGTTGAGAATCTGTCAGAGAGGGAACTTGCCAATCCTGAAGGGGCCGGATTTGATCTGAGACTAGGTGAGGTGCACCGTATCTCGGGAGGCAGGGCCTTTTTGGGTATAGACGAAAGAGAAACACCTACCATTGAGACAGTTGCCAAGTTTCACCCGAAAAAAAGACAGTCCGTCACCATCAAACCGGGTGAATATTATTTAGTCACTACTTTAGAAAAAGTAAATACTCCTTTGGATATCGCCATTCTTTTTAAACCACGGACGACGACATTCAGAAGCGGGCTTAACCTGCGCACAGGTAATGTCGCCCCCGGATATCAGGGAGTGCTCACATTCGGAATCTCAAATGAAGGGCCAATTCCTGTAATTATGGAGCTTGGCTGCCGGTTTGTCCATGCTCAGTTTTTCTGGGTTGACGGGGGAGGAATACAGTATAGGGGACAGTGGCAAGGAGGACGCGTGACGACGAAGAAGAGAGAGAAACAAGTGTAAAACGGTTAAAATCGGTTAAATCGGTAGTCAGTAGATAGTAGTTAGTATAAAAAGTAAGAAAGTACGTCGTCATTCTGGGGAGGAGTAGTTCGGCAAGCTCACTATAAACTATGACGACTCCAGAATCGTAGTTGACTCGTTGACAACGATCCTGGATGCGTCCTGAGCAATGCCGAAGGACTTACCAGGATGACCGACAGAAGATTGAGAGTTCTCGCTAGTCACTCGAACCACAAGAAAAAATCAAGGTTCAATGTTACATGTTGCGTGTTGCATGTTGTATGAATAAGAATATAGATTTCCTATACGAGATTGGGTCGTTTCGGATGGTACAGCGGGCGTGGAAACGTTTCATGAATCAACACGCGCAAAATATCACCGAACACACATTTCGAGTTGTATGGATCTCTCTTCTTTTGGCTCATCATGAAAAAAAGGTTAATATCGAAAAAATGATGAAGATGGCTCTCGTCCATGATCTTTCTGAAAGTCGGACGGGCGATGTCGACTATCTTTCCCGCCAATATACCACACGGGATGAAGTGAAAGCAGTTGAGGATATATTTAAAGATAGTTCTCTCGAAAAAGAATTCATCAAACTCTATAAAGAGTATGAAAAAAAAGACTGTATTGAGTCTAAAATTGTCAAAGATGCGGATAATCTGGATGTGGAGATAGAACTTCACGAGCTTGAGGTTCAGGGAAGCAATTTAAGAGATGTTTGGCAGGGGAGTCGGGATAAATCAGTTTATCCCACACTTTATACCGAAACGGCCAAGAAAATGTGGAAAGAAATCAAAGATTCTCACCCTCACGACTGGCATCTTCATACTAGGAATAGATTCTTGGCAGGCGAATGGAAGGATTAAGGCTTACTATCGGGCTCCAATTTCAATAACTGTGAAACCATCTCTTTCAATTGGTTTTAATGATAAAGAAACTTCATCATGGGAATATTTTTGAAACTCTTTTTTCGATAATGGGGAGATAAGTAGATGAAGTCTATAGAGTACAGTCGGTTGAGGACTAATCAGGAGGGGGAGACTACGATTTATACTCTCTTGAGAAGCAACTCCGACACGGATAAACTGAGATTTTTTGACTGTCTCCAAAGAAGTTATTTTATACACCTCGGTTCTGAGAGCCTCTGATTCTTGAGAAGAGAGGCGCAATGTGCTCGCAATGTATGTGGTAAGAGTATCAATTGATTCTTTTGTATTTGATACTGCAATATCATGTGCGCTTGTCAGATGAACGGAGTTATGAGTATATTCGTAATAGAGAGATTGGGAAGAAAAGTTTTGCATGGTATCTAATTTTATTTCTCCCGACAGGGCGACCGTCCCTTTCCAGGCTTGTTCCTTACCAAAGTTAGGAAAATGATAAGAAACATTAACGTCCTCTAAAGAAATCTCAAATGTCCGAGGCGTGTCTGTTGAAAGAAAAATAAAAGGCGAGTCGCCCGAAATATATGGACAAGGGTTGTTAGAAGGATCGCTTTGTAGTGCGAAAACTCCCATAAACAATGTCAGAGACTGACCCGGAAAAAGATCAGGCAATTTTGCTTGTGTTTTTCCTTCACCGGCAATCAAGACCTGTTTGAACTTTGCAAATGCAGACGAAAGATGAGGTTTTATATCTGTATTAACTCCGGATAAAGCCGCATCTAAAGAAGTACCTTGTATAAGGGCGGGAAAATAAGCGGTGGTATAAAGAGAGGCGGTAAAAGGATACTGAGATTGTGTGACAGGTATAGATTCTTGGATGGCCGAGGCGACCTGGGCATCTGTGACGGGTTTACCATTGAGAGCGTCGAGGCGATGGTTGAGTTCCAGAATTTTGGAAAAACTGATGACGACCTGCTTTTCAGCCGCAGAATAAAACTGATCTCTTATCTGACTAAAATCAAATGTAGTACCTTGAGGAGAAATAAAATAAAAGACATGCGTTTTCACTCCATCCCATCCGACGAGTCCAATGCCTGGTAATTGAAATGTAATATATTGTGATAAATCACAGGCATATTGAACAGCCGGGGGTGTTGTTGTTGGCTGAGGTTCTCCCCATTTGATGAGAATACATGATCCTTCATTGAGAATATACCCTGGAGGACAAGGGGTGGGTGTCGGAGTGAATGTCGGGCCACCAAGTTGAAACGTGCCTTGTTTTTGTCCCCGGTCGCTTTCATCTGAGGTGGAACTAACCCCTGCGATTTCTCCTTTACTTGATGAGAGAAAAGATAATTTTTGAGTGGTGGCCGGAACAGTTTGGATAAAACGCATCGTGTATCCGTTCTCCAGCGTGACTAAGCCGCGAATGATATACATGGGTGCCAAATATGTCTGTGCGGCTGCGGCAGGTTTTTCAAGATAGGCAAGGAGATAATCCGTTACCTGAGCTTTTTTTCCCTTCAACCGGCCATCCACGTATATCTTGGCGGCATCAACACTTCCTTTCCCCGCAGGAATAGCAAGAGAAAAATCGGCTTTATTATTGATAAACTCGTTTAATGCGTCTTGAGGGCTTGAAAGATCACGGGAAGAACTTAGCACCTGCGTATCATCTATCCATCTCAAGTTGGAGTCGATGGAGACGATTCTATTTGATGTTGAATCGACAGCAAATGTAATCGTATTAAAATCGTTCGGCCGTACTTTACCATTCGTGTTGTTTGAGGTCATAATGATAGACGGATCACTGGGAGTATCGCTTTGGCTTTTTCCTAAACTGAGGGTAGAAAGAGAGGTTTCTTCGGGTATATTTAAAACGCCGACAGCATTGAGGATAGGAAGTCCGCCTACTTTTTGCCAATCTCTGTGGCATTCTACATATTCGATTTCGGGTGAGATGCCTTTGACGCGATATGTGGACGCACAGGTGACAGTCGTATCGTTGGGAAAAAGTTCCTGAAAAAATGACTGAGCCGTAGCGACACTCGATTGTCCAGCGACACTCAATGCGGGTGTAGTATTTCCGTACGACTCATATTTAAATCGGCCCGTTTCCACATCAAAGATGAGACCTCCTACTGAAGAGGGATTTGATTTATCGGCAAAAATAATCTGGTGCCCATTTGAACGCACAATCTCTGATAAACCCAGTTTATTGGCCAGTTGTTTGATTTCCTCGACATTAAATGATGATTTAAGACGGAATAAGGGGACGGATGAGGGGAGCGTGGGAAGCGTTGTTTTCATATCATACTCGTCGATCTGAAGTTGGAGAGTCAAAGGGTTATTAGTGTTTCTATTGGTAGTGGGTGAGAGAGAAGTGGAGCCGGAAGGAGGAATAGATGTACTATTTTGGGTGGAAGAGGTGGAACGGGTGGAAAGAAGATAATTGGCAAAGACGATGGAGACTAAAATGACAAGTAAAACACCTACCACTGCAATAATGCGTATATGTTTGGAGAATAAAGAAGGAATTGTATTTTCATTGGGATCCATACGTAATATGTTAAGAATATATGAAACTACTTGGCTTTTCAATTTGATAGAATGAGAGGCATATGAATACACCTCATCCCGAATATCAGTATCTTGATCTCATGAAGGAAATTCTCAATAAAGGAATTAAAAATATCGATAGGGGAACAGGCGTTGCTTCTTATAGTCTTTTCGGCAGACAGAACCGGTACGACTTATCTCAAGGATTCCCCCTTCTGACGACAAAAAAAGTCTATTGGAAAGGGGTCATACATGAGCTCTACTGGTTTATGATGGGGCAGTCGAATATCAAGTATTTAGTTGATAACAATGTTCATATTTGGGACGACTACCCGTATAAGATATACAATAGTAAGTTAAATGTGAAAGGGACAAAGTTAAAAGTGGAGGTAAGTAAAGAGGAGTTTATAGAAAAGATAAAAAATGATGCGAAGTTTGCGAAGAAATGGGGGAATCTGCCCAAGATTTACGGAGAATCATGGAGAAGATGGCCGACACGTACAAAAAGAACGATCGATCAACTTCAGTGGGTCATACAAGAGTTACGTGATGACCCATATGCTCGTAATGCCATCGTTACCTCATGGAATCCGGAGTATCTCTATACGATGGCGACGCATAAAGATGCCTCGCGCTTTCCCATATGCCACAACATGTATCAGCTGAGTGTCAAAGATGGAAAACTTTACCTACAGCTCTATCAGAGAAGTGCTGATTTATTTTTGGGCGTGCCTTTCAATATCGCAAGCTATGCGCTTCTACTTACGATCCTGGCAAAAGTACTTGGGTACAAACCGGGAGAGTTTGTGCATACGTTTGGAGATGTGCACATCTACGAAAATCATATTGAACAGGCGAAAGAACAGATCAAACGCAAACCGTATCCATTTCCCAAAGTAACCATAGAAGGAAAGTTAAAGGAGATAGATGATTTTACACTCGACATGATCAAACTTGAAAACTACCAGTCTCACCCCGTCTTGCGAGGTGAATTGACTGTAGCAGGGGGCTTGTATGAAAAGAAGAAAACATAGTATTATGTAATCATAATGGAATCACAAAATACGCCGGCCACAATATCTCGTTATCGGCCAGAAGAAATGGCAAGATTAAAACCTCAGGAAAGACCAGAAGCATCCAAACTTTTCTATTTATCAGCCGCAAGAGATTATCGTGACAAATCTCTCAATCCTGAGGAAACTCCCTCTATAAAAGAAATGTACGCAAAATTAGCTCGTCGATATGATTTGCTTTCCAATGCTCAAAAAAGTACACCCATCGCTGCGTCCCCAGAGCTAAAAAAAGCTCTTTTAGACCAGGATGCACGAGGTGCTTCTCTTAAAGGAACAGAACCTGATAGACACATGCAGTATGGAAAGGAATTATTTGGTTTCAATCCGGAAGATCAACCTCTCTTGGAAACTAAAACGGAAGAAGAATTAATTGGGGAGAAATTACAACCTAAGACAGTCGAGGACAACAAAAAATTTAAAAGAGTAATTTTTAATTTCAAAGGTCAAGAATTTTCTTTCCGTGGCAGAAATGAGTTACCTGTATATAAAGAATTAAGTAGTAGCCACGTGCAGATATTAGGTGAAAGGCCATCATGGATAAGTGAAAAAGATTTTGAAGAGTATATTGTAAAGATACAATCGACGCAAAGGGGCACAAATGATCATTATCTGACGACGAAAACAGTCTTAGGTGTCATAGAACTCTCACAAAAGTTAGGTTCGGCGAATCCACAACTGCAGAAGATGGCTCGAGAAATAGCTATGGGTGTATATTCAAAAAAGACATTATATTTAGTCGATGCTCTTCTTGCTGCTAACTATATCGATGAAAATAGTAGCTTTCGTACAAAAAGTAATCCTTCGGGAGAAGCATTGGTCATTCTGGCTTTATCCGGAGATAAAGACGCGTCGATAGTATTGAAAAAAAAGATGATGATTCTAGAACAAAAGCAACAAAAAATAGATAAGGAGAAAGCAGAGGGGTTTGCATCATATGATAAAGATGGGGTTATGCGTCCAGAGAATATAGTATGTGTGCATACGACACGCTATAAACCAGAACAAACAGAGGAGGGGTATGAAATTAAGACCACATTTGATGCGACAAATGAAAACGGGGAGGGAGTCTTGCCAAGAAACTCCATTCACGTAAGTCTTAATCATAAAGTGGGCGGTGGGTTTAATTCGGGAAGTTGGGATGGTATGGGATATGCTATCGTTGCTCCATTTACAAAAGTAGCCGCTAAAAATGGAGTTCCATTTAGTCTTTGGGGTATAGATACGTGGTGGACAAAAAATCCAGGAGAAAGACTCTTATTTACTGATGGATTATTGGTAAAAATGGGAGAAAAAAATATGGCGTCTTTATACGAAAAAAAAGGTAAAGAAATGCTATTTAAAATGCCTGACGATGTCGGTTTAGAAGATCTAAAAAAAATTAGAACGTATGTCGATGAAAATAAATTATCTAACCTTTCTAACCTATTTAAAAAGATATTTGATGGAAACTTGATCGGTCTAGTTACAGATATGGATTCACCCATAAGGAACGGAGATCCGGACATTATGAAACAGAATGATGAAGTAAAGATTTTATACAATTCATTAAAAGACTATTATCAAAATGATTTCATCATGAGGCGAAATAATCCTTTATTCGATGCTGTTTTTAAAGAAGGCTATACTAAGGCTAACTTATCCGACATATGTAAAGACATGCTTGGGAAAGTGGGAGTAGATAGTATTGTAACTAGAGATTATTTTGAGAATGTTTCGAAAATTTTCCAAAATAAAGTAGAAGCAAGATTAGCTGATATTTTGCAAGAAGTAGCCATATGTGAGGCAATAAAAGAATGTGGAGGTGAGGTTAATTTTGGTCCTTATACTCAAGATAATTCGGAACAACAATTAAATAATTTGCGAAAACAATATCAGGCTGCGGGTGGACTACATGCGGCAACAGTACAGGGAAAAGCAACAGATGAAATAGTGAAAGAAAATATAGCGTTTGCTTTAACCCCCGATTCTTTTATGTGGGAAAAATATGGTCAAGATTTCGAACGCCATTTTTCCACATTAGATGAAAAAACAGCAAGAATGATATATGCGGGAGGCTTTCTGACTGCTCGAGCTTAATAATTTAAGGTAATAGACTATGATCAAAATCAGTATGATCGCTGCTATAGGGAAAAGGAGAGAGTTGGGGAAAGAGAATAAGCTGTTGTGGCATATTCCGTCGGATATGAAGAGGTTCCGTCAAATAACCGTAAACCATGCGGTAATTATGGGAAGAAAAACGTATGAGTCAATAGGGAGGCCACTTCCCAAAAGAACTAATATTGTCGTTACAAGAGATATCAACTTCAAAGCCGACGGATGTATCGTCGTCCATTCGCTTGAAGAAGGGATAGAAGTAGGGAAGACACATGAAAAAGAAGAGCTTTTTATCATCGGTGGAGCACAAATATATACCCAAGGACTTCAGTATGCGGATAGACTTTATATGACCCTTATAGACGGAGAATTTGACGCGGATGCCTTCTTCCCCGAGTATTCCGAGTTTACAAAAGTAGTGTCGGAGGAAAAGGGAGAAGAGAATGGATTTAGATATACCTT
>JAUSJK010000083.1 GCA_030647255.1 bacterium
AGTATACCCAAGTAGAAACAGTTAGCCGATTTGTACTTGGAGCAAGACTTGCGCCTGAACCAGCATCTACATAATCATTTGTATCAGAAGAATTAAAACTCCCTCCATTACCGAATTTACCGTTGGCAGTGGTGGCGCCGCTGTAGCCGATACCATTATTTCCATTTCCAGATGAGTCAAGTACCTCTCCAGCTGTCCCACTCCAGATTGATTCATCCATCTTCCAGTACCCGACGAGTCCGTCAGATAGTGCCGCTGAACTTTTGGGATTTGATCCTAGAGATGCAGACACTCCTTTGACAGAAGAGCTTCTGGCTAATCCCGCTGCGTAGTCTGCTTTTATCTGTGCCGCTGTCCGTGAGTAGTTATAGATTTTAAATTCATCAAGATAGCCATTTAGATCATATGCTCCTGCAGGAGCATATCTGTCTCCAATCCACACTGCTGTAGGTGCGCCTCCAGAGTAGTCTTCGGAGGCGCCTGAGTTTTCCAACAGTCCATCGGTATAGATGTACCATTGAGTGCCACTTCTTATAAACTGGACAAAGTGCCATTTGTTATCAGCAATATTTTTAGAGCCAGAGATAGCTCCTCCAGAAGGCAGATATTCGTCTGCCCCAATTAATCCGTTCGCTAATCTAAAATAGTGGTTGGTATCTCCTGCCGCATCGTACTGTCCAAAAATACTTCCTACACCACTTGTTTGTGATGTTCTAATCCAAGTTTGGACTGTGAAACTGGTTGAGCCTGATCCCAGTAGTGCAGTATTACCTATGTTTATCTCATCACTTGTGCCATCAAAATATAAGCATTTTCCACTTATACACATATCTTCACTTTTCCACGTAGGTGCAGAACTTCCTGTACCGAGGCTGCCTCTATTATTCTGTCCGGAAGAATCGTAGACAGTTGAACCTACACCTTCATCAAACTTCCAGTAGGCGACAGGGCCAACAGTTTTTTCTTCTGAACCCGTAGATCCTAACGTGTAGTTTGAAGCTTGGGTGGCAAAGTCTGAAGAGTTAAATCCGTTGGGAGCATTCGCATTGCCATAGTAATAATAGATTGTCTGTTTCCCGGCGGGGAAACTGTTCAGAAACACATGAAGTATGGTTGAAGAGGTACCACAGCCTGAGGATATATAGTAGGGAAGTTTCTCTCCATTAAACTTCGTAAATCGTAGATCTCCGCAGTCTGCTTGAAAACGGGTGGTATCTGAGGTATCCGCAGTCACTCCGATATAGATATTTGCCTCTGCCGACGTGTTGTTTGTGACGTCTATTGATTTTCTATACGCAAATGTATCATCGTACCAGGCCGCCTCTACACTTTTATTCGAATACTTGACGACCAAAAATACAATGGGAATGAGAATAACAAGGATGAGTGTTCCCATCATCAAGATGGGTCTTTTGACAAAAGAAGAGTACGTTGAGACGAGTATATGCTCAATCATATCTATATATGTATTCCACAGTTTGATAAGCATATGAGTAAATGAAAGTGTTCATGCCATTTCGCTGTTATTCGCCAATGAACTGAATAACAGCTATATTAGGCATAATACCTAACGAAGTCTCGCTTTACGAGACGAAGTGGTATATAAAAAGTATAGTCAATTTTGGGAGAAAAAGGAGGGTTATTCGTGTCTCTTCTTCAGTTCTTCTTTGAGTTTTTCGATCTCAGCTTGTTCTTCATGGAGTTCTTGCTCCAGTTTCACTTCTTTCTTGATGAATTGAGTATAGATTTTTGTCAGCAAGATGATAAGTAATGAGAGAGATAAGAGAGCGACGATAGCCACTCTCCAGGGAAACACCCACACATATGCACTTTGTTGTAAGGGTGCATTCTTGCTTCCATAGGCGGCGGCGAGCTCCATCTTGTATCTTCCCACCATCCATGTGTGTCCGAGCGTCACATCATATGTCCGTGCCCGTTCAGGAAAGATTTTGATCTCTGCCAACGTTTTCTGATCGACAAAATCTCCGAACGTATTCGACAAAATGACAGATCCCAAGGGAGCGATATGAATATCTCCGTTATTGGCGACATCGAAAGAGGTCGTGATCGGGCCATACTCCATAAACTTGGGTGTTTCAAAACGGACGATGGAAAGATCTTCCTTACACTCTTTTCCTTCGGTGATAAAGTTTATCAGTCCTCCTATTTTTCGAGTCACTGAAGTGGCTGATTGATTTTGTCCAAGTCTCTTTATTTTTCCTTCGTCAGGCTGGAAGTAGACGACGGCATAATATCCACAGCTCGTCAGATCTTTGGGAGGATTGATCGTCATGGTGACAAGACCAAACTCATGTGCGGGAACTGCCAGTTCATTTTGGTCAAGCGTGATCCAGGAAGAGGCGGAGTATTTGGGTTTGAGAGGCACATCCTCGACCAGTTCTGTTGTTCCTTTTTTATCTGTCACGGTAAAATCAGCCACTTTGACCACTCCTATCTCAAGCGACTGACCCGAATTGCGGAATTGAATCTGCGCTCTTGTTTTCTCTCCAGGGGTCACTTGAATCTCCTGGACGGCCGGAACGACGGTGATGGTGGCAAAATCAAGTTCTTGTGCACGCGCATGCGTGACAAAGGCAAGGAAAAAAATAACAATACTTATCTGTACAATCTTTTTCATATTAGTTTCCAAATGTCGCGGTGGCGACGTACGTGAGTTTGTTTAAATAAAATCCGGCATTTTGCTGATTTGAGATGGTGATTCGGTAGCAGACATCGGCGGCGTTTCCGTTCACAGGACCGCTGTTGCTCATAATCTGTCTTGCGGTTACAGAATCAAAAGCTCTGGCGGAAAAGGCTCTACTCGATTCTCCCCACGTAAAGGCTGCATCTGTTCCAGAAGTGTTGGCCATTGAATATCCAAGACTTGACTCGTTGCTGAGTGTCCAGTCTATTCGGGTGGCAAGCGTATTGCACGGAGTCCCTGCATTTCCACAATATTCTCCTATGGTCGTCGTTCCCAGTCCGTCAAGAGACATAGGTCCGTTTTCTATTACGGTGACAGAGTAGCCGCTTTTGGCGTTTGTACTCAAGGTAAGTGTGTGTGCCATATCATAAAAAAGGTTTGTCGATATCGATCCAAAAGGTACCGTCGTTGCCGTAGAGGTGACACTAGCCGCTCTATTACAATGTGTTGTCCCGACATTTGTTGATCCTATGGTAAAGCTAAGCGTGGTGTCGACAGTGGCTGAGACGAGCACTCCTTCAATGGGAGCAATTTTAATATCGGCCGAGTCCATGACTATGCCCCCTGTCGGATTGAGTACTCTGATAGTTGCCGTGTATACATCTGACACTCCTCTCGTGTGACTTGATTTGATAGGGGCAGGGTTCACGATGACTGTCGAACCCAAGCCGATCGTCATGGTGACGGTGGATCCGGCAGCGAGAGTTCCCGTAAACGGACAATTGATCTGATGGTTGGCTGTACCGTTGACTGTGTTACGGGTGATGGTATTTCCCGAGGTCACCCATGTGGCAGCGCCTCCCGAGCACGTCACTGCTCCTGCGTATTGATCGAGTCTTCCGAGATCAAATCCTGATGTTGAAATGGAAGTGCCCACATCGGGAATAGAGTCGCTCGCAGATGTAGATCCGGCAGCCAAGCTTGGTCCGGGGAGAAGGAACTGTACCGTCGCCCCCGTCGCCAGATTGTATGCTTGAGGAGCGATAAATGTCACCGTATGTACGGCTGACTGGGTCGACACGACATAGTCAGTTGTTCCGACAGCCGTGGTAAGTGTTGAAGTAAGCAAAAAATTAGTACTCGACTGAGACGGAACGGAACCGACAGTATAATTAGTATATCCATAACAGCCTTCATAGCCAAACCCGACAAAACAGACGGTATCGCGGGGAAATAAATTGAGTAAGTCTTGATCCGAGTATCTGTCAGCGTTGGGAGCACCGCTGTCTATCACTATTGACGTAGTACCGCTCGTCGCGGCCGATCCGAGCTTCCCTCTAAAAGACAGACGTGAATTTGAGAGAAGATCTTTTGCCTGTATGAGTGTTCCGGCGTGTACCTGGTTTTCTTTTCCAAAAGGAAGGATAAATACAAATACAGACACGGCAAGAACTGCGGCAAGCACTTTAGCCAACGAAACGAATTTTAACTTATACATATGACATAAAGAATAAATAGAGAATAGCTATTCTCTTAGGTAATTACTATCATTTAATTCTATTATTTATAACTTGTCAAGTGATACATAAACGTTGTGCAATTTATACATGATTATTGACGCAAATTGATCTATTGACAAGTTTTTTACCGTCTGTTACAGTGTAGCTTGTATGGGAATAAAAGATAGGCGGACGAAAATATTACTTGCACTTATACTTCTTTCAGACGTTGATTTAAAAGCAGTAAATGTAGACGAACGTGTACAAAAAGTATTCGATATTTCTTTCAATCAGAAGACTCGCGGGACTCTTTCGGGTATGGCAAAAGAGGGATTAATCGAGAAACAAAATGAAGGTCAGGTTAGAGAACAAGGGAGTGCGTATAAATTAACTGAAAAAGGATTTACAAGCTTATCTCTTCAGTTTCCTTTCTTTCGCTATTTAAGAGAGAAATGGGACGGGAAGTGGAGAATTATTTCCTATGAAATACCCGAATCAAAGAGAGAATTGCGTGATAAACTCAGGCGGGAGATGCAAGGATGGGGGCTTGGCCCCTGGCATCGTTCCTTCTGGTTGACTCCTCATCCGATCATAGAAACATTACGGCAACTTGTGTCTCAAAAGGAAGAAGAGAAATATATTCAGGCATTTGAGGCAGACCATACGTTCGGAGAAAGAGAAGTCCTCATCGAAAAGGTCTGGGGAAAATCAAACCTGGATAAAAAATACAGGGAATTATTTAAAAGTTGGCACGATCTTCTGTCGAAAGAAGGAGATAAGGTAGATAAATTTAAAACAGTCGCCTCTTCATACGTGGAAATGTTGAAAATTGATCCCGGACTGCCTTCGGAACTGGTAGGGGAGAAGTGGATCGCTTTCGAAGCATTCAATATATTCAAAGAAATTAGGAGCATACTACTTACCTGAAACCTAGAACGTAGAACGTGTAACATGTAACAATTTTTATTATCTCCGTCATCCTGGTAAGTCCTTCGACTTCGCCCAGGACGCATCCAGGATCGTAGTTAATTCATTGACAACGATTCTGGAGTCGTCGCAATTTACAGTGAGCTTGCCGAACTGCTCCTCCCCAGAATGACTATGCGCTTTTCAATACTCTGGCTCTCTTGTTAATTTCCCGTTTTCAATATAGAAAACTACATCACCTATTTCATCCGTACGTAATATATTTGTCTTTATGGCTTTTAGCATATCTAAAACTTCCTGATGAGGGTGTCCATACGAATTGTTTTTGCCTACGCTTATCACTGACCAGGTAGGTTCTGCTAAAGATAGAAATGTGGAGTTTAGTCCATTTTTCGAGCCATGATGAGGTACTTTTAAAATATCATACCTATGATTAGCCTTTTGAGATAATGCAAATAATGTTTCAGGTGTTGTATCGCCTGTGAAAAGAACATCGATTTTCCCTTCCTGGTAAGCAAAAATGAGAGAAAACGCATTCAGATCAGAAGTCGCCGTATAAAAATTATTCCTTTCCTTTCGTGGTGATGAAAATAGAGAGTTCTCTGCTATAAATTGTCTAGTTGGCCAGTGTATCTCTATGTGAGATGAGCCAAGTGTATAGGTGGCTCCCGCATACGGGTTAACAATATGGAGAGAAGAGTTTTTAGTCAGTTTACTTTTGAGTTCCTGAAATGACTTAGAGTCATTACTTATAGGATTAAGCATAAATGTTGTGATCGTATATCTGTCAAGCATGGGAATGAATCCATAGAAATGGTCTTTCTGAGGATGAGAGAGGAAGGCCATCTCTATCGTTCTGTCATAAAAAGGCATATATTTTCCCAAACATTCGAGTATTTTCGTATTCGGACCGGCGTCGATCACAATGTCATACCTATTCTGAACTCTGATATAGGCGCCATCTCCCTGACCGACATCGCAGAATACAATTTTTGTCCTCGTGTCGAAAATGGATTGTATAAAAAGTCCCGTTACAATTCCTACGGCAAGGAAGATGCTTACAAAAAATAAACCTTTGGATACGGGACTATGGTTCATATTTAGAATTTAATACTGGCGTAAGGAATACGGGATAAGAGTTCGATGACCCACATCATATATGTCAGAAGCCCGTAGGCAATAGTGGCAGGAATGATACCTAAGATAAAATGAACTTTGCCTAATAAGGCCGCCAGAAAGCCTAAAATCATGAGAGGCGCAATGAGAAATGAGACAAGAATATTCGATACGGGAGAGATGAGAGATACCTGTCTAAAGTAAAAAAATATGAGAGGTACCGTAAGTACCTGGGCAGAGAGAGATGTGCGAAATTCATCCTTAATGTAGGTATATATTCTCTGTTTCGTATTTTCTTTACTCGGTGGAGGTGCTTTTTTTGAAAAAAGAATTAAGCCAAGGGTGGAAAGGTAAGAAAGTTGAAAAGACAAGCTAAATAACCATTTCGGCCAGATTAAAAAAGTTACAAATCCGGCTAAAAATAAAGCCCATAAGGGATACGCTTTCCTTCCATATATCAAAGCTACGGACGTAAGTATGCTCATGATACCTGCTCTTATGATTGGGGCCTGAGGACTGACAAATAATATAAACAAAATAATGACTAGTATATTTATCACTAGTGACATATATCTGCCAAATTGTATGGTTAATCGACTTAAAATGGCCGAAAGGAGCGTGATATTCATGCCTGAAAGAACAACAAGGTGTATAAGACCGACAGCTTTAAGATCGGCATACAGTGCCAACGATTTTTTTAAGGGTAATCCAAACAATATCCCATTGAGAAGGGACGACTGTGGTTCGGGAAGATACCCATTGAGAACAGAGGAAAAAGTAAAAGGTGTTATCTCAAAGTGAAATGGCATTCTGTATTTTGGAGAATACGCTTTTGCTAACAATTTTTTTATCCAGGAGTTCCTGTATATTTTGATACGGCCGGCCGTTGATTATTTTGTCTGCTGTTACTTTGCCCACTCCCGAGAGTATATCGAGTTCCTGAGAGGATGAAGAGTTGATAGAGATCTTTTTTGAAGATTGTGGTAGAGCCATATTCCCCATAGATATTTCCGTACTTGATGGTATGTCCGACAATGTCTGTTCTTGAATATCCGGCGAAATATCCCGATTTGAGGGGATGTATATTTTTTCCTGATCGATAAGAACTTTGGCTAAGTTAAAGTTGCGGGCGAAGTATTGGGCGTCGGCCTCTTTGGCAAGTCCTCCTGCAAGTATAAGCAACTCTTTTAATCGGGTGCCTGAGGATATTTCGTATACGTCCGGATGAGCTACATATCCCGCAAGATCTACATATATGGTGCTATTATTTTCTTCTTGTTCTGTGTCTTGCGTCGGTGTCACGGCCTCTGTCTGCTGAGGAGACGATCGAGAATAGATCGTGAGTGAGATGATAATACAGATGACAGAGGCACCTATGAAGCAGATCTCAATGAGATATTTCTTTAGTAAAGGCCTGAATGAACTAAGATATTCATCCATGACCTCATAATAGAAAAACTATGGCCGAAGTCAATGGATTATAAGCGACAAAATCATTCTTCGTCATTCTGGGGAACGAAGTGACTCCAGAATCGTAGTTACTACATTGACAACGATCCTGGCGCCGCCCAGAGGGCTCTGCCCGGCGGGATGCGTCCTGAGCAACACCGAAGGACTTACCAGGATGACTCAATAAGGAAGAAATGCGTTCTAGGTTCCAGGTTCTACGTTCTAGGTTTCACTCTCAGTCGATCTTACTTTCCTGAATATCAAGTACAGAATGAGAAACATGATAGCGAGTCCTATAGTCAGCTTAACTGGAAAGACGAGAAAGGATGTTGAGGCGTTGAGAATCCCAGTATTTTCGCCAAAATTTATAGTTGTAGACAGTTTATAATTCCCAAGGAAAAAACCGGCGAGAGTTAGAGTATTGGAGGCTTTACAGAGCCTCATATTTTTATCATCCTGACAGTCAATCATTGCCGATGGAGTAGCCAAAATTGTCCGTTGTGAATGTGCGAGAATATTTTGAGGAATGAGATCGTACGTGGCGATTTCTCCAAAACTTCCCTTCATTATTATATTCCCATAAGGTTTGATTAAATTGTTGCCGGTATTTTCTAGGGTCAAGATTATTGGGATTTTGTCACCGACGTCAAAAATAGTAAGATTATTAAATATTTTTGGCAACGTAAAATGAGGAATTACATTAAACTTGCTAATTCTTCCTTTGACCTCTATATTGCCATCACTTGTTACCGTAATGAGTATGTTGCTTCCGATCGCAACCTTCGATCGGGGAGACGTATTTCCGTCAAGACTTGGCGGCGCTTGTGTTTCTGAAATAAACGTATAGTAATAATCACCGGCAGGGGCACCTTCGGGCACCCTCATTCTTAAAAGAAGTTGCTGAGATGTCTTAGTTCTCAAGAAAAAAGGCTTATCCAGCTGTATGTCATTATTGTCGAGTGAAAATCTTATAGGTCCTTCAAATTCTTCTTTTATTTTGATATTTCCATTCGAGTCTTTTGGTTCAAATGGGAGTACTTTTGTAGTAATAACCGTCGGGTCTCCAAAGTTATGAAGTGTGTAGGCGATGAGAACGACTTTTCCAGGTTTGATGGCCATCTCGATGAGAGGAGGAGAGATGGAAAGATCCGCCAATTGAGCAAAGGACGAGGGAATAAACCTTCCAATGAAAACGAGAAGGAGTAGTAGGCTGATAATGATCTTACTTTTATTCATATAGCATTGAACATGTAACACTTTTTTTCTCCGTCATCCTGGCTTGTCCAGGATCGTAGTTAATTTATTTCACTACGATTCTGGAGTCGTCGTTTCACTCCTCCCCAGAATGACGATGTGTTTTCTAACTTTTTATACCAAATACTAAATACAAAATACTAAATACTGATGACTAATAACTCGGTGTGGCAACAAAATTGATAATTGTCTGATAGCTGCCGCCGGGTTGAACAGAAGAGATATTTGCTTTAAATGTCATCGTTGCCGTTCTGCCTGTCCCCACATTCGAGTTGCTCATAATGAGGGCCGGCGATTCGGCCGCCGATCTATCCGGAAACCGTCGGTAATAATCCGTACTGCTGAATGTTGCCGGTATATCCAAGCCATACATGTTGTATCCAAATCCATAAGCCGAGTTGGATATCCATTGTCCGGCGGTAGTTTCATCACAGCTCGTATCACAACTGGTATCGGGTATCTGGGAACCTGTTTGTGTTTGAAGAGGCGTTTCTTCTATTCCGGTGACCTGGTATGCACCCGCGCCTCCAAATGTAACGGTAAGATTGGTTGTCGCTGTTGACGGACTATTAGGACTAAGTGCGCCTAAGTTTATATTTGTACTTGAGAGAGAAAACCGAAAAGGGATAATAGAGTGAATATACTGAAATCCGGCTTTAATAATGTATCCGGTCGAGTCGAATTGGCCAAATGCAGTTTGACCTATGGTTGTGTCTAAATTATAACTTGTCGATGTCTGACTTTTTGCTCCTAAATTGACGTTGCCAAATTCTATGCGATACTGCGTAGATTCGAGATTGTCAGCGTGTGCAATATGAGGATTTACCCATATAAGGAGAGCGAAGATAATGAGAGCGAAGGTCGATCTATAGATACAACATGAAACGTGTGACATTATTTATTATCTCCGTCATCCTGGTAAGTCCTTCTACTTTGCTCAGGACGCATCCAGGATCGTTGTGAATGAATTAACTACGATTCTGGAGTCTCCCGACGTCAAACCTCGGGATCCCCAGAATGACAATATTCTTTTTAACTTCTAACTACCTTCTTCCGTCTTTCCTTCAGGGTTTTTTTCAAACTGGTCTATCATTCGCTCAAGTCTATTGGCATGTTTTTTGATTTCTGCCAGTTCTTCGTCACCCATAAAATTTTCTGCAGCGTCTTTGATAGATTTGACATGATTTTTAATAACCAAAGCCATAAAAAGTAACGTGTTTTGATCTTGTTGCGTTACTTTTGTAGAAAGTTTTTGAATATGCGACCCCGATTGACGTATTTGTATATATTCTTGCCCCATAAAAAGAGCTAAAGGTGATATGAAGGCGATAGAAATGACCGGGATGAGAGACTCAAATGAGGCGGTTTCGGGAAGAGTAAGCAGAAACATTACAATATAACCCACCGTGAGAGTAAGAGAAATAAACGGTTCCAAAAGAAGGCTTGCTGCGAAAAGGAGAAAATAAAGCAGAAAGAAAAAATGAGATTCCGTACCTCCTGTGACGATGACGACACTTGTCACGACAAATGTAAAGATGACAGACTCTAACAGTTTCGACTGGATACCTCGGGGAATGATAATTTTTTTGCTGACGTACAAAATAAGAAAAAGTGCCGCCGCTACCTGCAGATCATATTCTTTTAGAGGAGATTTAGAAAAAAAAAGGGAGAGAAATATAACACATATAAGAATTATGGAGTGGATGAGTTCCTTGGGCATAATATATTTGAGTATATAGTATTTCGTATTTAGTATCTAGTATTTAGTATGAAAAAAATGCTTCGTCATTCTGGGGAGGAATAGTTCGACGAGCTCACTATGACGACTCCAGAATCGTAGTTACTTTGTTGACAACGATCCTGGATGCGTCTCGCTTTGCTCGACTTACCAGGATGACGTAATAAAGAGAAATATGTGTTTTATGTTACATGTTCTATGTTACACGTTTCATATTTCACATCTCTATGCTACAATAGTTCAATGAGTAAAAATGTACCTGTCAAGGCTGGTATGGCTTCAGACATTATTGAAGAGCTGAAGAAGGTTAGCTGGCCCAGCAGGAAGGAGACGATCAGGCTCACTGTGATCGTGATTTCTATCTCCTTGATTATTGGTCTGTACATAGGTATAATAGACATCCTATTGACGAAAGGTCTAGAATTATTAACGAAAATGAGGTAATATTCTACTTGAATTTTCAGTTTTAATTTTTAATTTGCATGAACGATACTGCTCAGGATAAGCCGGAAGAAGTGACGCCACCAGAACTACCAGTTGCTTCATCTTCAATGTTGGGTAAATGGTATGTGATACACGTACAAACAGGCTACGAAGGACGTGTAAAGCAGGCGTTGGAACAAAGAATCAAGAGTCTTGGAGTCGAAGACAAGATATTTGATATTGTCGTTCCAACGAGAGAGATCATAGTGGTAAAAAAAGGAAAAAAGTCAAAAGCAACGGAAAAAGTCTTCCCTGGCTATGTGCTTATTAGGATGATTTTGGACGATAACTCCTGGCTTGTGGTACGAACAACGGAAGGTGTGACGGGATTTGTAGGTGCAGGACTCAAACCGACTCCGATATCTGAAAAAGAGGTTCAAGCGATCATGAAGTTTGTTACCCAGGAACAACCCAAGTTTAAAACTAAATTTTCTCCGGGAGAAGCCGTCAAGATTACGGAAGGTCCTTTTGCAGACTTTTTGGGGACGATTGAGTCAATTGATGAAAAAAGAGGCAAAGTACGAGTGCTCGTATCGATATTTGACCGTGAAACACCCGTCGAGCTAGATTTCTTACAAGTGGCAAAATTATAAAAGTATGGCTAAAAAGGTAAAAACAATAATCAAATTGAATCTTTCGGCTGGTGAGGCAACTCCGGCACCGCCTGTTGGTCCCGCATTGGGACAGCACGGTGTGCCTATCATGGAGTTTATTAAAGAATACAATGCTAAAACTGCCAAGCTCAAAGGTCAGATAATACCGGCAGTGATCACCGTATATGAAGACAGAAGTTTCACGTTCATCACCAAACTTCCGCCTGTCTCCGCCATGATTAAGAAAGAAATTGCTCTCCAGAAAGGATCCGGCAGACCAAATACGGAAAAAGTAGGCAAGTTATCCAAAGCTCAAGTTGAGAAAATAGCCACAGAAAAGTTAAACGATCTCAATACTGATACAGTGGCGGCAGGTATGAAGATAGTCGCCGGCACGGCGAGAAGTATGGGAGTAGATGTAGAGAATTAATTTTTAACTAAATATATGGGTAAAATCAGAACGAGAACAATCGGCATGGAAGATGTAGAAGAAGAGCAAAAAAAAGAACAGAAAAAGCGTTCGATGGAGAAAAAAATGGATAAAAAGAAAAAAACCGATAAGAAACCGGAAGAGGTAGTCGTGGAAGAAACAAAAAAAGAAGCTCCTAAAAAAATTGAGAAGAAAGAAAAGAAAATAGTTGCTCATGTCCGTGGGAAAAACTACACCAAAGCCAAAAAAACTATTGATATCAAGAAGATGTATTCTCTTCAAGAAGCTGTAGAAATCCTTAAAAAAATAAAATATGCAGGCTTCGATGAATCGGTCGAACTTCATGTAAATGTAAACGAAGAGGGACTCAAGGGAGAGGTGGAATTTCCTTACGTGACAGGTAAAACACTTCGCATTGAAGTTGTCAGTGACAAACTCCTTGCCGATTTAGAGGAAGGCAAGATCAATTTTGATATTCTCATCACGCATCCTTCTTTTATGCCCAAACTGGCCAAATTTGCAAAAGTACTTGGTCCGAAAGGTCTCATGCCCAATCCTAAAGCGGGTACCATATCGCCCAACCCTGAAGAAGTGGTAAAAAAATTCCAAAAAGGGACTGTTAAATGGAAAACAGAGCTAAAAGCTCCCATTGTTCACCAGATGGTAGCCAAAATATCACATGAAAATACTGCGATTGTAACGAATGCCATCAAACTTATAGAATCCATTAGTCTGCCTCATATAAAAACGGCCTACATGAAGACCACAATGAGTCCCTCTGTCAAAATAGATCTTGAGAAGGTATGATATCCTTCAGTGAGTCAGTCATTCTGGGGAGGAATAGTTCGACAAGCTCACTATGACGACTCCAGAATCGTAGTTAATTAATTCACAACAATCCTGAGCAAGACCCAAAGGGTCCCCTTTGGGGCCAGGATGACGTCAATGACTAAAGTTTAAATCTTCTCCTCGCTTCGGAGACGATTACATTTGCCGCATCTTCGATACTTGTGTATTTACCTGTTTTAATAATCAAGTCAAAATCATGTATATTGCGTGGATCTCTATTATAGACAGATTTAATAAATTCATACCTCTCTTTGTCTGCTGTATCTATTCTCTTGATAGCTTCATTCTGAGAGATCTTTTCAAACTGCATCATCCATTCAATTCTTTGTGTACGTTCGGCAATAACACCGATCTTGAGACCTTCGGGAAAAAGGAATCGGGCACCACGTCCCACGACAATAGCATGGCCTCTGTGACCGATGGTAGAGAGTATTTTCAGGAGATGTTTATGATAACTTCCCAGACTCATGTATTTTTTGCCAAAAAAATCAGCAACGATTTCCTCGATAAGAGGAATATTGCGCTCATCGACCTCCTTGATGAGCTCCTCATTTAAATCTGTTTCTTTGGCGATCTGAGCGACTACTTGTTCATGGTAGACTTCCCAAGGATTACCCAATTTTTTAGCTACCAGATAGGCGACAGGTCTGCCTCCCGAACCTTTTTCACGTGCGATAGTGATAAGAGGAAGTACAGAGGGAGAAGAGTCTGAGAATCGCTTGACCGGGCGAAGAAGATTGCGGTTTATCAGGTCAAATATTTTTTTCACCTTTCCGATTATAGGACTGGAATTCCGACTTTGCAAGGGAAGATAAGTTAGGCGTCAGGAGTTAAAAACACATCGTCATTCTGGGGCGGAGAGAAGCGACGACTCCAGAATAGTAGTTAATTATTTCACAACGATACTGGATACGTCCTGAGCAACGCCGAAGGACTTACCAGGATGACAAAGATAAAAAAATGTTACATGTTACCTTGTTACATGTTCAATGTTACATGTGTATAATGATCATATGAAAACTCCCGATTCTTATGGCGATTTTTGGAACTATCTTTCCCAAAATCAAAAAGATCTCATTCTTGAGGGTAACTACCTGATGAATGACGTCATCAGGCACCACAACTATACGTTCAAAGACTACTCTTTTCTGGTATTTCCCTACGCAAAAGCTTACGAGGGTTTTCTCAAACAACTTTTTAAAGATGTCAAATTTTTCTCCCATCTTGACTATATTTCAGATCATTTGCGGCTAGGTAAACTTTTATCTCCCAATCTTATTCTTAAGCTTGGAGACAGATCTCTCTATGTTCAAATAGAAAAGACAGCGGGAAAAGAAGTAGCGGAGAAAATTTGGCAGACGTGGAAAATGGGTAGAAATGAGATATTTCATTACTTTCCGCACAATCTAAAATCGATTACGTTTGAAGAAGCGGAGACAATAGTCGATGAGATTGTGGAGACAATGGAAGAAGCATTTCAAAAACTTAAGAAGAACTAGGAATCCGTCATTCTGGTAAGTCCTGAGCGAAGTCGAAGGACGCATCCAGAATCCGTATTTAATTCACAACGATTCTGGAGTCACTTCGCCAGGTGCAAGACTGTACCTGGCTTCGTTCCCCAGAATGACGATTATAATAAATATTTAGATTTTATGCTATCAGGACTTTCCACCGCTGAGGCTCAAGCCAAACTCCAAGAAGTTGGTTTGAATATCATTGAAGAGCAAAAAAAAAGAAACTTTTTGTTGGTATTTTTGGATCAATTCAACAACTTTCTCACCATATTGCTTCTTGTGGCGGCTCTTTTTTCTTTTTTCATCGGTGAAAGGATAGATGGCTCACTCATACTTTCTATCGTCATTTTGAATGCACTCTTTGGTATATACCAGGAGAAAAAAGCCGATCAGGCGATTGCCGCTCTCAAAAAAATGACGGTCGTCAAAGTACGAGTCATGCGAGATGGTGCTCAGATGGAAATACAGAGTGAGTATCTTGTTCCCGGAGATATGGTGTTTATTGAAGAAGGCACCAAAATATCAGCCGACGGTGTCGTTGAGGAGGGAGTCAATCTTGAGATTAACGAAGCGGCGCTTACAGGAGAATCGTTGCCTGTTTTGAAAGTAATGCGTCATGAAGTATATATGGGTACGGTCGTAGTAAAAGGAAGAGGCTATTTCAAGGTTACATTTACAGGTATGCGGACGAAGTTTGGCAAAATAGCTTCCGAGCTTTCAGCTATAGATGAGTCCGAGACACCTCTCCAACAAAAACTTACCTCACTTTCAAAAATTATCGGTATTGCCGGTATACTCATTTCCGTTGTAGTCTTTGTTCTTTCTCTCGCCGAAGGGTCGGGCTATTTTCCTTCATTTCTTCTGGCTATCTCACTTGCCGTTGCCGTCGTACCTGAAGGTTTACCCGCGGTTATGACGATTACACTGGCGATGGGAGTGAAGGAGATGGCAAAGAAAGGAGCGATCGTGAGAAAATTGTCTGCAATTGAAGCGTTAGGGAGTGTCACTCTTATTGCTACGGATAAAACGGGGACTTTAACCACAAATAAAATGAGAGTCAAAGAAGTATATGTTGGCGAAAAAATATATGAGGAAAATAAACTACCTCCTTTAACACACACTCCTTTTGCCAAACTTATTCTCAATGGTATTCTCTGTTCGACTGCTTCACTTGTCTATATCCATGATCACGGAGGCCATGATGTTTTGGGTGATCCGACAGAAGGATCGCTTCTTTATTTGGCTCAACAGGCAGGTCTTATTCCCGATATGG
Source organism: bacterium (assembly GCA_030647255.1). GTDB lineage: Bacteria > Patescibacteriota > Microgenomatia > UBA1406 > GWC2-37-13 > JAUSJK01. The sequence goes on from JAUSJK010000083.1 coordinate 15,770, forward strand.
TCCGCAACGAATGGGAGCTCATTGATGAAATGCCTTTTGACAGTATCACCAAACGGATGACGGTGCAGGTCAAGAAAAAAAAACACATTACCCCCGAATCAAACCTCGTTTTTAGTAAAGGAGCACCGGAGTCGATACTTGAAATGTGTCGTGCGATATTGATTGGATCCGAAGAAAAATCGATTTCTCCATCTGACGTGAAAAATATAGAGAAGGTCATAGAAGACTGGGCGAAAAAAGGATTGAGAGTTCTCGCGTTCGGATATAAGAAGTCAGAATCGGTTGAAATTGGTCATATAACAGATTTAACTTTCCTGGGTCTGGTTGCCATCCATGATCCGCCTCGTCCCGAAGCGAAAGAAGCAATTTTGCGAGCACACGAAGCGGGTATTAAGACAATCATGATTACAGGCGATAATGAAAAAACAGCCGAAGCGATAGGGGTGTCGACAGGACTTATCGGCGAGGGTGACGAGATACTGACGGGAAAACAGGTAGACGAATATTCTGACGAAGACCTATTGGTGATTTTACCCCGAGTACGTGTTTTTGCCCGTACAACTCCTTTTCATAAATCCAGAATCGTCAAATTATATCAACGTTTAGGAGAAGTTGTGGTGGTCACAGGTGATGGGGTAAACGATGCGATTGCGTTGAAACAAGCTGACGTAGGAGTGGCCATGGGACTTGTCGGCACAGATGTTGCCCGTGAAACGGCAGACATGGTCATCACGGATGATAATTTTGCAACAATAGTGAATGCCGTAGAGGAGGGAAGGAATATTATCAAAAACGTACGTAATGCGACCAAATATTTACTGGCGTGTAATATATCCGAAGCACTGGCTCTTATTGTAGCGATGTCCATGGGAATACCTCATCTTTTTTATGCCATCCAACTTTTATATATCAATCTTGTGACAGATGGTATACCCGCACTGGCACTTTCTTTTTCTCCCAGAGAGGAACATAGTATGAAGCGCTATCCGGAAAAGAAGCTGGAACTTCTGACAACATCGGACATTAAATATATAGGTATGGTAGGAATAATAGGCACAATCTTAGTTGTGGGATCTTTCTTTCTTTTCCGTACGGTGAATGCAGATGGAAGAACCGCCGCCTTTACTGTTCTCGCACTTATTCAGTCGTTTATTTTTATCGATATGTGGTTATCTCACAGGAGTATTCATACCCATCTGCATCAGCTCAAGTCTCCATTATTTTTAACTGCGTTTATAGTACCCTTTGTTTTGCAGTATGATATTGTCCGCATACCATTTTTGGCTTCTGTATTCAAGATAGGAACTGTCTCCATAGGTGAGTTTCTTCTTCTCGTCCTTATCTCTTCAACAGTCCTCATTGGAATAAAGGGGATAAAGATCGTGCTCAAGAAGTGAAACGCGAAGAGTAAAATCTAGAACATGTAACACGCAACATGTAACATATCTCCCTTATCTTCCCTTCTATCCTTTATTACCCTCTTATTTTTAACTTTCCTAACTCCTCCTATTTAGAAAGACTAATAGTCAATTTATACCCCATAACTTCAGCGATTTTTTCCAAAAAACCCAATGATGGATTAATATTCCCAGCTTCAAATCTGGCGATTGCAGATTGTTTCGTTCCAATTTTTCGTGCAAGTTCTTTTTGAGTTATGCCTTTTTCGATACGAACAGAGATAAGTTCAGAAATAGCTTTATAACGAGGAGTTAAACGGTCATACTCTTTTTTCACACCTTTATTTTGTAAAAGCTCTGTTTTTAATTTTTTCCATTCTCTCATAGGTATTAATAATTTTTTAACTATGTTAAATATAACATATATGTTATATTATGTCAAGGAGGTGAGTCTTTGTCTTGCGGTATCTATTTCTTTTTGAGGCGTTTTCTGTTTTTGTTTCTTAAATCCGCTGAGAAGATAAATATCTTTTCCTTTGAATCCATATAAAATTCTAATTTCTTCTTTACCTCGGACTCGAAGTTCATAAAGGTTGCTATCAAGTTTTTTTGCATGAGACATAGTAAGAAGATTTCCAAAAACTTCAAGAAGATCTATAAGGTGGATAATTTTAGCAATTGCCTGAGGTTGTTGTTTTTTGATAAATTCAGCTACTGGCCTTTCTCCTCTTATTGTCTGGTACTCGAGAATATTCCATTTCATACTTCTCTTACTACTTTCTACTCGCTACTCACTACTGCTTTTACAATAGCTTCTGCGTCGAGCTCTTCGTAGTGAAGCAAGTCTTGTGGAGAGCCTGAGCGGGGGATTTTTTTAACGCAGAGATGTGTGAATGTCCAAGGTCTATGGTCTAAGGTCTCTGGTCTCTGGTCTAAGGTCGTAATTGCTTGTGCAACCGCCTCTCCAAGTCCGCCATACGGATAATGGTCCTCAACAACAATTATTTTTTTTGAAACGCTAGCCAGGCGCCGAATGGTGTCCTGGTCGAGAGGTTTCACAGAGTAACAGTCAACGACAGTGATATTGATTCCTTGTTTTTGTAATTCTTTGTAGGCTTTGATACTTTCATGGACGGTGATTCCTGCCCCTATGATGACTGCTGTGTCTTTATCACTTTGATAAAGTACTTTCGACCCTCCAATAGGAAATGATTCGTCCTCGCCGTAAATTATGGGCGTTTTTTCTCTTGTGAGTCTTAGGTATGATATTCCTTTGTGTCGATAGAGTTCTTCTACAAGTCTGGCCGCTGATACTGCGTCTGATGGATAAAGAACTATGCTATTGAGAATGCTTCTCATCATTGAGATGTCTTCCAGTCCCATTTGGGACGAACCGTCGACACCTATTGACACACCGGCGTGAGAGCCAACAAGTTTTATGTTTGCCTCAGAGTACTGTCCCATGCGTATTTGGTCGAACGCTCGAGTGAAAAATGCAGCAAACGTCGAGATAAAAGGGGAGAAACCATATTTGGAAAATCCAACTCCGACAGACACCATATTTTGTTCGGCGATAAACATCTCGTAAAACTGTTCGGGTGCCGTTTTTTTTAATTTTTCTGCGTATGTCGAGTTGGAAGTTTCAGCGTCAAGAGAAATAATATCGGAATGCGTTTTGCCGAGTTCTGCCAAAACTTCTCCATATGCTTCTCGAGTAGCAACGAGATCATCTTTTTTATAAGTTATGTTAATCGGCGACAGATTCTGTCTCAAATTCACCCTTTTCTTCTCGCCACCTGTCGCCTCTAAGCTAAAAGTTGGTTTAGATATGTTTCCTCTCAATGTAATGTCTACTTTTCCTAATTCCTTTAAAGCTTGAGGTAAATCTTTTTCTGGGAGAGCTTTTCCGTGCCAGTTATCTTTATTTTCCAGCATAGATACACCTTTTCCCTTCACCGTCTTTGCGATAATCATCGTCGGTTTTTCTGACGTTTGGACATTCAGACTTTCAAACGCTGTGACAATTTTACTGATATTGTGTCCATCTTCCAGAACTATGGTATTCCAGCCAAAACTGGCTATCCGCTTTTCATACGTCTTTATATCCCATCCCAACATCGTTTCTCCCCTTTGTCCCAGACGATTCACGTCGAGTATGCCGATGAGGTTTGAAGTTTTATAGTAAGAGGCTACTTGCAACGCTTCCCATACCTGTCCCTCCGCCATCTCCGAATCTCCCAACAAAACAAAAACTTTAGGGAGTTTTTGTGAATGAGAATCTTTAGAAGAGAGTTCTCGTCGTTCCTCCTCGAACCGTAAATTATGGTTCGAACGGAGTGAGAACTCTCTCTCGGCTCCGAATTTGTGTCTTATTGCTAAACACATACCGAGTCCCATAGACAGTCCTTGTCCAAGACTGCCTGTGGCGACATCGATATATTTGAACCGGGGAGTCGGGTGACCTTCAAGCACCGAATCAAACTGGCGCAATGTCAGCAGTTCTTCATGTGATATTACCCCTGCAGCCGCATAGAGAGAATAGAGGAGGGGAGACGCATGACCTTTGGAAAAAATAACTTTATCATTGGCTAAATTCTTCGGATTATCCAGATCATAATGCAAGAATCCCGCAAAGAATAATGTGGTCATGAGTTCGACGGCAGAAAGTGAAGAAGTAGGGTGTCCTGACTGTGCCGCAGTCGTTGAAGTAAGTATGTTATGCCGAACCACTTTACACAGTTTTTGTAAGCTTTCTGTGTCCATATCCCTACAGTGTAACACAGATTTTTTATATTGACATATTTTCTACCTCACCGAGTAAAAATGTTATGTATAATACAAACTAGCCGATTCCCTTTGGTTATATTGTTTACAATTACCGTGAAGAATTTTGTCTTATGAATTCAATTCTAGCCCGTGTCTTAAATGAAATAGCCCTTCACTACAGTTTTTATTCAGACTTTCTTAAAAAAAAAGATAAGATTCTTGATATAGGTACAGGGTCCGGTTATACGGCTCAATACATAAAATCACAAAAAAAAGATATTGAAATTCATGGTCTTGATATTTTCAATTTGTTAAAGGTCGATATTCCTATCTTTATATATGATGGAAAAAAATTTCCATTTTCTGACATATTATACGATGACAGTTTATTGTTTTATGTCATCCATCATGTAAGAGACTATAAAAAGTTGCTTGAAGAAACAATTCGTGTCACAAAAAGAAACATTATTGTCATAGAAGAATTTAATATGCCAGAGGCTGAATATAAGATAGAATTGGAAAAAGAGAAGAGAACGCTAAAAGCGATAGGTTTACCAACGTCATTCTACCAGCATAATTTTAAAAAAGAAGAACTCGAAGACTTATTCTTGTCTTTTAGCTTGAAACTTAGATTAATTCAGAAACTAGATAGTCAAACTGACAAAAAAATAGAAAAGTATCTTTACGTTTTAACAAAGTGAAAGACTCCTTCATTTGAGAGAGTTTTTTTTCATATGTTCAAGTATGAGATAACGAATGAATGTGGACTTCGTTATTCCTTGTTCTTTAGATGCTTTATACAAATAGTTTAAAAGTGTAGGATTGATAAAAAAATTGAATCTTTTGTCTGCAAGAAGTTTGGCATTTTTTATAGATTCCAGAAGTTTATCACTAAGATTAGTTGGGCTATATTCAATTAGTTGAAATTTTTCTTCCTTAATTCCTGCTAACAAATCGGGCCGATGATCCTCAAGATAGAGTGCGATTACTGGTTTACTAAGTTCAAGAGCTTTCTGGATTAAGAAACCCATAGTTAGACTCTGTAGAGAACACTCAAATATGCATATATCAGCATGTTTTACTCCATCGAGCAGTTTATTATAAAGTACTCCATATGCCTTAGGTCCGCTTTTTTTTAATTCTTCATAAAACTGATCATTATCTTTCTCAATAAGCTCGTTATTAATGTTCTCGTAGCCTTCATCTTTAATGAATTTGAAGATTTTATTATAGTTTTCTTCGAAGTATTCTCTGCCTCTGCGTGATGTTGAGAAAAAGACTTTCATGTATTTATAGGCTGATTCTAGCTTATTTTTGACTGCTTGTCAACTCGTCCATGTGGGGTCTAAGTTTGGCCTTTTATACGGAAAGATACGCATGTACAAAGTCTCGGGGAGAAATGATGATGAGTGGTTTTGCGAATTCTCTTACTTTTGGTTTCATAAAATCACTGACATCGAGACTAATAAGGTGGGTAGCCTTGCTTTTTATAGCAGCCGCCAAAATCGGGGCGTCTTTGGTATTAATAACTTTTTCGCAGAGGGCAATTTCTTCTCTGGTTGGTTCTTCGATGATATGAAAAGGAACTTGAAGGAGTAAAAAATTTAACCGTTGTTTCCCAATCTGATCCAGCTTGGAAGATACATTTTTCTTTAATTCGTTAATAACGTAATCTGAGATAGAGCCTTTTATTTTACCTTTCTTACAAAATTGTAATACACGAGCAGATGAGCCTGACTTTGAATTTACTGCAGAAAAAAGAACTGAAGTATCAATAAATACGTGTTTCATGGTAATCCAGCTTCATCCCAATACTTTTCAGTTTCTTTAGCTAATTTAGGAGATAGCTTATCATCTTTTTTCCATTGTTTGATTTGTTCAGGCGTAAAAATACGATAACCCACTTCTTTGCGCGGCTCGATAACAATAGTTTTCCCCACGAGTTTAGCTTTGACTATTTCACCCTCTTCAATGCCGGCTTTTTTTCTCATAGTTTTCTTTTCTTCTCTGGCTACTTGCATACTAAAATTCTATATTTCTAACTTTCCACATTATAGACTGAATCTTCTCCTTTCTCAACTGTCGGTTAAATACTGTATAAATAAACTATGACTGAAAATACTCCTCATATCGAGATACCTTTGTCTCTTCAGGATGTTATGAGGCCGGAACATGTAATTCCCGCGATCTTTCTACGACAAGGAAGAGACTTACTTCTCAACTCAGAATATGAAGGTAGGGCAACTTCTTTACTTTGGCCTCTTGCAATGACTGCCTACGATAAAGGTTTATCTCTTGATAGAAGATATCAAGATGAGAGAGAAAAAGGATTGGCTATGCGAGGGAGAAAAGAGGGTATCCGTGAATTGAAAAAAGCGATCTTTGATACGGAAGGTAATTATAATAATAGTCCTTTCGCTATTCTGAGATTTGACGTACAAGCTTTTGGCAGAGCCAATTTGCTTACTGACCCACAAGGCAATAACGCCGGTGATCTTCTGGCGAATCGTATAGCTCGTATACTAAAAGAATCTATAAAAGATACGTCTGTTATAGATATGCGCTATGGTGGCGATGAATTTGCCATTGCTATTACTAATCCTGAAGACCTCGCGAACATAGATCATATAAAGGAAGTTTTACAAGCGAAAATAGAAGCAGAGTCGGCATATTTTGGCAAAGTAGGATTTGTGAAGGATAATGGAGACTTTAAAATGACTGTCGCGGAGGAAAAAAAGCAAATACAACTGAAACAGGGGATAGAGGAAATACGAATACCAGATGAAAACGAAGATAGAGATATTTTTCTTCATTTTTTGCAACGAGGACAAATTCTGGGAAAAGAAGAAGTAGAAAAAGAAAAGAATTATCTCAGAGCGCATCCTGGTATCCGAGAAGAGTTAGGGAAACCTACACCAAAAAATATTTATCCTGCTGATATAACTACTGACGAACAAAAATTATCTCATTTGGCTCAAGTTCATCCTGAGATCAAGATGGCGGCGCAATTAATTGATTCAGTTGGTGGAAAATTGGAGAGTAGTAAGACTGCTAGACGAAACCTGAAGACACACCTTATATCATATATAGAAGACATACTTTATGATGATTTTTTCCGTTTCAATGTCCAGACATTTGACGATCTTCTTTCCCATCTTGATCGCCAGTTACGTTCTGGAACTAAAAACGGGCTCAAAGTCATTCTTAGTGCAAATTGTAATTGGCTCAAAGATGAAAACGATAGGTCGGGCCTTTCTGCCGGTGACGCTCTTTTACAACAGATAGGTGAAAAACTTAAGTTAGTTTCTATGTCTCATCTTTTGGCCGAAGGGCAAATTGGTCGTAGGGGAGGAACTACTGTGACACTTATTGGTGATAATCCTAATCTCAAAGAATATGAAGATAGGCTAGCTTCTCTTAAAGATACAACCTTTATTATCGATGATGTAGAAGTAACTCTTCCAATTGGAGTTTCTCACCATTCACTTGATTATGGATCAGCCTCAAATATCTCTGAGAATCACTGGGCCGGAATAGAGATCTCTGCAGCCATAGAAGAAGCGGATAACGATATGTATAAAAGATTAGGAGAAAAAATACAAATGAATCCTGATTCTTTGACTCAAATACAAATTATGAGTCATATGAGTCTCGAGGATATCACTAAATACTTTGCTGAACATAAAAATACTAAATGGAATGAGATTGAATATTTCAAATATCATTTTTTTAATCAAAAAAGAGGACCTTTGCGCTGTCTTAAGTTGCTTCCTCAACTGCCTGCAGGTGATTTAAAAAATGCCATTCAGTCTTTTGTCGAAAGAAGTCTTGAAGTTGAAAACAAGGATACATTATAATAACCCCATATGAATACATTTATCGATGAACTCAAATGGCGAGGTCTTATTTACCAGAAAACGCCGGGAATAGAAAAAGTGTTTGAAAGAGGGACAACGTTGTATCTCGGATTCGATGCGCAGGGTGACAGTTTTCATATAGGACATCTTCTTTGGATTACTGTGCTTAAAAGAGCCCTATTGTATAAAAATAAAATCATCGTTCTTACGGGTGGGGGAACGTCCATGGTCGGAGATCCGAGTGGGAAAGAAAAAGAGCGCCCCATTTTGCCTAAAGAAACTATACAAGCTAATAAAGCAAAACTTCAGGCACAACTGGCTAAGTTTTTGGAAGTTGATGAGGCGGGGGTACGGATGGTGGACAATGCCGAGTGGCTCGAGAAAGTAACACTGATTGATTTCTTGCGCGAAGCGGGAAAATATATTTCTATCAACTCGATGCTAGACAAAGACTCGGTGAAAAATAGACTCGGTAGAGAAGACGGGCTCTCGTTTACAGAATTTACGTATCAATTATTACAGGCATATGATTTCATGGAGTTATATCAAAAATATAAATGTGAGGTACAGGTGGGCGGATCGGACCAATGGGGGAATATGATCCAGGGGGTCGAACTTATAAGAAAAAAACTGGGCAAAGAAGCACATACTTTATCTTTTCCATTGATCGTCAATCCCAAAACTGGAAAAAAATTTGGCAAAACGGAAGAGGGGATCGCCATTTGGCTCGATCCGGCAAAAACTCATCCATTCGCTTTCTATCAATTTTTGGTGAATACCGACGACGAGTTGGCTCCGACACTGATCAAATATTATTCGTTCAAAACAAAAGAAGAAATAGACGGTGTGATTGCTCAGTGGGAGAAAGAGAAAGAAAAGCGATTTCTTCAAAGACAGCTCGCCTATGAACTGACGTCCATGGTCCATGGACATGATATAGCCGAAGAGTGTAAAAAAGTGGCCCAATTATTATTTGAATCGGGTTTAGGGATGATACAAAAAGAAGATCTTGATTTTGTCGCTAAAGCACTGCCATACACGTCTGTAAAAAATAAAAATGATTTCAATCTTGAACAAAGCCTTGTCGATTTGGCTCTGGTAAAGTCGAAAGGAGATGCGCGCCGATTGATGGAACAGAACGGCGCTCACTCAGAGTTTCTTTTCGAAAAGTATTTTCTTATAAAAAAAGGGAAGAGGGAGTATGGAGTGGTCGAAGTGAAATAGGTCATTTGTCAAGAAGTAGATCCAGGTACAAGTTTTCCTACTAGATTTAATCGTTTGGATATATGATCATATTCGGATAGTAGAGTATTGAATCGGCAGCTAAAATATCTGCAATATCTCCCAATACTTCAGCATTATCTATAGATAATCTAGCAAAAAGTAATAAACTTACAGAATAGGCGTTTAAAAGAAGAGGTGAGAGTTTTTTTTCCGTAGCTTTTGCATCAATAAGGTCATTAAGGCTATGATACGGAGATATGTTCCTTCCAGGATCTTGATTTAATGAGCTCGAAAGAGACAAGGGGTTTAAATCTGTCCCCAGTTTCCATCCCGTCGCAAATGGTACGAGAGCTTCAAGTGTTACAATCAGCCCAAATGTACTCCTTTATGTATTGAGTTGCAACAGTAAATAGTTTTCTGTACTATACTTACGAATATGAAAACAATCTTCTCGGGCATACAACCTTCGGGTAATTTACATATAGGTAACTATATTGGTACTATTTCCCAATGGATGAAATTACAGCAGGAATCGAGTAATGAACTTATATTTTGTATTGTCGATCTTCATGCGATCACTGTTCCTCAAGACCCGAAAATGTTACGTCAGAAAATAGTGGAAGTAGCCGCACTTTATGTTGCTTCGGGAATTGATCCCAAAAAATCCAATATTTTTGTTCAGTCAGAAAATTCCGATCATACATATTTAACCTGGATTTTTGACTGCATGATTCCTATGGGATGGATGAATCGCATGACTCAGTTCAAGGATAAAAGCGCAAAACAAGCAGAAGGTACAACTGTCGGACTTTTCAATTATCCGGCGCTTATGGCGGCTGATATATTACTTTACGATACAACGCACGTTCCTGTCGGTGAAGATCAGAGACAGCACATAGAGCTCACTCGTGACATCGCAGAGAAATTCAATAAAATATATGGAGAGACATTCGTTCCTCCAGAACCCATGATAGATAAGCAAGCGGCCCGTATGATGAGCCTGCAAAACCCGACGTCCAAAATGAGTAAATCTGATAAAGACCAAACAGGCACAATTAACCTACTTGACTCAGCGGGTGAGATACGAAAAAAGATTCAACGGGCAGTGACAGACTCAGGATCAGAGATAGTGTATAGAGAAGATAAACCGGCAGTTTCCAATCTTCTCATCATTTATTCCAAAGTGAGTGGTAAGTCGGTTTCTGAAATTGAGTCTCAGTATCAAGGTAAAGGGTATGGGGATTTTAAAAAAGATCTGGCCGAAGCGATGGTTGAGTTTCTCACCCCGATACAAAAAAGATACAACGAATTGATGAAAAACAAAGATGAGTTGTCAAAAATTCTTGACGCCGGCGCCGAATTTGCGAGGCATAAATCTTCGAAGAAAATTGAGATGGTCAAAAAAGTCGTCGGCCTAGGCAGATAGAATATACCTCCTCTTGACATACATCTATCATAGATGTATATTGCAATAATATGGTACGAACTCAAATCTATCTTCCAGAAGAGCAGTATAGAGAGTTAATTCAAATAGCCCGCAGGCAGGATAAGCCAATGGCGGAAATCATCCGGACGTATATTAAGATTGGTTTAAAAAAAGAGGAAACGGTTGATAAATCCGGAAGAGAAATAATGAAGGCTCTTTCTACGCTTAAAATAAAAGGTGGACCAAGAGATCTTTCTACCAATTTGGACCATTATTTATATGGTGGTCCAAAGAAGAAAAAATGAACAGTCAGCTAGTTTTCATAGATTCAGATGCCTTTATAGGACTGATCAAGGAAGATGACGCTCATTACTCACAAACTCAACGTAGCTTTTCTCGGCTATATAAGGAAAAATACGAATATATAACTTCCAATTACGTCTTTTCAGAAGTTATTACCGTTTTAAGTTTAAGAGTAGGACGGGAAGGAGCAATAAAGTTTATTGATACGATTAAAACTCCATTGAGTGAATACCGGGTAGTTTGGATAAACGAAGAAATAGAAGAAAAGGCAATAGAAATTTACAAGAAACAGACATCGAAAAACGTTAGTTTTGTTGATTGTACAAATATGGCTCTTATGGAACTTCACAATATACCTCTTATCTTTAGCTTTGATCGTATTTATAGAAAAAATGGGTATAAGATGACAAAATAGGAAGAAGCTCAGTATAACGGGTTAAGAAAATGGTAGGGCTAGGGTGATAAACTTCATCATCGTAGTTAATTCATTCACAACGATCCTGGATGCACCCTTCGACTTCGCTCAGGATTTACCAGGATGACAAAAACCTAAAAGAGTTGACAATATATACATTCAAATATATACTTAAATATACATATGAACTATATCACAGCGACGGATTTGAGAACCAAAACAGTTGAACTTATTGCAACTCTGAAGCGAGGAGGAGAAGTTTCTCTGGTGCATCGATCAGAAGTTGTCGGTATTATTCAGCCAATACAAAACACGCCTATAGCCATAACCAATGTAAAAGATTTTGAACGATTTATTGATAGTATTAAGCCAGCTAAACTTATTCCTGAAAAAGACAGGGAGAAGGTTTATAGAAGAAATTTAATGAAAAAATATGACGAAGGTCTTTCTTGAGATAATATGTCAACTAATTGACTATTCGATACTTTCTTGCTATACTTAGTCTATTAATTGTTCTCGTTTACTCTTGTCTCAAGGGGATAGCGGATATTTTTTTCTTTGTGATTGATACAGTTTTTTTCAGGCACGCTTATCTTAGCTTCTTCACCAAAATAGAAAAGTTTTTTTCTTCGTGTGATCTATCTAATAAATTACATACGTCTTTTTTGATGCTAATTCGTTAATAATTTTTCATAACAAAGGCAGGTGAAATCAAAATGAACAAAAAACTATATGTAGGTAATCTTTTATACGAAACAACAGATGATGAATTAAAAGTACTTTTCGCACAAGCCGGAGGCGTGGTTTCTGCATCTGTTATCAGATTTCATGACACAGGCAGATCGAAAGGATTTGCTTTTGTCGAAATGGATACAGAAGAAGCCGCCCAAAAAGCAATCGATATGTTCAACGGTCAAGATAACAAAGGAAGAAAGCTCGTTGTGTCAGAGGCTCGCCCTCCAGCACCACGAACCAATTCTTTTGGATCAAGACCTCCAAGAAGAAGTTTTAATCGTGACGATAATCGTGATGAAAATCGCGATGATAATCGTGACGATAGCGGAATGTAATAGTTCTCCCTCTCTCTTTGCAAAAAGGGAGAGGAACCTTTTTCAATCTCGTTAAGAGGTGGAAAGAGGCTCCTAATAGTGAGTCATGACAAGATCGGACGGTTGCGCGAGCACTTTGCCGAAGATTGTTTGATCTATTCCAAAATAAGAACTTTTTCTAAAGCCCTCATCTTCTAACCCTACTTTTTTATAAAATGACACTGCCTCAGGTTGAGCGGCCACTTCCGCTTTATGACAGCCGAGGAGTTTAGCATGTTCGAGCCACTTATGAATAAGGAGTGTACCTACACCTTTACCTCTTTGTTTTTCGGTGACTCCGAGCCAGCGACAGAGACTGACTCCGCCGTATGGTTCATCGACGATGGCAAATCCTACAATTACAGTATCTACGCTGGCAACAAATATAGTTTTAAGATTGTGATCAAGCCAATACTCAAAGGCAGATCGAGTGTATACCTTTTCGAGAAGATATTGCTGAACGGCAGGAGTATAGCCCGGGAAATCATGGTGCAAAAGATGAGAAAATAATCCATAGAACTCATCCAGTCGATCTTGTTTCAGTTCTTTAATCTGTATTTCCATGCACTCAATGATACAATATGAAACTACATATGAGCTACCGATTTCATCATGGCACTGTTGCCGGCACGTTTGATCATCTGCACGCCGGGCATAAGAAAATTATTGACACAGCTTTTAGCCAGAGCGAGATTGTCTCTGTGGGAATAGCCGATAGCTCCTTTGCTCATAAGGAATTTGTTTCGCAAATTCTGTCGTATGATGAAAGAAAAAAGGAAGTCGAGGCGTATCTTGTTCACAAAAATTATATGAAAAGAGCCCGACTTTTCAAGCTAACTGATATTTATGGCAGTGCCAAAGATGACACAACGCTACAGGCTTTATTTGTGACCCGTGAAACATATCAAAATAGTCTGAAAGTAAATCAACTGCGCAAAAAAAATGGTCTTTCCAGCCTCAAATTGATTGTCATACCTTTCATGAAAAGCCATGATAGGAAGATTATTCGCTCTACACGAATAAGAAGAGGAGAGATAGATAGGGAAGGATATCTGTTTAAAAATATATTTAAAAAAAATATTTTACATCTCCCCGAAGGAAAAAGAGAGTCGTTGAGAGTGCCCATTGGCAAAGTATTTACGGGTAAAGAAGAGAATAAAAAGGAAGTTGCCCGCACGGTGGCTCAGTATATTCTCAGACTAAAACCAAGTTTCATCATCTCCGTCGGAGATATTGTTACACTCTTTCTTCAAGATGAGGGTATCGTTCCCCCGATTGCGATAGTCGATTTTAAAACACAGAGAAAGTCTTTGAGTAAGGAAGAAAGAAGTCAACTGTCGGCGCCGTTTGGTGAAAGACGGGCATACAGAAATAAAGCCGGCACTATTTCGGGGAAAATGGCGAATATATTTATAACGAACGTTCATAAATACTTCAAGTTACATGTATCATCTCAGATTAAAATACAAGGCGAAGAAGATTTGTTGGCTCTTCCCGCGATTTTACTCGCCCCTCTTGGGTCAGTCGTTGTCTACGGACAGAAGGATTTGGGAGTAGTGGTCGTCGAAGTGACGGAGGAGAAAAAGGAAGAAGTAAGAAAGTTGGTTGAGAAGTTTGAATAATGTATAATACTTTCATGAAAAAGTATCTTCCCAAAGAAATTGAGTCGAAATGGCAAAAGACATGGGAGGAAGAGGAGTTATACAGTTTTGACGTCAATGATAAAACTTCGCGCGGTAAATATTATACGCTCGTCGAACTTCCATACCCTTCAGGCGATTTACACATCGGTCATTGGTTTTCTTTTGTTACGCCCGATATTCTTTCCCGGTTTAAAAGAATGAGTGGAAACAACGTATTTTTTCCCCATGGATTTGACGCGTTTGGTCTTCCGGCCGAAAATGCCGCCATCAAAAGAAAAATTCACCCTCAGGACTGGACGATGAAAAATATCGAGACGATGACGAATCAGTTTAAAACGATGGGGACGATGATTGACTGGAATTATGTGACGATTACGTGCTTGCCCGAGTACTATAGATGGAATCAATGGATATTTTTGAAAATGTACGAAAAAGGACTCGCCTACAGAGGAAAAACGCTTTCCAACTGGTGCGAGACGGACCAGACGGTGCTTGCGAACGAAAATATTGAAAATGGTAAGTGTTGGCGATGTGGAAATGAAGTTGTCCAAAAAGAAGTCGCACAATGGTTTCTTAAGATTACAGAGTACGCGGATAGACTAATCTGGCCCGAGAACCCAGGGGCTAGCCCTGAGCGGAGCCGAAGGGTGGATTGGCCGATGTCCGTGAGAGTGGGACAGAATAATTGGATAGGAAAAAAAGCGGGAATAAATATTACCTATAAAATAAAAGGCACGAACGAAACTATTACGTGTTTTACAACTCGACCTGATACAAACTTTGGTGCCACATTTATTGTTCTGGCTCCCGAACAGACATTTGTAAAAAGTATTCTCAATAAAAACTCAGAAGTAAAAGCATATGTAGAAAAGGCAGAAAAGAAGTCGGAGTTAGATCGCATGGCTGAAGGAAGAAAAAAGACAGGAGTGTTTACAGGATATTATGCCATTAATAATCTTAACGGACGTGAGATGTCAATCTGGGTTTCTGATTTTGTCCTCGCCGGATTTGGGACGGGGGCGGTAGTCGGAGTACCAGGGCATGACCTACGGGATTTTGAATTTGCCACACAATTTGGTATCGACATTATCCGGGTAGTCGTGGGAAAAGACGGAGATACTTCAGCTATAACTGATAAAAAGCAAGTCCAAGAAAAAGAAGGAACAATGATCAACTCCGATTTCTTGAATGATCTTGATATCCATGAGGCAACAAAAAAAGTGATGGAGTATATAGAAAAAAAAGGTTGGGGGAAAAAGACGGTGACGTATCATATCCGTGATTGGTCCATTTCACGACAGAGATATTGGGGGACACCTGTACCCATGATTCATTGTCAAAAGTGTGGTATTGTACCCGTTCCTGAAAAAGATCTGCCTATAGAGTTGCCCTACGAAGTAGACTTTACTCCCAAAGGCAAACCGCCACTTGCTTCGAATGAAGAGTGGGTAAAAACAACCTGTCCAAAATGTTCTGGACCCGCGACACGCGATGCTGAGACTCTGGATACATTTTTTGACTCTTCATGGTATTTTTATCGTTATGTTAATCCTGGATATACTAATGGACCATTTGATACACAAAAAGTAAAGAAATTACTGCCTGTCGATATTTATTTCGGCGGAGCAGAGCATACGTTAGGTCACACGTTGTACGCCCGTTTCTTCACGAAGTTTTTCAAAGACCTTGGGCTGATCGACTTTGAAGAATTTGCCTCCAAACGTATTCAACATGGAGTGGTTCTAGGACCCGATGGGAATCGTATGAGTAAGTCAAAGGGCAACGTCGTCAATCCCGACGACATGGTCTCTCAGTACGGAGCAGACGTGGTGCGTATGTACCTTTGTTTTATGATGCCGTATGAAGCGATCGGTCCGTGGTCGACGGAAGCGATTGAAGGCATGTACCGGTTCATCAACCGCGTCTGGTATCTATATCAAAATATAGATAAAAGTATAAAACCAGATAAAAAAGACCTCTTTTTTATGCACAAAACTATTAAAAAAGTTGAACAGGATATACCGGAAGTCAAGACAAACACGGCTATTGCCGGCATGATGGAGTGGTTGAATTACTTATCCCGGAAAGAAAAAATAAGCGAAGAAGAATATAAAACATTCCTTACTATACTGGCACCTTTTGCTCCCCATATGACGGAGGAACTCTGGAGAAGCGAGATGAAAGAAAAAGAATCGATCCATCTTCAGCCGTGGCCACAGGTAGAAGAAAAGTATTTGACAGAAGATGAGGTAAATATCCCCGTACAAGTAAATGGAAAAGTGAGAGGAGTAATAACGGTTTCATCTGCCGATTTATCACAAGACACGGTCGTGAAAAAAGCAACTGAAGATGAAAAAGTGAAAAAATATCTAGAAGGCAAAGACTTCAAAGTCGTCTATGTGCAAGGAAAAATATTAAACTTGATTGTAAAATAATTGGACTGTTACTTTAATCCAACCAACCTTCGAGGTTAGTCAGCCTGATAGGAAAGTCTAGTTTTACTTCTCTACGACTTTACAATCTTCATCAATGTCGAGAAGAATAAGCTCATCGTTATCTTGTTTTTCATGGGGCATAATTTCTCCAATGGTAGCGTATGTTAAGTATTCTACGATATATCTGTTAAAAATAGAGTGTCCAATGAGAAGTACTTTACTTTTGTAAGGCAATTTCTTCATTTCTTCGCCAAAACTTATTACTCTTTTTCCTACTGACTCCATTGTTTCTTCCTGCGGAAATTTGCCGGTCAACAAAGATTTATTAGTACCTCTAAAGTATAGATGGTGTGACAATCTACCTGGAAGAATAAGTCCTAGTTCTCGTTCGATGTCCTCTTTATTCTTGCCAATAAGGTCTGTGTGGTATCTTTCGTTCAATCTATTATCTATTTTTACGTTCGGCATATTTTTATATTGAGGAAAGATAAGTGCGAGTGTTTCGATAGTGCGAAGAGTGTTACTGGAAAAAATAATGTCGAGCGCCATATTGTTTTCAATAAAATGTTTCTTCCAGCGTAAAGCCTGTTCTTTCCCTTTTTGAGTTAAATGACTTGAGTCAGGAGCTTGAATCCGTTTTTCCAGATTCCAATTAGTCTCCCCATGGCGGATAAGATAGACTTTCATAAGCTACGGACATACTGAAGAAATAATGCTGGAGTGAGAATAACAATCTTGAAATCTTCTTTTATTTTATTCCTATTATAATCTTTGAGATTGTAAGTTATTAAAAAGTGACTTTTTGAGGAGACTGCCCCGGCTACAATATGAGAATCGTCCTCATCAAACACATAGGTCTTAAAATCTCTTTTGATCGTTGGTACAGAATCGGAAAGTTTTATAGTTTTACAGTTCTTTGTCACAGAGTCAATATTATTTTTACCAATAGAAAGCCTCTTAGCTACTATGTGGATTTCTTTAATAGATATGGTGGAAATGTATTTTTCAACTTTTTTTTCTGATAAAAGAATATGGGCTGCTCCTTTTGAGGAAATAGTAGAAGATATAACTACGTCAGTGTCAAAAAAAACTTTGATCATGCATTTTTTCTTACTTTTTTGACTTCCTGGTGGATCTTATTGATAGTTTGTAAATCTTCCTGTTGGGCTTGATATAGATCAAGATCAAGACCGCTAAATACAAATGAAAGAGAAGCTGGAGGAACTCTATATACTTTGCCTATTTTCTTGGCGATAATTTCCCCTTTTTTGATAAGCTCGTAGACAGTGTTTCTGGAAAGCTGTAAAATAGAGGCTACCTCGTCTGGTGTGTATGTTTTTGGATACGAAACTTGATTAAACATAACTAGATAGTACTAAACATGATTGGATTTGTCAACTTCTTATGCAAGGAGAAATGAATGATAGAGTAGATATGTCTCATTTTGAAGATGTGGTTAGCGAAAGTAATTAGAGATATACTCATAAGTAGAAGAAATTTAGCTCTGAGAATAATAAGAATCTACTATTCAATTAATTTTAATACTCTTGTCAATGTTCTCCAGATAATATAACAATCCAAATTAAGACTCGCGCGATTGGCATAAAACATATCCAGATGATATCTTGTCTCGTCGTTTTTTAATGATGAGCCAAGAGTTTGATTCGTTCCTGACAGTCCTAGTGGACCTTCTGAATATCTTTGTTCCCATGTGATATATCTGGTTTTAGACCAAGCACGTCTCAAATGTTCAAGACCATAATCGGCTGAAGGTCTAATCCCGTTAAGTGAAAGTTGTCCCAGTATTACCTGAAAGAGTTGAGGCAATTCTTCCAGTTGATACTCTCGCATGAACTTTCCTAGTGTAGTGCATCGAGGATCTTCTTGAGGGGCTTTGCCTTTGGCAAAAAGCATATAATTTGCTCCTGAGTCTTTGCCTTCACGCATGGTTCGTATTTTTAGGATGTGCATATCGTCTCCTGCAGGACTAACTCTTTTTCCCATATAAAACATGGATCCTCCATCTTCAAGCTTTTTGGCAGTTGCCAAGATAGCAATAGGGACAAAGCCTACAATACTTGATGGCACGGCTACCGCAAGATCAAATGCTCTTTTCCATGGACTATGTAAGTAGGCTGCACCTTCTAAGGAACATATTTTATGTAACGATTGAGCAATTCGTGTGTTTTCTCGGCGAAAGTATCGATCGATTCTCGAAACGACATTTTGTACTCTATCGTTCGATTGACGTAGTGAAGAATTTACAGATTGAGTTGAAGAAAAATTATTGTACCGTTCAGTTGACATATAAGATATAACCAATGAACGCTTCTAATGGCATATCTCGTAAGCCACCCATATAAACGATCCTTACAGAACTTACCGTTGATAGTCGGCGATCTTGGTCTGGAAGATGAGATGTCATATAACTGCATATAATATCATAAAATTAGCAATCTTACTATAAGCTTTGTGGCTTCATAAGTAGTCAAACAGAATGCTATTTTCTTTATATAATGAAACTTATGTTTCCTGATTTTTCCTTCGAAAAACTATTTTGGGATAAAAAGTGCTTGGTAATCGGAGTGGACGAGGTCGGGAGGGGAGCCTTGGCAGGACCGATCTATGCGGGGGCAATTTGTTTTTATCCTGAGGAAGCGGAAAAGATACAAAAATTAAAGATTAAGGACTGTAAAGCATTGTCTCCAGTGCAAAGAATTCAGACATCTAAAACGATATACGAATATACTTCTGCATTTTGTATCTCATCGATTAGTACGGACGTCATAAATAAAAAAGGTATCTCATATGCTAATAGGGAAGCACTCAAGTTGGCCGTGAGAGGTCTTTTGGATAAAATAAAGCCGAAAGAAAAGAAGATCATCGTACTTGTCGATGGATATCCCGTGCCTGATTTGGAAACATTAGGTGTCACTCAAGTGTCTATTCTTCAAGGAGACTCGAAAAGTATCTCCATCGCCTCAGCCTCTGTCATTGCGAAGGTTGCCCGCGATACATACATGATTACTCTTCACGAAGAGTTTCCAATGTATGCTTGGAAAGAAAATAAAGGATATGGAACAAAGAGGCACCTAGAAGGTCTTAAAAAACATAAGAGCTGCAAGTATCATCGTACTCTTTTCATCCGTAAAGCCCTTTCGTAAGTATATGAAAATGGATACATTCTCTCTAGACTGTCCTGATAATCTACGCCACCCCCGAGGTGTACATGACTCCATTACGCCATTATAATGGAATGAATATAGAGATCTCTATATTAGGCTATTTTTTCTCATATAGATTTTCTCAATGCATACATACTTATGTAAAAAATGCTTCGATTATTCGAATAATCGAAGCATCAAAGAAAGGCTTTTTTTTAGTTCATAATCTGTATGAAGAATGGTATAATAATCAGATTCGAGAATGTGTTATCGCTTCTGAGTACTAGTGGGCCTGCCCGCTCAGTTCTGAACGAAGTGATGAACAGCGGGTCCGTAGCTCAATGGTACCCGCCCGCCTCGCAAGCGAGCGTCAAAGCTTGACGAGAGCGTTGCGGGCAGGCCTGCCCGCCATGCTAGTCGCAAGGCGTTGCAGGCGGGGAGCAGCAGGTATGGTTTTATACGCACGTTCATAGATAATCTTAAAAAAATAGAACATAGGGTCCGTAGCTCAATGGTAGAGCAGCAGCCTTTTAAGCTGTTGGTTGAGAGTTCGAGTCTCTCCGGACTCACATAGATGAAGAAAATTTCCTCAGATACATTTTTACTTCTTATTCTCCTCATCTTCATAATCAAAGGGATTTTCTTTATTTTTCTTGTCCCTCCTTGGGAGGCGCCTGATGAGCCGGGGCATGTGGCCTATGTGGAATATCTATATAAATTTAAAAATCTACCTTCAGCATTGAAACCTTTGATATCGTTGAGTATCAATAGATCGTTTGAAGAGAATAAGAAAATATTAAAAAACATACGGACAAAAAAATTAAATACTATAGAAAAAAAAGACTTGTGGAATAGGTCTGACAGACGACTTGATCCGGCTCCAGTCAACCTTGCGTCTCATCCACCGTTATATTATATATATCTTCTTCCTTTTTATATCATATCTCTTCCATTTTCGAGCTATCTCACTCTTGTATTCTTAAGGTTCGCCTCTGTTATCTTAGGTCTATGGTCTCTATTTATCACCTTTTCTTTAGGAAAAAAACTATTCAAAAAAAATATCAACTTAAGTTATCTGCTGGTATTTCTCGTCAGTTTTCAACCTATGTTTTCATTTACGCACGCGGTGGTCAATAGCGATGCGTTCGTGATATTTGCATTTCTCTATTTTTTAAACAATGCTTTGGAGATTGTAAAGAAAAAGAAAGTGTTTCATAAAGATCTATTTACTTTAACTCTGGTTGCTGGTTTTGGACCCCTGATGAAACCCCAGTTAGTGATACTTTTTATCGTATTTGGATTAGTTCTTAGATGGGTCAAAGTCTCTAGAAAGAAGTTTTTCGCCTTTTTTTCCCTTCCTCTAGTTCCTACCATCATCTGGTTTTTCTACAAGTATTTGATGGAGGGAGGAAGGTTTATATCTTATTCAGTTCAAGTTACAGGAGATACTGCAAGACCAATCTGGATGTATCCGGTGGAATTTATTTTGCAAAAACAACCCGCCGGCATATTTATGAGCTTTTGGGGATTTTTCGGCTGGCTTAATGTGCCTATGCCCAAGTGGATCTATCTTCTTTTCCTGGCGGTTATTGTGTGCGGAGTGGGAGGGTGGTTTACAAGAGTAAAAAAAATACGTTCGCAAAAAATATCGAAAGAAAACATTCTATTATTTTCAGCGTGTTTTTTGTACGTTCTATCCATAGTCGTCTTTGATATCCAAGTCTTCGCTCTCGCACACCATTTCGTTATTCACGGCCGTTATCTCGCTCCCATATTACCTTTTCTACTGGTATTTATTGTTCAAGGAATAAGTTTCTATTCTCAACAATTATTTCGAAATATATTATTGACTTTAACTATAGCTACTTTTATTCTCTCGTCAGTTGTGATGTATATGACTTTATCTCACTATTATTACGGTATAAACTTCGTTGACCCCTTTTATCTTCTTAAATTTTATAAACTTTAACTCAATAGGTCATCCTGGCCTGCCTGCCGGCAGGCAGGTAAGTCCTTCGGCGTTGCTCAGGACGCATCCAGGATCGTAGTTAATTCGTTGACAACGATTCTGGAGTCTCCCGAGGACAAACCTCGGGATCCCCAGAATGACGATGTTAGTGATGAAGAGTTTTTTTATTTTCGGACGCTATTTTTTCCAAATTTTGATATACTTTCGATTGATCTATTATGCAAACACATATTCACACATTGCCCAATGGTCTACGAGTCGTTCTCGTTGATACGAATTCATTTCCTACTCTGACGACGCTTCTTCTCGTTGGATCGGGATCCCGTTATGAAAATGAAAAAAACAATGGCATTGCGCATTTTCTGGAGCACATGTTTTTCAAAGGATCAAAAAAGTACCAGAATTCGTTCATGATTTCGTCAACTCTTGAAGGATTGGGAGCAATTTCGAACGCGTTTACTTCCAAAGACCATACTGGTTACTGGATAAAATCAACGAACGAGCACTTTGAAAAAGTAGTCGATGTGTTGTCCGATATGCTTCTTGAACCTTTTCTCCTTCAGGAAGAGATTGACCGTGAAAAAGGGGTCATCGTCGAAGAGCTCAATATGTACGAAGATACACCTGCTCGAAGAGTGGGGGAGATTTTTGAAAATCTTCTTTACAAAGGGAATCCTTTAGGTTTCGATATAGGCGGAACGAAAGATACGGTTGTCTCGTTCAATCGAAATACGTTCGTTGACTATATGAATCAGCTTTATTTTCCTTCAAACGCTGTGCTTGTCGTTGCCGGAGGATTTGGTAGAATTCAAAATTCAAAATTTAAAATTCAAAATTATCTTGATGTAATAACTGCAAAATTTGGATCTTGGAAAGGAAAGAAGGACATTAGTTTGGAAAAAATGGTTGAGAATCAAAAAGAAACCCAAGTTATTGTAAAGCATAAAAAATCAGAGCAAGCACACGTGTGTATAGGATTTAGGACATTTTCTTACTATGATACCCGTAAATATATTCTTTCACTTCTCACGACCGTATTAGGAGGTGGAATGTCATCGAGACTATTTATGGAAGTGAGAGAAAAGAGAGGACTCTGCTACTACATATCAAGCGGACGTGAAAATTATTCTGATGTGGGCAGTATTGTGACTCAGGCAGGCGTACCCATCGTGTCGGATAAAGTCAATGAAACAATCGCCATCACATTACAGGAACACAAAAAGATGACTCAAGGAGAAGTCACAGAAGAAGAGCTGACGAGAGCAAAAGAACTGATTAAGGGTCGTGTCCTTTTATCCATGGAAGATTCTCAGAACGTGGCCAGTTTTTACGGAGTGAAGAAGCTACTTCAGGATAAAATCGAGACCCCCAAGGAAATTATTGAAAAATTAGAAAAAGTTACGGCCGATCAGGTAACAGACCTTGCGAAAGAGATATTTGTTCAAGAAGGATTGAATGTAGCGCTCGTTGGACCGTTTGAGAAATCGGACATTAAAGTTAGTTTTTAAAGTCGAAAGTTTATAAAGAAAAAGTTAGGAGTTAAAAAGCACATCGTCATTCTGGAGTCTCCCGAGGTTTGACGTCGGGAGACTCCAGAATCGTAGTTAATTATATTTAACAACGATCCTGGATGCGTCCTGAGCAAAGCCGAAGGACTTACCAGGATGACGAAATAAGAAAGAAATGTGTTCTAGGTTCTACGTTCTAGGTTTTATCTTTTGTGACATCCGTTATACTTACTACATGTTCCTCATTTTTTTGTTCATCTTAGGACTTGTCATTGGTTCTTTCTTGAATGTACTAATTGATCGTTTACCCAATGAAGAGTCGATCAACGGTCGTTCTCACTGCGATTACTGTAAAAAAACACTTTCAGCAGGAGATTTAATTCCGGTCGTGTCGTATGTGTGGCTCAAAGGGAAGTGTCGGTATTGCAAAAAGAAGCTTTCGATTCAATATCCGCTTATTGAGATATTCACTGGAATAGTCTTTATTTTAATATGGCATTTTGTAGGGTCTTCTGTCATTCTGGGGAATGTAGTGACTCCAGAATCTAGACTCTGGACAAGTCAGAGTGACATTCTAAAAATCTGCTACTTAGGTATTATCTCCACCCTCATTGTCATATTTTTTGCTGACGTAAAATATCATATTATCCCTGACTCAATGCAGATTGCTTTCTTTGTCTTTTCTCTTTTATTTATATTTGTAGGGAACGGTTTGAAACCGTTCCCTACGCTTACCGACCATCTTATCTCTGGACTTATAACCTTAGCTCCAATCCTTTTCATATTTCTTATAACACGGGGGAGAGGAATGGGCTTTGGGGATGTAAAACTGGCATTTATTATCGGATTTTTTCTTGGACTCTGGCCTGGACTTATGGCTCTTTATATCGCATTCATACTTGGGGCGGTTTGGGGTGTGGCCATGATACTTTTTAAAAGACGCGGTCTGAAAAGCAAGATTGCTTTTGGACCATTCTTAGTACTGGGAATTGTGTGTATGCTTGTGTGGGGAGATGGTATCATGTCGTTGGCCAAGAATTATTATCCATTTCTTAACTAGAATATTTTCCGTCATTCTGGGGAATCTCGCAAAGCGAGATGACTCCAGAATCGTTGTCAATTAAATACGGATTCTGGATGCGCTTCATAAATCATCGCTTACCAGAATGACGATGTCGCTGTTATAATCGTTCACAGAATGAATAAACGAAGACTACTAATTATATTCATATCTCTCTTTATTTTGTTCCGTATTCTTCTTCCTGTTCGCTCGGGACAGTTTTCTCAAGACGAGGCTCTTTTCGCTCTCAGAGCGAATCAAATACTTCACTGCGTGCCTCATCCGGAACAAATGTTCGTAGGGGAGGGAGATAAAAATATATTCATCCAACAGATTCCTCCATGTGGGAAACTTCCTCTCAAGGGTTTATTCGGGGGACTGGGTGTTTCTCACGGGCCATACCCGACGTATTGGCTGACTTTACTTTATTTTCTGACCTCATTTCATTTTTCACTCGTATTTTTATTTGCCAGTATTTGCTTTATAGGCGCATCCTATTTAATTGCTCAAAGTATGCGGTTAAAATCATCATCTTTTCTCTGGCGATCAATTTTTTTACTCTCCTTGACATCTCCTTTGATGGTTTCTTTTACGAACGTGGCACTTTTAGATACTTCTTGGCTTATCGTTCTTTCTGCACTTTGTATTTATATATCGATGCAGATGTGGAAAAAAGAATGGCTACGCTATCTGTTCCTTGGATGTCTCAACGGTCTGGCGATAGGGAGCCATATTCAGTCTTTGCCTTTTATCATCGGTTTTTCTGTCTGGTTATATTTGAAAACAAAAAAGAAGAAGTGGATGATTCCTTTTCTTCTAGGATTTATACTTCTAGGCGGACCGTATCTTTTGATGCTTCTTCTGTCGGTGAATAAAATACTTGCCTACTCTCACCCTTTTCTCAAATCCAACGCGTGGTTTGACATCTTTTTGAATATAGGAGTGTTTACTCGTTTTATTGGAGCTCATCCATTTTTTATTGTCAATAAGTCGAATGTTATTCTTTCGAGAATTGAACTTAGTTTGGCAGTGATAAGTATCTTTACACAGGTGACGTTATTTATAGGAGTAGTCTACCTGTATGTGAGAAAAAGAAAATTAGAACAAGCAATTCATCCTTTATATAGCCTCTCTTTTTATATTATTCTTGCATACGCTCCAATTGTCTTATTGAGCGGAATTGGTCGGGCAGTCCACGAGACGATGATCATATGGTGGTCCGGACCGGTATTGGCTTCATTTGTGATGTATTATTTTTCCAAAAAGTGGAGAGAGATCATTTTAAGCCTGTTTGTTATCTTTCAGTTATTGATTGTAGGCATCGAATATCTTCCTCGTTTGCATTATGGTACGAGCGTGTACGATATGCATGAGTCAAGTTACTGGATCTATGAAAATGTAGTTAAAAAAATATGTCTTTCTACCAATCGTCAAAGTATATTAGTTTCACTGGATAAAACTCTTCCTTACAGAGAACGGTTATCCCTAATACTTCCGTCGATGATAGCCATACGCTATCCGGACTGCGTATCTCGTGTACGTTTCACGTACGAGAAAAAAGCGGATATGGCAATAAGGCCTGATGAGAAAGGGAGGAGGTTGGAAGTAGTAGTAAGAAAGAGCACAAATTAACCTAATTATTCTAATTTCTAATTGACCTAAATGAGAGAATATCAGAGTATCAAGAAAATCAAGATAAAGAATATCTGATGATCAGATTATCTGATATTCTTCATCTGTTATTCTGATAATCTTGATACCCTAGATCAATTAGAGTACTTAGAAA
>JAUSJK010000003.1 GCA_030647255.1 bacterium
GCCGCCGCCACTGTTACCACTGTTTCATTGAGAAATCTCAAGATTTCGGAAAGAAAAATTATTGCCACGCGTTATATGGAAGATGTGGCGAGCTGGCTTCGGGCGCAAAAAGAGTCCGACTGGAATACATTTGCTGAAAAAGCAAGTGCGGGAGGGGGAAACACCTATTGTTTCAATTCCACTTCAATCAGTTGGCCTAGTGCCAGTGTGTGCGGAGAAACGTATGCACTTGGCAATACGTTTAGAAGAGAGGTGAATTTGGTGACAGACCCTTCCAATGCCCAGGTTACGTCTACTGTCAGTGTGACGTGGCAGGATTCAATAGGAATAGGCGGGACTATGGGAGTGTTACTCAATACGGTTTATTCAGTATGGGAACAGTAAAAATATGAAAAAGGGTTTTACATTTATAGAGATAATAGTAGTGCTGGGTATCATTACCATAGTTTTACCGGCGCTTTTTAGTATCATTTTTGTTATTCTCCAGCAACAGAACAAAGTGTATAGACTTTCACAGGTCAAAAGAGAAGGAGACTATGCGCTTTCAATCATGGAGCATGTGATTCGCAACTATGGAACAGCTGTTTATTATGGTGCGCCGCCTACCTATCTTGATACTCCTAAATGCGATACGGCCGGTTCTTCAGCCCCATATAGCAGCACCATGTATTTAAAAGATATATATGGTAACTGGCTGCATTTTTACACCGTTGATGACGCAGGATCTACTAAAATTGCGTCAGAGTCGGCACAATTTACTTCCGGTTTTCTTACGACAAATAAAGTAAAAATTATCAATTATTCAATATCCTGCAGTCGGACGAACACATTCTCACCTCCTCTGGTAACGATTTCTTTTACAGCCCAGTACAACACGGACTCGACGGATCCCAAAGACACCGCCTCCCTCACGTACCAAACAAGCATAAAGTTGAGAAACTAAAGTCACTCATTCCCTTGACTTACCTCTTGTTATGATCAATACTAGATATATGGCAGATTCTTTGTTCTGTATTGATTTGAATGAGAAATTTACCCGTATTTCCGATGCGAATGTGTCGAAAAATAAAATTGAATTGATTACCACAGGCATGATCGAAACGACCCCTAGTTTTTTTAGCGTTGAAACGGAGAAAAATATAGAAAATCAGGCCAGCATCATCTCTCAGCTGGTGTCTCAACTCAAGATCAAGAAAAAAAGCGCCGGCATCATTATTCCGGACGGATTCACCTATTCACAGATTCTTCAGATGCCTAAGCTCA
The DNA here is from genome assembly GCA_030647255.1 of bacterium. GTDB lineage: Bacteria > Patescibacteriota > Microgenomatia > UBA1406 > GWC2-37-13 > JAUSJK01. The sequence continues at coordinate 1,264 of JAUSJK010000003.1, forward strand.
AAGAAAAGGAACTTCTTTCTGCAATCAGATACCAGGCAGATGAGTTTATACCTATGCCGATCGAAGAAACAACTCTTGATTTGGAGATACTCAGAGAAGATACAAAAGAAAAAAAACTTCTCATACTTATAGTGGCTGTTCCCAAGAAGCTAGTTACCCAAATAGAAAAGACGGTTGAGGCGGCCGGTCTTTTTCCCGAGTTTCTCGAAAATGAATTATCAACCGTAGGTCGTTTGTACAGCGAAATCATTCCGGGGGAAAAGAAAAATAGCGCATCATTGATTTTGAACTTCGGTTATTCAAGCAGTTCTATCTACCTACTTGATAATAATAGTTCGCTTGTAGTATCGGCGCGTACTTTTAAAATAGGCATAGATTTGTTTATCAAGGATATAAAAGTAAATCTCAATATAGATGATAAGAAAGCGCAGGAAGTATTAAAAACAATCGGCTTTGCTAAAAATTCAACATATGATCTGGAAATTATTGTAAGCTCTTTGTATAAGGAACTAATCAACGAAATACATAAATTTGTTCTTTTGACGAAAGACAGATTTAATCTTGATGTAGAAAAAATAATCCTTTTTAATCATGATAATTTGATTAATCTTCTTTCTGCCAAAGTTCAGGAGTCACTGACACTTCCCGTAGAATCGCTTACTTTCAAGGGTTCTCTTGCAGAAAATCTGGTCTCACAGACATTACAGACAAGTATATCCTCGTTTATATCTGTTGTCGGTGGTAATCTGCAATGAGAAAAAGACTCAATCTTTTTTCCAAAAAAAATCAGAAGGAAGCGATGCCTCTTTTATCCGCAAAAAATAGACTGTATGCGACTATAGCGGGAGTTGTGCTTTTTGTGGTATTTTTGATTATTAATTTTTTTCAGTTTTCACTTCAAAAACAAGTCACGTCGTTGGAACAGAAAAAGAATGAAACATATACTTACCTTTTGTCTGTAAAAGATCTCGAAGCGAAAGCACAAATTCTGACCCAAAAAGAAACCCAGTTACAAACATATCTAAAAGACAACGTCGAGTTTATCCCGTATTATAAAGTTCTTACTGAAACTCAATTGGTGTCAAGCAATAGTGCCAATCTTGGGGCTATATCTATTAGTAAAGATAAGTCTGTTGAGTTTTCGTATGACATAAGTCCTGGTGTGAGTCTCATTGAGGTGATCAACGTTATTGAATCTTCTGCTTTTTTGGATAAATTCGAGTATCTGAAGATGTCATCATTTTCCTTAGGAAACGCTGAGTTAGCCAAGGGGTACAAACTTGTATTTAAAGGCAAATTTAAACCTATACTATGATCTCGTCCTATCAAATTCGCAAATATGGAGGTTTTTCGAGAGAAAACGCTTCAACGCTTACCGCGTTTGCCGTCATTCCTATTCTTATGTTTCTTCTCATGATATCGATTAAAAACTATACGGCGTTACAGGAGCAATATAACAATACTCAGACAGAGCTTACTCAGATGGATTCCAAAGTGAAAGCGCTCAACTCTGTGAAAAATGTTCCTCCACAGGAATTGGATGATTTGAATCAACTTCTCACACAACTTATGCCAGAAACAGAGGATTTATTTTCCGTTATTTATGCCATCGAAACTCTATCAAACAAAACGGGTTTTATAATAAGCTCCTATACGATCAACCTTGATAAATCGAAAGGGGGCAAACTGTCGATCGCTGTAGATGGAGTGGGCAATGAACAGACGTTTTTGCAGTTTATTCAATCATATCGATATGAAGGAGGACGGCTTATAACTATAGAAAAAATAGACATGCCATCCCGTGGAGGAGGGAATCTTAAGCTCGATCTTAATTTTTATGCTAAACAGACACCTCTAGCCCAAACCCAAACAACAACGGAATTTCTTCAAGGGAAGGATCTTGAACTTTTACGATCTATCAAAGACAAAGTTAAGATTGTAATCAAAGACGACTCAAACACTTCTGTAGACTACCCAACGAAAGATAATCCGTTCGAATAGGGTTTATTTGAGTTTTCCTTTAAGAAGGTTCCTGACAGTGTCCGACATCTGTGCGCCTTTTCCAATCCAGTCTTGTACTCTTTCCTTTTTAAACTCAAGAGTAACCGGTTCCTGCATCGGGTTAAAATTACCGAGATTTTCGATATAGCTCCCATCTCTTTTTTTTCTTTTATCTATAGCAACTATGCGGTATGAGGGCGATTTTCTTTTCCCAAAGCGCATGAGTCGTATCATTACTGGCATATTCTGTGCATTATAACGTTTTTAACCTATATTTTCCAGTGCAATTTTAGCCGCCTGTTCTTCAGCCTGTTTTTTGGATGAGCCTGATCCCTCTGAGAGCAGTTTATTTTTTATATATACTCCAACAGTAAATTTCTTCTTATGTTCCGGTCCGTCTTCTACATGAACTTTGTATATGGGTAGTATCTTGTAATGAGCCTGAATGTGTTCTTGAAGACGGCTTTTGGGTGAAAGATAGAGCTGCTGATCCACAATACTTTTCAGTTTATTTCCAAAAAGATGTCTCAGTACAAACTCGTAGGCTTTGTCGAATCCCTGATCTATAAAAATAGCCGCAACAAGCGCTTCGAAGCAATCAGCCAATATATTCATATTCTCTCGT
>JAUSJK010000015.1 GCA_030647255.1 bacterium
CGCTTTTATATATTCCTTCTTAGACGCCATGTTCATACGAATGTTCCATAACTTTTAACCTTTGTATGGTAACATTCGTAAACCTGTTAGCGTCTCCCGTTTCCTTCTACCTTTGGTAACATTATTCTACCTGTTAATACGATATAATTCGATATCCCGACGCTCTCGGAAAGAATACAGTAAAATAGAGACTTATGCCTTATCGGAAATTTGTAAATAAAAAAACTCTCCCCTTCCTTATCTTGTCTGGAGTTTTTTTTGGATTGTTTGTAATTTTTAGTTTTATTGTCAAAAAAGACACGCTCACCCAGTTTGATTTCAATACGACTGTCAGCATACAAAACAATATTCCCAAGGACCTCGACACTCTCCTCTCATATCTTAGCCTCATCGGCAGTTTTGAGGTAACGATGATCGTATTAGTCTTACTTTTAATGATAAGAAGAAAACTTGTAGGGTTTCTCACTATTGGTATATTTGCTCTTATTCATGTCGTTGAAATCATTGGCAAAGGCTTCCTCACCCATCCCGGACCTCCCTATTTTTTTTTCCGATATGACCTCGGGTTTCTTTTCCCCAGTACCTATATTCAACCTGGATATTCGTATCCTTCCGGACACGCCATGAGAAGCGTATTTATCATGGTTATCGCCGCCTACCTTATCGCCACATCCAGACGATTACCCCAGATCTCTAGATACTTCCTTCTTATTACGATGGGCATGTTCATGGGAGTGATGCTCGTCTCCCGAGTGAGTCTTGGTGAGCACTGGTCAACAGATGTTATTGGAGGCGCTCTTTTAGGCATCTCAGGCGGCATACTTAGCCTTTTATTCCTTTCAAAGTCGAAAGTACATGGAACAAAATAGAAGTACAAATGATATTCTCACTCCTCAGCAAGAACTACTTCTTATCCAAGATATTTTTCAAAACGGAAATGACTTTGCCTCCGAAGAGTAAGAAGAAATACTAAGTCCTAGTCATTTAACTTTCTTAATTTTCTGACGTAATTATATTCTTTTCTGTTTCGTCTTATCTTATCAATAACAATATCGCCTTTTTCTCCATTTTTAAGAAAGCTATAAAATCTATTATAGTTGGAACTTAAAGACTCCTTTTTGGTCGAAAAAATCGTCATATTTATTTTTTAACTTATAATCATAATATATTATTGATAATTTACTTCCTAAAAAATACCAAATACGCAGTAATGAGGTAAAGAAGAATGATGGCAAAACCTACTTTCGCTCCCAGAGTCATAAATCTATTCTTTCCGGCGATACGAATAAACCAATACAACTCCCCGGTCAAGGCAAGAAAAGTAAGAAGTAACAAGAGATAGCCGAAGATATTTTGCAAGGCAACCGGATTCATCTGTAGATAATGAAAAATGGCCGCATAATAGCCAAGATATACAAACCTATGGATTGTCTTCCACCTTTTTCCCCCGAGTTTGATGAGCGCCCAGTCAGTTGAGGTCACGCCCATGACGAAAAATATGGGAAATGCGATAGCGCCGAAGATAACGGGATTTTCTAATGGATTGAGTGAATAAAATACGCTCCTGAGATTCCATTGAAACACAATGTGTTCGACAAAAAGAATATGAAACGAGATAAAAATAGTTCCGGCGATTCCCAGAGCCCGGCGGATTGTCCAGTATTTAGCCCACTGAGGATGCCATTTAAATACGGCGCTTGAAAACAAGGATATGCTTATGAATAGGGCTCCAGTAAGGGAAAAACTACGGATAAACGAGTAGCCTATATCCCGGTCAGAAAGAAAAAAGTATTGGCAGATAAACTGTAATAACCAAAAAAGAAATGAGAAAAGAATGAATAAGATAACGAATTTTTTATTTTTCATCGCACCGGCAAAGAGCACAGGACCAGTAGGATTCATAGAGATATTATACCAATTGAGAGTTCAGAATTTAGAATTCAGAATTTTTAACGTCATTCTGGCTAGTTCTGAGCGAAGCCGAAGAACTTGTCCAGAATCGTTATCAATGAATTAACTACGATCCTGGCGCCGCCCAGAGGGCTCTGCCCGGCGGGATGCGTCCTAAGTAAAACCGAAGGACTTACCAGGATGACGGGCCATATTACCTGTATAATTACCTTCTATGTCAAATAGTTCGTCGCACCGATTTATTCTCGTCAATGTCGTACCACCTGTGTTCGATCAGCGGTCGGGTCTGTATGATTTGGAAGAACTGAAATCGCTTGTTGAGACATACGGTGGAGCAACGATTGTGCGTATCATCCAAAGAAAACGACACCCCGATCCGGCGACCTACGTCGGCCGAGGAAAAGCTGAAGAGATCGTCCAGATTATCCAAGATGAAAGGATAGATACGGTAGTACTCAATGCCGTCGTTCCCTCAGGACAGCTTTTTGAACTGGAAAAGATGTTTTGGAAAGTCAACCCGACTATACGCGTCTGGGACAGAGTCGACCTCATTTTGCACATCTTTGACAAACACGCGCAATCGGCGGAGGCGAAACTTCAGATAAATCTCGCCCGTATGCGGCATATGGGACCCCGCATGTATGGGCTCGGAGGCAATCTTCTCTCCCGACAAGGCGGAGGCATCGGCACCCGGGGCTTAGGAGAAACAAATGTCGAGCTCATGAAGCGCCATTGGCGGGACCAGATGAAAAAAATCGAGGAAAAACTCGCCAAAGTCGAACAGGACAGAGAACGAAAACTCATCCGGAGAAAGGACAACGGGTTTACAAGTGTCTCCATCGTCGGCTACACAAATGCGGGCAAAACAACTCTTTTCAACGGGCTGACAGGCAAACATAAGCTCGCCGAAAATGTATTATTTGCCACACTCGACAGTCACATAGGAAAACTCATTCATATGAATCCCTATCCCGAAATACTTGTGTCCGATACGATCGGATTTATTCAAAATCTGCCGCCTTCCCTCATCAATGCATTCAGGTCAACGCTTATGGAGTCTATACATGCGGATTTACTCCTCCATGTCATAGACGCCTCCGACCCCTTGATGCACGAAAAAATAGGTGTGGTC
>JAUSJK010000018.1 GCA_030647255.1 bacterium
CTAGAAGGAACACAAACAATGGTCAATGGATTATAATCGACAAAGTTTATTTAAATGTTTCTGCCCAGCAGACTTGTGAGTAATGGGAGCTAAATTTAATATCAGGCCCGTAGAGAGGATCATGCATAATGTAATCATTTCCATCCTTTTTTGTGAGTACGACAAAATGGTCCGAATTTCCTCTGCAAGGTCCATAATTAATACCCGCTATCACATAATGTCCTTGGTTGAGTTCATTATCAACGTCGGCAATTGATATCTGTGAGTTATTTAAACCACCCGGCCATGGATTAAAACTTGTCCGAAACTTCATAAACGCAGTATTTAATGAGAAATAATTAGAGTTTGATGCGATGGCGGAGGGATTAATATCAACGCCGTTCTTTTTAAGTACCATAACAATTGATGTAAGGAGGCAGCCTACGTTTAAAATATTATCCGAGGAGTTTCCTATTGTTTGACTGGCCCATCGAACATCTCTTTGTGAAAAATAAGCACCGTCTGAACCATTACCAAATTCGTTTGCTCCAATAACCGAGCCTGCGCCGGAACTTTTAACGAATGTTTTAAAGGCGCTTAATTGGGTTTGAGCTTGTTGAAGCAAACTCTGATATGTCTGTTCATCATTTTGAGTATCGGCGAGGAGTTTTTGTTTCTGTACTTTTTGTACGTCAAGGTCATGTTTTTGAGAAGTGAGAGTAGTTGTCAATTTATCAAGCTGGACTTTTTTATCTTCCCGTATTTTTTTTTGGTCTTCAAAGTTGAGTTTGGTTTCCTGTACCTGTACGAGGAGCTTCTGATTATTATCTCTTGCCGTTTTATAATATTTCACCTGATTGATAAATTCGTTCGCATTTTGGCTATCGAGCACGATGTCAAATACGGTCATCGTGCGGGCTTTATATCCTTCAATCAGTCGTTCGAGAAGTGTTTGTGACAGATGGTCAAGAGAACTGTCCAAACCTTCGATGCGAGAAGTCAAAAGATCGATTTCCTTTTGCATTTTTTTAATCGTCGCTTCCGTATCTTGGATTCTCAATCCTGTCAAGTAGATTTGCGTATCCATGTACTGAATTTGAGAGGAAAGTGTATTTTTTTCCTGGCGGATTTCTATCAGTTTTTGCTGATAGTCTGCAATTTGTTTTTGTAAAGCGGTTGTTTGATCTTGATTCTCTTGACCTCTAAGTATTCGAGGAGATATAAGAAGAAATAAAAGAAGAACTATGATAGCGAATTTATATCTCATAATGTCATTATACAAATTTCGCACGAATGTAATCAATGCAGAGTTATTTTAAGTATTTTCCCGTTGCGATGTAGCTTCCCCAAAAGGCGAGTCCCATACCAAACACTGCCGAAAGTGAAAAACAAATTCCCAAAAATAAAGGATTAAGTGGCCAGACGATGATTTGATACGAATTGTAGGCAATACTCAGCGTAGATATGCCTCTGAGATACGAACTAAGAAAAGGTTCGCTGTATAAGAGAGCCGTCACTATGATTGCAAACGAGGTTATGGCCGCTAAGAATCCAAAAAAGATCGCCTCCTGAACAAAAGGTTTTCTAATATACCAATTACTGGCTCCAAGAAGTTTTAACAATTCTATTTCTTCCTTTTTCATGGCCACTTTAAAAAGTGTCGTAGTGGTGAGTACTACCGTCGACATCAAAATCAGAAATACAAAGAAAAGGAGGGTAGTCCGGCGGAGAATTGAGGTGAGAATGAGTAGCCGGTCGACAATATTTTTCTGAAAATGAACTTCGTCTACACCCGGCTGTTTTTGGAGAAATGCAGCGATCTCGGGAAGATAGCTCGGTTTTTTGGCATATATCTCAAGAGACGCCGGAAGTATATCCGATGAAACCATCTCCAAAAGGAGCGGATTGTCTTTATTCAACTGGCTGTAAATCTTAAATGCTTCATCTTTGGATATATACTTGACGGACTCCACTTTATCAGAATTGGTAAGATCGTCTTTGATTTTAAAAATATCTGACTGACTTATTTTTTGCTGAAAATAGGCGGTTACTTGAGGACGAGTCTCCACATAGCCAAGAATGCCGTGCAAAAAACTCATTGATATGAGGATGGTCGTAGAAAGAAAAAGAGTGAAAAAAAGGATCAAAAAGGCAGCGAGAGACTGATAGGGGGTTCTGCGGATTGATGTAAGAAGATCTGTCATATATCGTACCCTCCTTTTCTTACGTCTTTGACGATGGCTCCGTCTTTAAGTACGATCACTCTTTTTTTTAAACTATTGACGATGTCAGTATTATGGGTGGCGATAATAATAGTTTTTTTCCCTTCCAGTTTGTGGAAAATCTTGATGATCTCCCAGGTAGTTTTTGGATCAAGATTACCCGTTGGTTCATCAGCGAGTAAGATATCACGGTCGCCAATGATGGCCCGGGCTATAGCTACGCGTTGTAGTTCGCCGGCAGATAGTTGTATTGGAAAAACTTCTTCTTTTCCTTCCAAATTGACAAGCTTGAGGACGTCATTTACTTTTGATCTCATGTCATGTGGTTGTTTTCCGAGGACTCTCAAACTGATGGCAATATTTTCAAAAACATTTTTTTCGGGAATAATTTTAAAATCCTGGAAGACAAAACCTATCTTTCTGCGCAATTTTTCCGTTTGCCGAAATTTTTTTGAAGAAATATTCATCGTGTCAACCGTTATTGAACCGCCTGTTGGCAGATAATCTCTTAGTAGTAGTCGAAGAATAGTGGTTTTACCCGCGCCTGAAGGGCCGACTAAGAACACGAACTCATTGTCTTCAATTTGAAATGAGGCTTGACTGAGAGCAGTCGTCCCCAAGAGATATTTTTTTGTAACATTTTCAAATTGGATCATCTTGTGATAGTATTGTTTTTACTGAAGAACTTCGACATACCCGACATCCATGAGCCATCCGGCTTTTTCTGCGCTAAATGTTTCTCCTTGTACTCTTACTTTTCTGCCTATATATCCTGACAGGTCAAGAGAAGAAGAGGTGAGATATACGTTTTGAGATGTGCCACCCGGTCTTTCCAGATGAAAACTGCCTTCTCCTTCTACTCCACCTTCTTTCAATATGCCCTCAGCTTTGTCCTTAAATATTTTTGTATTCTGTGTGCCGGCTGTCTTTTGCACGGGTCCTTTACTGGCTCCACCTGTCGTTGAACCTCCACGGGCTTGACTCACTGCATATCCCGCTCCTACTCCTACAACAAGTACGGCAACAAGAGCGACGACAAACATTTTAATGGGCAATTTTGTGTCTGCCGTATCGAGTGAGCGAATGAGGTTGTCCGAGGATGCATCGTGTACCATACCTATTAGGTTAGCAATATTTTTTTAAAAAAACAAGTTGAAAGTTTTCTTCGTGTCATCCTGGCTTGTCCAGGATCGTTGCCAACGAATTAACTACGATTCTGGAGTCTCCCGACGTCAAACCTCGGGATCCCCAGAATGACGATGTGTTTTTAACTTCTAACTCTTAACTCCTAACACCTAACTTTTATTTCTTTAGGAATGCTTCGATAAAACTATCTATTTCGCCGTCGAGAACTTTGTCTGCTTGAGATGTTTCGTACCCTGTCCGTAAATCTTTTACTAGTTTATAGGGGTGAAGGACGTAGGAGCGTATCTGTCTTCCCCAGGAGGCAATTTTTTCTTTTTTAAATGAAGCGATAGTGTTTTGCATCTCATCCTGTTGGACTTGCCACAACTTTGATCGCAGTATCTTCATGGCGTTGTCTCTATTTTGTAATTGAGATCTCTCTGTTTGGCAGGTCACGATGATTCCCGTCGGTTTATGAATAAGGCGGACGGCAGTTGAGACTTTGTTTACATTTTGCCCTCCATGTCCACCTGCTCGATAAAATTCCCATTGCACTTCTTCGTCTTTGATTTCAATTTCCTGGTTTTCTATGATAGGCAGTACTTCGACAAGCGCAAACGATGTTTGTCTGAGTTTATCAGCGTTAAACGGTGATTGGCGGACGAGTCTGTGTACACCGGCTTCGACTTTGAGATATCCATACGCAAACTCTCCATAGACATTGACAATGATGCTTTTTATTCCGGCCTCTTCTCCTGCGACCCGGTCGATTTCTTCGAATTTCCAGCCTTTCCGTTCAAAAAATCTCGTATACATACGGTAGAGCATACCTGCCCAATCCATTGCTTCTGTTCCGCCTTGACCGGCGTGGATGGAAAAGATAGCGTCGCTTTTATCGTGTTTCCCAGATAAAAACATCAAGATTTCGTATTTATTGATGAGTACTTCCGCATCTTTGTATTCCTTTTCATCAAAAAGAAGTCGCATCATCTCGACGTCTTCGATCTGCTTTTTCAGGGAGTTTATATGTTTCATGATCTTTGTCGCATTTTGTGTGTCCTGCCAGAAAGTGGCTTCGTATGTCTGTTTCTCGAGATTAGTCAGTTCAATCTTTTTTCCGAGAAGATCGGCTTTTTTCTCCAGCATTTCCAGTTTATTTTGTAGCAACGGTATATTCTCATCCATATGATCGTCTATTATAGCGCAAAAGAAGATAGAAGTAAGTGGCTAGTATCTGGTATTAAATTATATTACTATTCCGTAATAAAAGACGGTTGTTCTCCGCATTTCTTTTCAGTCTCATTAACTATATGTACTATATCACCTATCTTTGGTTCTATAGCAGATAATTGAGTTCCGTCTTTAAGGCTGACTTCAACACGACGACTATGTCCTTGGCTAGCAGATTTAACAGTACATTTCGAAAACTCCGATTTTATTTTCTCCCAACTTTTTTCATTTATGGCAGACTTACGCCAAAATATAAGGAAGAAGGCCCCAAAAAGAACAACTACAAAAAAAGCAAGAATAATATATTTTTTTCTTGTTATATTTTTAACTTTCCTATTTTCCATGAAGAAATGATACCAAGAAGTTCCTACATATTAAACTTTGAAATTCTTTTTTATGATTTTTATCATATCCTTTAATAGTTACATTGTTCATCAAGTAGTATAATGTGCTTGAATGAATGTTGTTAGTTCTTGACTTGATTAGTGCTTTTTCTGTTATCATAAAAGTATGGGAGCAAAACAAATTCAATCTCAAATGAAGAAAGTTAATGCGGTACTCCAAATTGGAGATGAGGGTGTTGTGGTTGAAATTAAATCAGCTAAGATAAGCAAAGGCAAATCTTTCAGAGCGATAGTAATTGAAATGAAAAAAGCTTCTAAAGAGGGTCTAATGATAAATAATAATGTCTCCATCTAACAAAGAACAGGAATATTTACTACTTGACTCCTGCATGATTGAGTACCTGTTGAATGACTATATGCACGACGCAATATCACAGCAACTTGATTTGTGGTATTCGGATATTTTCAAACCTGCAATTTCAGAAGTATCATATTCAGAATTAATAGATGGTGCAAAACCTGAAAAAGAAGCAAGAGTAATTAAACTTCTCGATAATTTTTATGGCTTCCAACTACAAAAAAGAGTTGTAAAGGGAGCGGGTATATTGGGAAGTCTATATAAGGAATATTCTCCTGATTTAGGAAATATTTGTTTGGCAGATAAACTAATAGCTATGACGTCAAT
>JAUSJK010000035.1 GCA_030647255.1 bacterium
TCATCCCGAGAGATTTATAGAGCGCTTGTACTGCGCATTTTCCGAATCGGCATGGATCGCTACATGACCACATCCTGTCGCTCTTGATTTTTTTAATATTCTGATAGATAGGGTTCGACATCCCACTTGGGTCAAACAAAAAACACGCATAGCATTGCGTGAATTTAGTTGGCTCTCTGTCGTGGACGACGTGAGAACCGCTTTTGCGATATAAACAGTTTACCCTACCCTGCACAGCACTATACTTCTTTATATGAAGTAGCTCCTATTCTTTAGTTAACTTTATATTGATCCATACCCACAGAAAGTAGATTAATCAATGACTCCGTAGACATGTCGCTCGCTATTTTATTAGCCTCAAAGGTATTGAAGGCAGTATGCGAGTTTGAATTAAACCAAACTGAAAGCGGCAGAGTGCCAAATCGATCGTCTCCCATGGGGTCATCTTGTGCGGCTCTTATTCGCCCGGTTTTCAATTCTTGGAAAAGTGCTTCCACATTTACTCCACCTGTAAAGCCGCAGTTCACGAGTAATGCACTGTCTTTCATTTTTGATAATTCATTTCTCCCAATAAAGTCTGCTCCGACTTCCTTAGAAGCATGGAGTGTAACGATATCGCTATTTTGAAGCAAGGTCTCCATATCTACAAATTCAACCCCATCTCGTTCAATATCAGGTTTGCGAGTTCTGCTGTAATAAAGGATTTTTTTTACACCTAGAGCTATAAGGATCTTCGTAACTCGGGTGCCAATATGTCCCATACCAACGACGCCCACAGTAAGTTCATTGAGTGAATGGACTGTTTGGAATTTCTTTTCACCAGTACGACCCAATTCAAAAATGTTACGTGTCATTGCAAGGATAATCGTTACAGTATATTCCGCTACGGCATATGTATTCGCACCTGGCGTACTTGCGATAGAGATACCTCTTGCAGTTGCCTGGACATGACCAGGAATAAAGTTTCGCCAATCCGCTCCAGTAAAGGCTATCGCTTTCAACTCGTCCGCAGCATCAATTACCTTATCAGTTATTTTTTCAATGCCGCCAAGTATGTAGCCGACCTTACCTTTCACGGCTTGAATAAGCTCATTCTCTGTTGAATCTGGCTTATCAAGGCGCTCAACTTCATACCCTACATCGCAAAGCATCTTCTCATGTTCGCGGAAAATAAAAAGAGAGTCAGTAATGAGAATTTTTCCTTTCTTGTTCATAAGTTGAAGTTGACCATTTTTAAAGCACTGATTTTGTATGCGTAATTGTATGTTACTACCGCTTGAAGTGCAAATTACTTAGGTAATGAAGAAAGAGTTCGAACATCTCACTTAAGGTAACGAAAAAAGACCCAATACATGGGACTTTTTTCTCTGGCTCTCTGTCGTGGACTACGTGAGAACCTGTTTTTCAAAATAAGGAGTTTACCCTACCCCGAGCACCACTATACTTAATTGACTATCCTATTTTGTATTCTCGAAAATATAATTGAGAAATTTTTCATTCCCCTCCATCTTAATAAACGTCGCCATCGGTATTTCCTCTTTACTCACTTTTACATACTCCTCTTCAATCTTTCCTCGATTTTCACTAATTGTAAAACCCATAATATATGCGTAGTCCATATCAATCTCCTTGCCTTTCCACCAAAAATGAGATGGACCACCCAGAATAGTTCCCCCAACAATAAGTTTTTGACCTGTCAAAGTAACAAGAATATTTCTTGCCTGCTCTTCATTCTCGGCGCTGAACCAAACCTGGTAGTATTCGTGCATATTTTTATGGATATAACTTATAAAGCACTGCTCCTTGCCCCGACTGTAATATATGCGCCGACTTTAGATTAATCCAGAAGCACTCAAGCTGCGTAGCCGAACCCAGGCCATCATGAGTCTCCTCGGTAAGCCATCGTTCAGGCGTACTGCCGCTAAACTCCAGATGAAAGTAATGCCGCTCCTGGACTTCAGGCCGATATGGTGTCAAGTCATATTCTTGGGTGCCAAGAAAAGTTACAGAAGCAAAATCATGCAAGCCAGTCTCCTCGGCAACCTCCCGCAGCGCAGCATCTTCCGGCATCTCACCTTCTTTGATAGTACCCGCAGGCACTTGGATGCCTACCTCCTCATAACTATAATCGACATGGCGAAATACGAGGAGCTTTTCTCCCTGAGTGACGTAGCATACAACTTTTTTTATTCTTATCTTTTCCATGTGCGCAATATCCCACTTACAGTACTAAAAAATCCTTGCGTTTACAAGGACTCTTTAGTGGCTCTTCACGTCAAGGCATCCAGCGAAACGATCATGGTGGTCCTTATCTAATAGTAGGTGTTCCCTGATGAAATTTAAGCTTCCACTCACCATCCTCCTTTAGCCAAACGGAACTCCTGTTGCCTAGCTCTTTTTCATCGTATTGCACCTCGCTCAAATATGTAACCAATGCAACATCCGTATCGATAAGACGAATATTGAATTCATTAAAAGGTAGTGCAATATTAATTGGCTGCTGGCGCGCACCAAGCGTCTCTTCTCTCTTATACACATGGCCCGACCTTCCAAACTCAAAGAAGTCAGCCGCCAAAACCCGATTCATATACTCGTTATCAAATCGAGTTTCAGGGCGCCAAAGTGACTCTTCAAGCTCCCTCAACTTATCAAAATCCTCCTTGCTAATTTCCATAAATAATCATTTAAAAAGAGGGGTCCGAACATCCCACTCAATGTACTAAAAAATCCTTGCTTTCACAAGGACTCTTTAGTGGCTCTCTGTCGTGGAGGAAGTGAGAGCTCATATTTAGAAAAATGATTCATCGATTCAATCGACATTCACAACTAAATCAGCAACTGTTCCTGGTTTGTAGAGTTCGGCGTATCTTTTTAATCCAATTATCACATGCCGAAGGTATGAATCAGGATGAGTTTCCGGAAAATAATCTTTACCCCATTTTTCTTTTTCTCGCTTAACTCTCCTCTGGTCAATTTTGGCAAGGTTACCACTCAAATAAACACGCTTATCCCATAACGTACCCAGTAAAAACTCTGGATGAAACATAAATACACCCTCAATCACCATTATTTTTTTAGTGAGGTCGAAAACCTTTGGAATATTTACTTCTCCAGAAATGTTATTGTATGTGTCTACCAAATATATGGAGCGATTTTTCTTTTTGAAAGCTTCGATAAACTTTTTTAACTTTCTATCATCACATACTTCCAATTCCCAAACTTTTGATTTATCTTTTGCCTTGACTAGCTTCTTCGCAACTATTTTCCTCGAAAAAACAAAGTCATCCCTATTCACTGGCAATATGTCTGAGTTTAGAGCTGTAAGAGCGCTTAATAGGGTTGTCTTGCCAATTCCCGTATAGCCATCTATAGCAACTACAAACTTATCATCATCTTTCGCCCAATTACATATACTTTCATTGATTTTCTGGGCTAATTTTTCAGGCGACATAATATTTTTTCAGACATCTCATCGACAAAATAGAAAATCATTCTTCATGCGGTTTCAATATCTCCTCGAGCAATTCCTGAAAAGTTCTAATATGAAATGAAAAATGCCCCCTATCCACAAAACGTACAACCGTTGCGTCGAGCTCTCTCTCGTATATCTTTACAGCTTCTTGAGTCCCGGCGAGTGGATCATCATCTGAAACAAAAATTATTGTCCCGTTCTTTATTTGTTTTTTAGTATCGTCAGCAATCTTAAAATTAACAAAATCGTCGGTGATAGGAAAACCGTCCTCTCTCTTGGACCAATATGATGGGGCAATGAGAATAAGCTTACTAATAACCTTCTTCTCTTCAGTGATGTATTTCACGCAAACCGCACCGCCAGCACTGAGCCCCACCAAGACAGTATTTTCATCGATCACGGCTTCATCAAGCACTTTTTTCCATTCACTATATAGTGGAGCCTCCCAAACTTTTGGAATAATCGGACACACAACATAATAACCCAGCTCGGTGAGTTGTTTTTTTATCCATCCCATCCAATTCCTCTCATCATTAGGATTGCACTCAGGGAGTGTGGCAATTTCTTTTGCAAATAAACCGTAGAGTAGTACTACTTTTTTCATATACATTCATTATAACAAAAACGAGGCATTGTGCCTCGCTTTTATATTGATTCCAATCTAGCTCTTTGTCGTGGAGGATGTGCGAACCTACCTCACTGCAACTGTCTTACAAAAACCTCCAGGGCTTCACCATTAGTTATAGTAATTCTTGCTATATTCTCAAAGCCCAACCGCACAGGTACCGCGAGCGAATCTTTGT
>JAUSJK010000022.1 GCA_030647255.1 bacterium
GACATTCTACCGCTGAACTACCACCGCTGGTATTATAATTTTACACTCTCTTCAAACCTAGACCAGATAAATACTCTAGAGCCTATTATACGAAAAAAGTGAACTAAAAGAAAGATTCAGTGGCTAATAGTCTTTTAGAGGAATTACACTGAGTCCGTTAATTTTCTTTTTTTGATGTTTCGGATTATCTGTAATTAAATCTGCTTGTTGTTCCTTTGCTAAAGCCATAAAAGAAGCATCATAAAAAGTCACTTTATTTTCATAGGCTATTTGTATTGCGCTTTGAGCCTGCCGTTGATCTTGAGGCATAAATTGAATGGGGATACTATAATAAGTAGCTAATGATCCGAGCACATTCTGTAGAGGCATTTGTTTGTAAAGAAGAGCGTTTCCTACTTCATATTTAGCTAGCTCTGGCATCACTAGATAGACTTTTTCATTTTGGACATCTTTAAGAATTTTATCAGCTTGAATTGTATAGTTTTCATCATGTTTGTTGAGCCATTTAACTGCTACTGAAGAGTCTATAACTAGAGGTTTTTTTAATTTCATAAGTTAGTGATTTTCTCTGTCTGAAGTAATAAAGCTCGACAAATTGCCCCGTTTACCAACATAAGATCGACTTAATTCAATATTCATCCAAATGATAGACCAGTCTATCTGTTTTTTTCCCTCAAAAGGTCTAATTACTAGTTCATCCCTTGAGACTGTGATAAGGGATACAACTGAATTAGGCGACGACCACTTAAGAAACTCCCTTATTTTTTCGGGAATAGTTAACTGTCCTCGATCCCTTATTACTGCTGTTCCTTGTATATTTACCATAAAATCAGAATATCAGAAAATCAGAATTTGTCAAGTACCAAATGGACATTGATATTAGTCGAACACTTTTTGAAGCTAAAATTAGCCCGATATATCAATCTATTCATACATTTGAGACAGACCAGTTCGGACCGTGTGCCGAGGGCGTGAGTCGAACACGCATCTGAGGTTTTTCAGACCACCGCCGTGACCACCTTGGCTACCTCGGCAAAAAAAAGTGCGTCTGCTTGGATTCGGACCAAGGGCTTCCACTTTATAAGAGTGGCACTCTACCGCTGAGTTACAGACGCTCATTATACTCAAACTATTATACAAAAGAAATCCAGAAGTTAGCCTAGGCATGATATGTGGACCGAAGGAGACTTGAACTCCCAACCCCTGCAATGCGAATGCAGTGCTCTACCATTGAGCTATCGGCCCTGCACTCGAGAGGACTTGAACCTCCAACCGCTGGGTTCGGAACCCAGTGCTCTATCCAGTTAAGCTACGAATGCTGAAACATTTACCTATGATCATATTCTACTTTTCAAGAATCTTCTTCCAAATCCAGTTTTAAAGTACTTTTCTCTTTGTATAGCTTTTGTCTCTGCAAGACAGGCTTCATAATAGACTAGTATAAACGGTATTCTATATCTTGTTGCATCTACTAGTCCTCTATTATGTTCTTCAAATCTCTTCTTTAAATTATCTGTAAATCCAATATATAAATCATTATCTTTTTTACTTTTGAGAACATATGTATAAAACATTCTTAGTGCTCCCCGCCCGCAACGCTCTCGCTTGCGAGGCGGGCGGGTATCCAGTTAAGCTACGAACGCGGTTGTATCAATTATATCAAGCTAAACTATAACTAAGTGTAGATAAAAAAGGAAGTTCATCCAAGATAATACTTGACGACAAGTAAAATGGAGATCCCTAATAGTATTCTATATACGGCAAATGCGGTGAGAGTATTTTTTTGTAAGTACTTGATGAGCCATTTGACTGTAACATATGAGGTAATCAGGGAGGTAACGAATCCAACGGAAAGAAGGATGAGGTTGGATGAGCCGAATATGATGCGCGGATCTGTCTTGACAAGATCGAGTGCCGACGCGGCCAGTATCGTCGGTATGGCTAAAAGAAACGAGTACATAGCCGCTTCATCTCGTTTGACTCCCATACTCATCATGGAGACCATGACGATGCCTGCTCGTGATACTCCGGGGACAATGGCCAAAGCCTGAGCAATACCTATGACAACAGCATGAAAAGGAGAAATGTCTTTTATCGTTTTATGTAAACTCAATCTCTCCTCTTTGACCAAATACTCGATAATCAGAAAGACGACTCCGACGACAACGAGAGACAGAGCAATTAAAATAGTCGACTCAAAAAAAACAGTTTTAATCACTTTATGAAATAAAAGTCCGATAACTGCCGTGGGCAAGAAAGAAATCATCACCTTTATCAGAACCTCTTTATGCTTGAGTATATAATGTATATATAATACTGCGACTGAAATAATTGCTCCTGATTGAATCACCACTTCAAAAAGTTTTATAAACTCAGTCTGATGGAGACCTAAAAAAGTACTTGCCAGAATAAGATGTGCGGTCGATGAAATGGGAAGAAACTCAGTCACCCCTTCGACGATACCTAAAACAATTGCGTGCAAAATATTCATTATAGTTTTATAAAACTTTTTTCGTCATTCTGGCTTGTCCAGAATCGTAGTTAACTGATTGACAACGATCCTGGATGCGTCCCGAAGTAACATCGGGACTTACCAGGATGACTACACTCAACAATATGACGTTATATATGTAGATAAAGTATA